>NZ_JBVVPC010000043.1:0-66302 GCF_055807355.1 Bradyrhizobium sp. Ken01
ACTACGCCATGCTGGAACAACCAGCTATGGCGGCATAACTTAAACCAAATGGCCTCCGGCAAACCCGGGGCGGTTCACTTGAGCACTAGAGGCGGTTGCCGAGTCACTTACTGCATTGTCTTGAGTTCCCAGCGCAGGTTCAAGCGTTCATCAAAAAGGCTTTTGAATCCGAGAAAGATCGGATATAGCCTCTCGCTCGTCGGAGCTCGCATTCGTGTCGTGTCTCACGGAATCCGAGTGAGCGGCCAGGCAACGCCGCCCCGACACAAACTCCCGTTTCCTTTTGAATCAGAGGTCGGCCGGATCGCTTCCGCGCCGGCTAAATGCGAGTCGCGACCATGTCACTCCGACGAAGCAGGATTGCGCTGTTCATCGATGGCGCCAATCTTCATGCCACCGCCCGCAACCTAGGCTTCGATATCGACTACCGGCGCCTTTTGCATGAATTCCAGAGCCGGGGCACCCTGGTTCGCGCCTTCTACTACACGGCTCTGGTCGAGGACCAGGAATTCTCCTCGATCCGGCCGTTGGTCGATTGGCTCGACTACAACGGGTACAGCGTCGTCACGAAGCCGGTGAAGGAATTCGTCGACCCATCCGGACGGCGGAAGGTCAAGGGCAACATGGACGTTGAGCTCACGGTGGACGCCATGGAACTCGCCGGCGAACTCGATGAGATGATCTTGTTCTCCGGCGACCGGGATTTTCGTTCGCTGGTCGAGGCGGTGCAGCGCAGCGGGGTCAGGGTCACCGTGGTGTCTACCATCTCCACGCAGCCGGCGATGGTCGCCGACGAGCTCCGCCGACAGGCAGACGTGTTCACCGACCTTCTGGAGCTACAAGCTAAAACGAGTCGCGTCCCTCCGGATCGTCCGCCCTCTCGCGACCCAGAGGGTACCAGCGGAGTGAGGGCGCGGCGGCCTCGCAAGCCATCGCTGCCTGCGGAACCAGACTAATCTAATCCGGATCCGTCCTGTGCGGCTCGCAGCGCCCTGCGAGGGACTGACTGCGAGAGCACCCCGCTCCCGTCTCAGCGATGGCTGGAAAAAGTCTGTTGCCCACCTACCTGCCGCTGAGAGACAGGCTCATGCGAGTGACGACGTTGTCCCAGGCTCGCTCCTCTTCGGCGGGATAGTTGATCAGCACGCAATGGACCAGCCGTCCCGAGAAGTTGCACCGGTTGTACCAGACCTTGTCGCCCTTGTAGCTGGACACCGCGAAGAAGCGGGGTGTCACCCGCTTGTACTGGATGCGCGGGGGCGGATGCTTCTTCGCGAGAAAGGTAGCGGGTGAGTCGTTCGCCTCGTTGGGCGCGGCCTGGATCGTGAGGTCGGCGCGACCATCTGCGGTTCGGAAGCGCTGACCGTAGCCGTCGGGTCGACCAGCTTGTTCCGTGAAGATCGAGGATGGAAAATCCATGGAGGTGCCGGTCTGTGGAATGGTGTACCTGGTCCATCTCTCCGGTTGGGCCGAGGCCATCGATGTCGACGCACCAAGTACGAACGCGAGAACCAGCGACGATTTCATCACGTTTTCCCTCCGGCTCAGGACGGGAAAAGCCGGCGAGGCCGAGTACGTTCCAAGCGAGACACTCCGAAACCACCCGCGAGATCGCCTTCCCCGGAGTCCTTGCTCGATCGACTGCGTGCGTCGGAAGAGCCACCACCTAACTAAGCTGGTCATGACGCACGCACTCGGACGCGCAGCCCCAGGCTGAGCCGTTCGTATGTGATCTCGCCTCCAGCTGCTGCGTGAGCAGCTGCACGATCCGAGAGCCCAATCCGCCCGGGACGGCTGCGGCCGAAACGCCAACTCCGTTGTCGGAGACCGACAGCTCGATTCCTTCCCTGTCTGACGGTGAGACGGTGATATGGCCCGCGGTCTCGTCAGGAAAAGCGTATTTCAGCGAGTTGGTGACGAGTTCGTTGGTGATGATGCCGATCGCGAGTGCCTGGTTGTGCGGCAGCGAGAAATCCTCGCATGAGACTTGGAAAGCCACAGGCGCGGAAGGCGCCAGCGACTCGAACACCTTTTCGACCACGTTTCAGGAAATAGCGCATGTTGACGGAGCGCGAGTCCTCCTTCGGCGAGAGATGGTCATAGACCTCCGCCATCACCTGCAGCCTGCGTGCGGTAGCTTCCAGCGGACGCGCGAGCTCGGGCCCGCCATGACGAGCCTCCAGCCGGATCATGGCCCCCAGGACCGCGAGATTGTTCTTGGTCCGGTGCGCCAGTTCCTGCAGCAGCAAGGCTTTGGTCTTGTCCGCCATCATGACGCGGCGGAGCTCGATGCGCTGAAATTCGGCTACGAGCGCCGTCGCGGCTGCGGTGATCGAGAACAGCGCGTTGGTCGACAGGTAGTCGAGCGCGAATGCGCCGGGATAGCTGAGGTAGGCCCCCACTGTGACGGCGATGAGCGCCGCCAAGATGCCGGATCCGTGGTCGAAGATGGCCCGAGATGAACACGCCCGGCAGTAAGGCCCATCTGAAGCACGACACAGACCACCATGATGCAGGCCGAGATGCCGTATCGAGCAACTCTCGAATCTGGTGCTCCAAGACCAGCAGATAGAGCCTGTTCATAGATGTCAAACAGCTGGTGGTGGACTGACGTTCCGGCCGCAGCTGCAGCAATTCAGGGCAGAGTCTGCGGGAACACATCCCGGAAGCCGACGCTACGCGTGGACAGATCACGTTAATTCAGCCCGGCCGCTGGCAACCATTCGAGCGCAGCTGCGGAAATCGTTCCGGTTCTGACGAGCGTCGATGAACTGCTCCTCGCAGGCCATCTGAACGACTTCGGGATGAATAGTTCGATCTGCCTGAGGTTTGGTTCCCGTTAGTCGTGCGCCGCCTCGAAGCATTCACAGCGGCTTTCGTCATCTTTCTCGGCCAGCAAGCCAGACGCTCAACCTGGGCCAGCGACGAATTCCACGGGCGTGCCTTTCGATACTTGGGCGGCGACGCGCTCAGCGTCCCAGTTCGTAAGACGCACGCAGCCGTGCGATTCCGCTTTCGAAACCTTTCCCGGTTCGGGCGTGCCATGGATCCCATATCCTTCCGCCGACAAGCTGATCCACACCGTGCCGACCGGATTGTTGGGGCCTGGCTTGATCGTGAACGGCTTGTCGGAACGCACTCCCTTGAAATGATAGCGCGGATTGTAGCGATATGTCGGGTTGGAGCTGACCTCGGTGACCTTCAACGTGCCCGATGGCGAGGGCTTCTCTTCGCTCCCGACGGTGGCCGGGTAGAAGCCGATCAGGGCATTGGACTTGTCGAACAGCTTGACGCTCTGGCGCGTCTTGTCCACCTCGACCTTGTCGGCCTTGGCTGAATCATCGCCCTCGCGCCGGCCCGTGTCCACCACCGCGATGTTTTCGTCCGCGCGGTCGAACTTCTTGCCGGGATTGAGCGCGGTCAGAAGCTGCTCACTCATGTGAAACTTCTCTGCGATCGCCTCTCTGGGGCTTGTAAAGCTAAGCTTCGGAATGTCTTTCATGTCCTCCATCTTGGAGGGCAACTTCTTTAGGAATGGACCTGCCACATCCCTATCAGTGATCGCGTAATCCGAGATGATCGGTCGATTGTCCGTGCGCAGCGTCTTCCAAACTTCGTCCGTGGGCCGATCGCCTGTAGGCAGTTGTTGAGCCTCCGCGTAGGCCGCCAAGGCCTTCCTCGCGTTCTCTCCGAATTTGCCATCGATCTCGCCTGGCGAAAAGTGCGCCCTGTCGAGCAGGACCTGCAGCTGGACGGCGACAGGGGTCATTTTGTCCGTGGAGAGCGGCTTATTTGACGGCTCTGCAGAGTTGACAGACTCGACAGTTAATTCGGCACCCATTGCCGGGCCGAGGGCCAATACTGCGGCAAAAATCAGTATCAGGTTTGCTCTCAGAGACGACATGCGATGACCTTTCACCTGCTCTACCCGAACGCAAAGAAGCCAGAGCGCACCACGCAAACGACCACCGCGGAAAGAAGATACGACAGGGCAAGCAGGGTCCATTTGGGACGCGAGCTCCGAACGACGATTCGCTCCACGATCGCCTCCAACCGGCTCAGCATTTGTTCGGAGCAAGCTGGGCAAGGTAATCGAAGCCGCAGCGGGCGTGCTCTTCGACTTCCCCGTCGGGGCCCACCCATCTCCGTTGCAGATTAACCTCGAGCGCGCAGGGACGGCTGTCGCCGGCACCCACAACATCCACGCACAAGACGGACGAAGCTGTCTCTGTCGCGGTCGACAAGGCTTCGGCCATTCTCAAGCTCCAGACGCGGACATGTAAGTTCTTTAGCAACTCCTTTGGGTGACGAAAGTTTCCACTTTTTCCCGGCCGACCCCGGATGTACTCCGCTGGGATCGCTCGGATCGGAGCGGAAACCCTTCTTGGGCACTTTCGGGTGTAACGGCAACGCTCCCGAGCTGATCCCCCCTCTTCGGAGGCCGCGGCGCCGACGGCTGATGATATGATCCCTCGCTGCGCATCAGCCAAACGATGTCGCCCAAGAGGTGCCTAGCTGCTTTCAACTGGAGCGAACTACGTGGGACACCACCTCGTTCGGCGGCATGATGCTTTTCCCGGGCTTTGCAAGCGGAGGATATGCCGAAGCCAGGGCCGCAGCGAGCAGCTGCGCTTGCGACGCGGTGCATGGGATGTCGGGAGAGCGTGATGCGCGGGAGGACGCTCCATGGCTGCGCCACCTCCCCTGGCTTTTTCGGTCCAATCCCCGAGCAGTTGGCCAATTCCGCCGTTGATCGACCCACCGGCTCCCGCGCCGCCAAGAAGGGCACCGAGATTGGAGGGACGGATGAGCCCCGGCGGACGTCCCAGAGCGGTGCCTCCCAAGAGCTCGGCTAGTTTGTGTCGCTTCTGTAGCCGGCCATCGCCAGCATCCCCAGTAAGGCCGTCATTGATGGCAATCCGCGGCTCATGGTCAACTCCTCCAAGCAACGCTCGAAAAGCTCACTTCGCACTAGAGCGTTCCGAGCGGTTCGCTTCGGTGCTGGCTGAGCCATCGCGGCTTCCGCAGAGTCGCGTCGACGCGCGTCCGCCGCTCCAGGAACATTTGCTGCGCCGAACTGTTCGCCGACTACCTTCAAGCTGGTGCCGCCTCAGCGATTGGGTTGCTTTCCGTGGCAGAGACAGAGCGTCCCCAAAATCCATTGCAGGAAAGCGTTCCGGCCGCGGAGGCGCCAGCCATCGCCTCAGTTCTGTCGTTTCAAATAGGGGTCGTCGTAATAGCGGCGCTGTATTTGGCGCGCGAAGTGCTCGTGCCGATCACGGCCGCAATACTTCTTTCGTTCGTGCTGTCCCCACTAGTCGATCTCCTCCGACGGTGGCGACTGGGACGGGTACCTTCTGTGCTGATTGCTGTTTTTGCCGCGATTGCCATCATCGGTGCGATTGGGACGTTGATCGGATCGCAGGTCGCACAATTGGCACCCCGCGCACCTGAATATGCAGGCACGATCGAAAAGAAGATCGAAGCCGCCCGCACCTACCTGGCCGAAAAGGCTTCTGGCCTGCTTGAGCGTGTGGGTTACGATGCGAAGCCGGGACAGACGGCACCGCAAGGCTCGGCTGGAGCCGAGCAGCCCGTGAAAGGTGACCAGCCCGGCTCAAAGCCAGAGAGATCGAGCCCGCTCGAGCTACTCCAGAAGTATCTCTCTCCTATCCTATCGCCGTTCGCAACGCTGGGAATTGTCCTCGTGATCTCGATCTTCGTGCTGCTGCAGAAGGAGGATCTGCGCGATCGGATGATCCGGCTGTTCGGTGCGACGGACCTCCATCGGACGACGGTGGCACTGGACGACGCCGCACAGCGGCTGAGCCGATACTTCCTGGCTCAACTCGGATTGAATTCGGCATTCGGTGTGATCATCGGCGGAGGATTGTTCTTCATCGGCGTGCCTAATCCTGTGCTGTGGGGCATTCTTTCCGGGCTGCTGCGGTTTGTGCCTTACATCGGCTCGTTCATATCAGCGGGCTTGCCCATCACGCTCGCGACAGCCGTCGATCCGGGATGGTCGATGGCGATCTGGACAGCGGTCCTCTATGTCGTGGTCGAACTTGGAGTAAGCCAGGGCATCGAACCGATCCTTTATGGCCACAGCACCGGCCTTTCGCCACTCGCGGTCGTGGTATCTGCGATCTTCTGGAGCTGGCTCTGGGGCTCGATCGGCTTGGTGCTCTCGATGCCGCTTACGCTGTGCCTGGTCGTGCTCGGCCGATATGTCGATCGACTAGAGTTCCTGGACATCCTGCTTGGAGATCGCCCGCCGCTCACGCCAATCGAGAGTTTCTATCAGCGCATTCTGGCGGGAGACGCGGACGAGGCCCAGGATCACGCCGAGCTGCTGCTGAAAGAGCGATCGCTGTCTTCCTATTACGACGAAGTCGCTCTCAAAGGCCTGCAGCTGGCGGCTAACGATGCCGAACGTGGCGTGATCGGGCAAAGGCATCTTGAACGTGTGCGGAATACAATAAACGGACTCATCGGCGAACTGGCCGAGCACGAGGATCAAAATCCGCCCTCACGAGACACTCAGCCTGCCGGCACACCCAGAGATCAACGGGACATCCCAAGTGATTCCCCGCCCGAACACAGTCCCCGCCAATCCGCACTTCCGGCGCGATGGCAAGGAGCGGCGCCCGTGCTGTGCCTTGCCGGCAAAGGGCCGCTCGACGAGGCCGCGTCTGCAATGTTGGCGCAACTTCTTGGCAAGCATGGTCTTGGCGCGCGGGTCGCTAGGTACAACGCCGCATCGCGCGAAACCATCACCGCGCTCGACGTGACAGGTACCGTCATCATCTGCATCTCCTACCTCGATATCCGAGGCAACCCTTCGCACCTGCGCTATCTCCTGCAACGGTTGAAGCGAAGAGCGGCGGGCGTACCCATCCTTGTCGGATTGTGGCCGGCTGAAGATGACGTTGTCAAAGACCGGCAGGTTCAGACCCTGATCGGCGCGGATTACTACGTCACCTCGCTCCGCGAGGCGGTGAACGTGTGTGTAGCGGCGGCTCGTAAGGAGATCGCGCCATGCAGCACTGCCGCGGTGGGGGCATCACAAGCGAGCTAGATCGAGGCCGCGGCACGTTCCTTCGGCCTGACGTCGAGCCTACCGCAACAGCTTTGCCCCTCGTCGGCTCTGTTGCGTGGGAACCCTTCCCGCGGAGGTCTGTTCAGCCGGTGAATGGCACAGAGGTAAGCCGAATGTCACACGATCTCAGCTCCTATCGGGGCGGACTTGTCGCTCTCCTATGTCCGTCCGAAAGACGTGGCCCCGCGGATCTACCGGCGATCTTTCCACGAGGATGTTGGTGGCGCTGACCACGGGGTTGGCTCTGTGGGTCGTCTCTACGGCCTGATGCGCGGCGATTGAGTCATCGTCGCTGCAAATGCGGTTAGGGCTTCGTTGCCCGGGATCGTCCTCGGTTGCAAAATCCGCGACTGGCGTGCGCCTAGGGCGAAGCGATACAGGAACGATCGTGATCGGACCAAAGTTGTCCCGGCTCGTGAGGCGAGGATGACAGAGGCATGACGAAACACCCGGACATTTCAGAGCGGCAGTCGATCGGTCGGTCACTCGCGTCCACATTGGCGCTTCTCGGCATTGCGGTCGTCTGGGATCGCTTGCTGCCGACGGCCCAGGATCGGCAGGAGAGCCCATCCATTGTTCCCTTCTCGCACCCTGGATCAGAGGGGGCTGAGCAGGACCGCGGCCGCCAGGCGACAACCCCCTCGGAGATCCCGGCGCGGGGATGGAAGGACATCCTTCTGCGGGTCTACACGAACATCTCCAGGCACCGTGTCCTGGCGCTGGCGGCGGGCATGACCTACTACAGCATCCTCGCCATTTTTCCTGCCATCGCCGCGCTTGTCGCCGTTTATGGCCTTTTCGCCGATCCCACCAGCATAACGCGGCACCTGGATCAGCTCGGCGGATTTCTGCCGGGCGGTGCGATCGATATCGCTCGCGAGCAGCTCACCAAGGTGTCCTCGAAGGGTTCGCATACCCTGGGCATTACGTTTGCGATCGGCCTTGTCACTTCGCTTTGGAGTGCCAACGCGGCCATGAAGTCCCTGTTCGATACTTTGAACATCGTCCACGGCGAGGAGGAGAAGCGTGGTTTCTTCAAGCTCAACGCCATCTCACTAGCTTTTACGCTCGGTGGCATCGCCTTCATCATCGTCGCTCTTGGATCTGTCGTGGCAGTGCCGGTTTTACTGAGCTATGTGGGCTTGTCGAGTGCAGGCGAGCTTCTGCTCCGGATCGGACGGTGGCCAGCGATGTTCCTTATCCTGGCGCTCGCGCTGGCACTAATCTATCGCTACGGCCCAAGCCGAGAGACGGCGCGTTGGCGGTGGGTCACCTGGGGAAAGCGCGATCGCGGCTCTGCTCTGGATCGCGGTTTCCGGAGCCTTCTCCTGGTACGCATCGAACTTCGGCAAGTTCAACGAAACGTACGGTTCGCTTGGGGCGATCATCGGCTTCATGACTTGGCTGTGGATTTCCGCCATTGTCATCCTCCTGGGCGCTGAGATCGATGCGGAGATGGAGCATCAGACTGCTCGAGACACCACTACCGGCGGTGAAAAACCGTTGGGACAACGTGGGGCTCGGGTAGCCGACACGCTGGGCTCCTCGCCACATTGACGTGTCCTCGAATTGCCGGCAGGCCTGCTACGTTCTCTTCGGAACGGGCTATTCGTCTCTCTCGTTGGTGAAAAGCTTCCCGATCGACACGATAAAGATAGACCGTTGCTTCGTTGGAGGAGTCAGTGAAAGCGTTCAAGACCGCGCTATTTCCGTAGCCATCATCACGCTTGGAAAGGCGCTTGGTCTCACCGTAGTTGCCGAAGGGGTCGAGACCGCCCAACAAGACGCTATTCTAAAGGATTTCAAGTGTCATGAGTTTCAAGGTTTTCTGTTCAGTCGCCCGGTTTCGGCGGACGGAATTTCGCGGTTGCTAGGTGCCAGCGATAGCCGCATCGAGCAGGTAGCATCTCCATCCATCCTCGCTCGTTGCAGCGACGACGTCGAGCGACCCCGTGTTATTCGGGAACAGGACAGCTGTAATCCGAATGTGGCCGCCATAGACCGCGGCATCACAAACTCTTTGATAAAGTTCGGAGCTGTTCGCCGAACGTAGAATGGCTTCGTTCGTGGCGTTCAGTGCCGCGAACATGAGTTCGTGGTTCATGGTCTCCCCCACAAACAGCCTAGTTCGTCCAGGGAAACAAGTGGTTTTAATCGATGCTTTAGGGCATCTTAACGAGGTGCTAGGTCATTCGATCGCCTGGGCCGCGCGGCGGTTTTCGCGCCCTGCATAGGTACGCGCCGAGCGACAATTCTGCAGGAGCTTCCCGGGCGAACCAGCTGCTGCCGCGGGTTGAGCGTGCGCTGTGCGCGCTACAGGCTGCTGAAGGCAACCAGTCAGCACAAGTTTTCGCTGTCTGTCAGCAATACGATGCCCTTGCGAGGCAGCTTCTCTCCGCAGTTTGATCCGCATCGATTGCCCGTTAGTTGCCCGCCAATAACATCGGTCGCCACCGCTGCGATCCGAACAACAAGGGATGGACAGCCGGGTGGCAAGTTCCGGGGAAACGCGCCCGAGTGCCGGCGAGGTGCTGCGCGTCGAAGGCCTGACCGTCCAGTACGGCGCCCTCGTCGCGCTGCGCGACGTGAGCTGGTCGGTTCATAGCAACGAGATCCTCGGCATCATTGGCCCGAACGGCGCCGGCAAGAGCACCTGCTTTGCAGCCGTTACCAACGCCGTGACGTATCGAGGCCGTGCCTTCCTCGATAGCGGCGACGTGTCCGCGCTCCAAACATTCGATCTCGCCAGCCGCGGCCTGCGCCGAACCTTTCAGCAGAACTCGTTCTTCGGCGAGTTGACCGTTCTGCAGAATGCCGTTTCGGCGATCTTCCGCGACTTCTCGACCAATTTGATGACCTCGCTTTTCGCACCTTGGCGGCAGGCCACGACCCGCCGCGCCGCCGAGATCGCCGCGGCACAATTGCTCGATTTCTTCGGGATCCCAAGACAGTACCATGACCAGCTTCCGGGCGACATTCCCTATGGCGTGCAGCGGCTGCTGTCGGTGGCACTTGCCTATGGCACCGGAGCAAAAGTGCTGCTGCTGGACGAGCCGGCCGCCGGCCTCAGCGGAGGCGACATGAAGAAGCTCGCCGATGTTCTGATCGGGTTGCGCAAGCGCGGGCTCGCCCTTGTCGTGATCGAGCATCACATGGACCTGATCATGTCAATCGCCGACCGCATCGTCATGATCGACCAGGGGGCCATGCTGGCGACGGGAACGCCGGCCGAGATCCAACGCGATGCCCGGGTTCGCGAAGCCTATCTGGGGCGCGACGAATGACCGGCGTGCTGAGCAGCGACAATCTCTCGGTCCGCTATGCCGGCAATGTTGCGGTATCAGGCGTCAATATCGACGTTCCAGCCGGCCGGATGATCGGCCTCGTTGGCGCCAACGGAGCCGGTAAGACCACGCTGGTCAACGCGCTGGCCGGCTGGTCACGCGGCCACGCCGTTGTAACAGGCCACGTCCAGCTCGAGGGCCACAACATCGAGAAGCTCGCCGCCCACCACCGGGTGGGACGCGGCCTCACGTTGGTGCCCGAGGGCAAGAACATTTTTGCCGAACTGACGGTTGATGAGAACCTCGCGCTGGTACGCGCGCCGGCCGACACGACGGGCAGACACCTCTTCACCATCCCCGAGGTCTTTGACTTCTTTCCTCGGCTCGCAGAGCGCCGCTCGCACAAAGGCGCGGCGTTATCCGGCGGAGAGCGGCAGATGCTTGCGGTCGGGCGCGCCCTGCTCGCCGGACCACGCGTGCTGATGCTGGATGAACCTTCCGCAGGGCTCGCGCCTCGCCTGATCACCGACCTGCTCTCCCGCATCCGCCTGCTGGTGGATCGCGGGCTGCCGGTGCTGCTGGTCGAGCAGAATGTGAAAGCGGCGCTCAAGGTGGTCGATCACCTCTATCTGCTGGAACGCGGGCGCGTAGTCGGCGAAGGTGCGGCCGCCCTAATGGCGACCGATCACCGCATCATCGAGGCCTATCTCGGCACCATCGCGGATGCGCCTACATGAACGTCGCGCAGCAGATCATCAATGGGATCGTGCTCGGTTCCGGCTATGCTTGCATCGCGCTCGGCTGGACCATTTTGCTAGGCGTGGCGCGCCTCGTGAATTTCGCCCATGGTCAGCTCTATATGCTCGGGGCGTTCGTCACCTGGTACGCCATCACCAAGCTAGGTCTGCCCTATCCGCTCGCCATCCTCGTGGCAATTGTGGTGCTCGGAGCAACCGGCCTTTTAATGCAAAGCGCGATGATGCGCCTGGTGATGACCCAGAACCTGACCAGCCTGATGATCGTGACACTCGGGCTCGGCTATGTACTCCAGGGCCTAAGTGCCCTGATCTTCGGCGGCAATCCGCAAATTCTCCCCGGAACATTGGCGCGCGCCAAGGTGGATCTTGGTACGCTGTGGTTCACTTGGCAGGACGTGCTTGTGCTTGTAGTGACGATTCTGCTCTATGGCGCCGTTTGGGTATTCACGCAGCGTACCCGCTTCGGCGCGGTCATTCGCGCTGTCGCCGAGGACCCCAAGCTCGCGGAGCTGTTCGGGATCAACGCCAAGACAGTCTATCTGCTCGTCTTCATGTTCGAATGTTCTGCGGTGGCTCTGGGCGCTGCGCTGGTTGCGCCCCGTTCACCGATCTTGACCAGCATGGGCTTCAACGAGGTTATCATGACCTTCGTCGTTGTCGTGCTAGGCGGTATCGGCTCGATCGGCGGCGCGCTCGCGGCCGGCATCGGGCTCGGCCTGTTTACGGCTTTCTTCGGCGCATTCGTTGCGCCCGCCTACACGACGGCGGCTGCCTTTGCGCTACTGCTGGCTTTGCTGGTAATCCGTCCCGCGGGGCTTGCGACCAGATGACCACTATCGAAGCCCCCCGGCCGCTATCGATCCCGTTCCTGCGCCTGGTCGCAATCGCGGCTTCCGTCGTCATCGGCTTCTTCCTGCCGCGCCTGCTCGGCGGCACCTCGGTTGTCTACTCGACGCTGACCACGATCGCGATCTTCGCGGTAATGTGCTACGGCGCCGATATCATTCTGTCTTATCTCGGCGAGGTCAGCCTCGGGCACACCGTGTTCTGGGCCATCGGCGGCTATGCAGCCGCGAACCTGTCCGTTAGCTACGGCGTTAACGGATGGATCACAGCTGCGACGACAATCGCGCTGTGCCTCGCGGCAGCCGCCTTCCTCGGCGCAGTCACCTTGCGGACCCGCGAATTCGTTTTCTCGCTCGTGACCTACGCGGCCGCCGTCGTCGCCTACGAGATCGCCTTCAACTGGGACGCGGTGGGCGGTTCCGATGGCATCGTCGGCATTCCGCCCTTAAAGTTGCCTTTGATCTTCACGAATTTCTCCGGCGCGATGCAAGAGGATCTCTGGCCGATCGCCTTCGCTCTGCTTGTGTTGACTTTGGCCTTCATCGCCGGTTTTCGTCGCTCCCGCCTCGGCACCACTGCGCTGATGGTGCAGATGAACCCGGCACTCGCCGCAAGCCTTGGCGTCGATCCACGCCAGATCAGGCTCGCAGTATTCGTGATATCCGCGCCGATCACGGGGCTCGCCGGCTGGCTGTACGCGTATCAGCGCGCCTATGTGGGCCCGGACATGTTCGAATCCTACTTTCTGGTCCTCATGCTCACCGCCATCGTGCTGGTCGGACGCCGCATCCTGCTGGGGCCCCTGATCGGCACCGCACTCCTGATCGCCCAGCAGAACCTTTTCTCGCTCGGCGGTGACTGGAACAAGATCGTGCTGGGATCGGTGCTCGCACTGGTCCTGATCTTCTGGCCCACCGGTCTTGTGGGCCTCTATCGCCGTATTACCAAGAAGTCCTGAAGACGCATATTGGGAGGAATAGCATGCACAAGACGAAACTGGCTCTCGCGCTGCTGGCGGGTCTCGCATCAATGCCGGCGATGGCGCAGGACATCAAGGTCGGCACCATCTTCCCGCTGAGCGGCGGCGCTGGCCCAGACGGACAGACCGTGACTAATGCGGTCAAGTTGATGGTGCAGCAGATCAACGACAAGGGCGGCCTGCTCGGCCGCAAACTCACGATGATCTCCAAGGACGACGAGAGCACGCCCGCAGTTGGTGTCAGCCGCGCCAACGAGATGATTGCCGAGAAGGCCGACGTGGTCATTGAAGGCTGGAACTCACCAGTAACGCTCGCGATGCAGCCGATCCTCGCTCGGGGCAACGTTCTCGACATCACGGCGGTCTCGAAATCGGAGCTGATCCTCAGCGGCGAAACCAATCCGTACGCGATCCGCATCAACAGCTCGAACGGCTTTGACGCTGCCGTGATCGCCAAATATGTCGTCGAGACCATGAAAGCGAAGAAGGTGGCTTTCCTGACTCAGAACGACGTCTACGGCAACGGCTTCCAATCCGCCGTCGAAGCCGAGTTCAAGAAGCTGAATTTCTCCGGTCAGGTCGTCATGACCGAGAAATTCGCATTCAAGGATACTGATTTCCGCGTCCAACTCACAAATCTGAAGGGCGCCAATCCGGACGCGATTATCGTCACCAACTCGTCAAATTCTTCAGGCTTGCCGGCGATGGTCGAGCAATACCGACAGGCCGACGTCAAATCGACCTTCGTCGGCGCCGTCGGCATCATGTTGACTACGGTGTTCAAGGTGGCCGGCGATGCCAATAACGGCGTGATCTCAGCGGACATCTTCTTCCCCGACCTGCCGCCGTTCACGACCATTCCGGAGAGTAAAGCATTCGTGGCTGCCTACACGAAGGCCTATGGAGCCGCTCCCGACAAGAGCGCCGCGCTGGGCGCTGCCGCCGTGCAGGTGTGGGCGCAGGCGGTGGAGTCTACAAAGTCGCTTGATCGCAAGACCGTTGCGGAGGCGATCCGCGGCAAGCCAGTCAAGGGGACGGTGTTCGGCGACATCCAGTTCCTGCCGAACGGGCAGATGCAGCCGCACTATGTCATGTTCAAGGTAGTCGATGGCAAGAACGCCAAGCTCGAGGCGCTGCAGCAATAGCTTCGTACGCGCACTGGACAGTTCTAAGCCCGCCATCCCGTGGCGGGCGCCTCGACCAATCGGAGCGTGACACGGTGCACTCACCGTCTCGTTGGCAGTAGTAATTTGCTCTCAGCATGATCGATTGCCTCCGCAAGTCGAGAATTCTGTGTCCGCATCTGGCTTCGGCCGGTGCTTCCGTGGAGGTCGCTGTCCAATCGCGGTTTACTTGAAGACTGCTGGCGGCGAAACCGCATCCTTCTGCATGACACTAAGCGATCACGGCTGCGGCTTCATTGGCCCTGCTCATTCGGCTGCAGGATCGCTTTTTGTCAATCGGCTTGCAAATTTTGGACGCCGATCCCCCGGCTTAGGGGGGCAATATTGCAGGCCGAATGACAATGGGCGCCGCAATGGCTATTTCTATTTCGACGACATTTCACACCGACGGCTGAGCCCAGGTCAAGTGCCACCGGGAGCAAGCACTATTTTGGCGAAGATGTTCGCGCGGATCATGCGAGGCATAATCTAGGGCTGGCGCGAAGGAAGCGCTCCACCAACGTGAAAAAGGCCGGCAAACCGAGGCGGCCCCTTGGCTAACCAGGTTGGGTCAATTGCTGCAAAATCTGTTGAAACATTTGGGCCGGGTCGCTTTTACCGCCACCGCCAGACGTTGGTTCGTCTTTGCGGCAAACTCCCTCAAGCGCGCCCTTGATGCCGCCGCCGCTCACTTCCGCCAAGTACCCGCCTCACCAATGGCTTCTCTAAGAAGCTTGATAATCACGTTGCGACAGTTGCCTTGTACGTTGCGCATTACGATCTGTGCCGCACTCACGAAGCCCTGCGCACGACGCCAGCGAAGACAACTGGGGGATCGCTGATAAGGCTTGGACGATTGCGCAGCTTGTGGACGGGGCGCCCGCGCTGCCCACGGAAACCCCGCCGGATCGGCGTCGGAAGTTCACGCTAATTGAAGGTGGAAAAACTTGACACCATCACTTTGCGTGGTTGTGCCGGTGCCGTTCGCGCAGCTCTCTGCTTGGGACGGAGGCGTGGGGGACATACGCGGCCTTGTGGTTGGGGTTGAAGGCCCGCCAGTCTGGCAGCAACGGCGGTGCCTTCCCTCAGCATTTTAACGTACTGAAGGGGGCAAAGCCTGCTGATCTGCCAGTCGAGCGGCCAACCAGGTTTGTTCATCAACGTTAAGACGGGCAAAGACCCTTGGGCTTACCCTCCCTGACGCTTTGCTCGCGCAGTCTGATGACGTGATCGAGTGATAGCCGGCGTGGTCACCCATCCTTATGAGACGCTCGAGTTGCCTGCTGTTTCAGACAAAACTTACTACAGCGGAAATTAATCGCAACGATGAATCACTGAGCCTGTTGAACACCGAGTGCCTGAAGCAGGCGCTTGAAGCGCTCGCCCGCCTCAGCAACGCGATCCATGATGCCGACGTCGAGTTCGTCCCGGGAGATCCCGGCGAGGTCCACCAGCCTGTTGGTGGTCGGCTGACGTGTTGCGCGAAGCCGGTCCGCGAGGAAGATTGCAAGCGCACGATAGAAGCGCGCCGCGAAGCCGTCGTCTTGCTCAAGCTTGTTGAGCAGCAGGGTCTTGTCAACGAACAGCGCTAGGCCGTCGGAGATGACTGCGATCGAGGCCGATGGGGGAGCCGAGTCGACGAGTGACACTTCCCCCATGATCTCGCCAACCCCCATGCGAGCGATGTCGCCAAATCCTTTCGCCGTTACTTGAACCTCGCCTTCGAGCAGCAAGATCAGCGCATCCGTCCGCTTCCCCTCTTCGATGAGGACGTCTCCACTCATGATACGGCGACAGCTCCCGTTCCTGCCCAGCCACTCGATGTCGCTATCGGTTAGCAGGCCGAAGATGTAGAGGACCTTACGCATGATCACGCCCTTGTCCGCTTCTGTCCTCTTTCATAACATTTGCCGGCGCGCGAACTCGGCGAACAGGCCCTTGGCTTCGCTCAGTTCGTCGAACGTTCCGCTCTGCTGCACCTTTCCCTCGCTCAGCACGATGATGCGATCGGCCTGCCGGACCGTGCTAAGCCGGTGCGCGATTACGAGCCGCGTGACATTCAGTGCCCCGAGAGATTCGCTGACGATCGACTGCGAGCGGTTGTCGAGCGAACTGGTCGCTTCATCGAATAGCAGAATGCGAGGCCGACGGGCGACGGCACGGGCAATCATGATGCGCTGGCGCTGTCCGCCCGAAAGGGTGTTGACCCCTTCTGCAATCACTGTGTGCATGCCCATCGGCATTTTCTTGATGTCGGCATCGAGGCCAGCCATCCGTGCCGCTGTCCAGGCCTGATCGAGCGGCAGCGGCTGGCCGCCGCATATGTTCTCGAAGATGCTGCCGGTGGCAAGACGGCCGTTCTGCAGAACAACGCCCAACTGTCGTCGGACTGCGCTTACGTCAAGCGTATCGAGTGCCTTGCCGTCGAAGAATATCGCGCCCATCTCAGGCTTTTCGAAGCCGAGCAGCAACCGGAACAAACTGGATTTACCGCTGCCGGAAGGTCCAACCACGGCAACGTATTCACCGGCAGCGATACGAAGCGTCATGTTATCGATCACCAATGGCCCGTTCGCGATGTAGCGAAAGGTCACTCGGGAAAACTCGACAGCACCGGACAGCGCGCCCGGCGGCTTACGATCATCCGCGAGTTCGACCTCCGCGGTCACCAGCGGCCGCATGCGGATAATGTGGGGGATGGCCACCAGCGAAGCGCTGACGCCATTAGCCCACATGCCGACGCCAGCCATCGCTTGGCCAAAGGCCGCCAGAAAGGCGAGAAAGGCGCCGAAATCCTGCAGCAGCGTGTTGTGGTTGAAAGCGGCATAGCCAAACAGGATCAGTGTGGCGATAGTCGGGTAGGAACCTTCGAACAGCGAGAGCGCATTGGCGGCACGTTGGGAGGCGATGAAGTGCCGCTTTTGAACCGCAAATTGTCGTGACCAGACCGCCATGGCGCGAACGCCCGCGGCCGCGACGCGCAGTTTGCCGATGCTGCCGAGAATTTGCAGTACAAAGCCTTCCACTTTGCCCTGCATGTTGAACTGTTGAGTTTCCTGATAGACGCGCAGCCCGCTCGTGCCGATAATTGCGACCGCCCGCACCAGCAGCAGGGCCATCGCGATGAGCGCGAGGCGCGCGTCGTAGACAAGCATGAGCATCAGACTGAACCAGGAGAACAGTCCGGCCATCAGGCTACGCAGCGTCTGACCGGTAAGGACGCGCCGAACGGCGTCGATGCCAAGCGCGCGGCTGACGAAGTCGCCGACGGTATAATCACGAAATAATGACGCCGGCAATTTCAGCAGCCGATCGATCACTGCAGCCTGCAATCGCCAGTCGATCAGACCCTCCAGGCGGAGCATCGCGGTGCCTTCCATCAGCTGAAGTCCGGCTCCCCCGATCGCGGTGACGGCCAGCGCGACGGCGCAAAATGCCAGCTGGTCAATCTCGGTACGCGGGATTACAGAACTGACGAGCGCCTGCATAATCAGGGGCGTCACCAGCGACAGCAGCCCGATCGCCGTAATGGCCAGCGCGACCCGTTTGATGTCACCGCGCACGAACCGCAACGAAAACAACAGCAGATCACGAAACTTAAGTTTGGAGGATGGCAACGTTGGATAGAAGGTGGCGGCCTCCGGGTCGAGGTCTTGTGCTAGCGCATGATCGACGGAGCGCTCGTTACCGTTCTCCGGCCCCACCATGACGTAACGCCCCTTACTCCAGAGCAGCGCCACGGGATCCCGCGAAGGCCCGAACCAGCCCAGCATGTGCCCCGCATCCCGCCGCCACCAGTCCCGGCGGAGCTGGGTACGGCGGACGCGGAGTCGCGATGCCCGGGCGATCTCGATCACGTCTTCATAGGTCCGCTGTTGCGATAACCGCGTAGGCGGCGCTTGGATCTGCACGTGGAGGTCCTGGGTCGCAGCTCTGCAACAAGCCAGCAGCGGATCCTCGGAAAAGCTGATCGACTTGACTTTGATCGGCGCCGTTGGACAAACAATGACCGCGGACAGGCGCTCGATCATCTCGGCGGCACGCGAGCGAGTCAGCTCCTGCCTGCGATCGAGTCGCTCCCGTTCGGCCCTGGGGACCACGTACAGCTGCTCGCGCAGGCAAGCGGCCGCGACGAGGTGAAATTGCTCGAGCACCGCGTGCAACTGGGGCCCGGCAAGGTTACCTGCATTCAGAAGCGTGCATGACTCCTCGCCGGCCTCAACCCACATCCCTGACGAAAGCGGGACCGGCGGCCCGCCGGGCCGAAACCGCGGCTCCTGGCCCATCAGTCGCGCGCTTCCATCTATCAGGGATAGAAACAGGACATTGCGGGCCGGTCCTCTCCGCCTTTCGCCGGAGCCCATCTCAATCGCCAAGGGGCCTGTCGCCTCCGGCATGTCCCAGCTGGGATAGGCACCTGCGATCAGCCGCGACAGCCTGATCACCCAGCCCCGCAACGCATCGTCACTGCAACCGGCGCAGCCGGTGACGAGGACCTCGGCGCCTGCGCTCCCGATAGCAACCATTCGGATCAACGGATCACTACCATCAAGCACGTCGGCGAACATCGAGCCCTGCTCTATCCGGAACAGATGCTGGCGGTGCGTTGTCTGCGCGCCACCTGAGGTCCCAATTGTAAAAACGTCGACGTGACCCGAGACGACTTGCAAAATACGGCCACGCCGGTCGAGTGTCACCGGCTGCCGGGTGTCCAGGATCACCCGCTCACCCTGCACGAACGGCGACGTCAAGGCGTCCAGAGTTTGAGGCGTGAGCGAAATCGGCTGGTTCATTGCTGCGCCACCAGCTGACTGTACGCCCCGTTCATGGCCAACAGCTGCTCATGGGTGCCCCGCTCGACCATCTTGCCCTGCTGAAGCACGATAATCTCGTCGCAATCACGGATCGTGCTCAGGCGATGGGCGATGATGACGCAGGTGCACCCGCGGCGACGCAGCTGGTCGTCGATCGCCTTTTCGGTGATGGGATCGAGAGCGGCTGTTGCCTCATCAAGCACGACCACCGACGGGTTGGACACAAGCGCGCGCGCGATCTCGATGCGCTGGCGCTGCCCGCCGCTGAAGTTGGTCCCGCTTTCGTTGACATAGCAATCATAGTTGCCGATGCGGGTGGCGATCTCCTCGTGTACCGCGGCATCCTTCAGCGCCTGTGAGATCTCAGGCTCCGGAATGGTCGAGTCCCACAAGGTCAAGTTCTCGCGCGCCGTCCCTTCGAACAGGAAAATGTCCTGGTCGACATAGGAGATCGAATTAGCAAACACGTCGCGGGGGATCTCCGATAAGGCCCGCGCGTCGATGCGAATTTCGCCCGACCAGGGCTTGTAGAGTCCGCAGATCAGTCGACCGAGCGTCGACTTGCCGCTGCCAGACGGACCAACGAGCGCGACTCGCCTGCCGGGCTCGACAGTGATCGACAGCCCGGAAATTAGCGGCGGCTCGAGAATCGAGTAGCCGAACACGATATCCCGCAACTCGACGCGGCCGATCAGCTTCGCGGGAAACTCTCGATCCGCGCTACTCTCTGCCTGTGCTTCGACGGGATAATTGTAGACGTCCTCCAAACGCTGAAGTCCGCCCTTGATCGTCTGCAGGCTGCTGATCTGACTGACGAGATTCGTTATCGGCGCCGAGAAGCTCGACATCAGGGATTGAAACGCGACCAGCCCACCGAGCGTGAGCCATCCTTCGATCACACGCAGGCCGCCGATCCCGAGCACGGCAGCAATCGTGAGGCCCGAAAGCAGGGTCGGCAGCATCTCAAGCATGTTCGAAGACAGGCCAAGTTCCTGATCAGCATTCAAGGTCTTCGCCTGGATGCCGGCCCAGCTCGCAAACGCATCGTCCTCCAGCCCCGAAGCCTTCAATGTTTCGATGGTCCGAACCGCGCCTATGGTACTTGCGACGAGCTTACCCCGCTCCATTGCGAGGCTGCTGCTGACGTCTTCGCGCCGCTGACCGATGAATTGAAGAGCTACGAGATTGAGGATTGCGGAGCAGACCACGATAGAAGTGAGCAGCAGGTCGTAAATCGCCATCACGAGGCCGAAGAAGACCACCGAGACGAGACTTAGGGCGTTGGTTACGACACCTTCGGAGAGCAGGCGTGAGATCTGCTCGTTTGTGGCAACGCGAGTCGCGATGTCGCCGGCGTGGCGCTGGGCGAAAAAATCCATCGGCAGCGATATGACATGCGCAAGAAACCGGCTGATCATGACGACCGCCATCTTGGTCTGTAGGCGCAGGAGCAGGGACTGCTGCAGACCGGCGATCAGCGCCCGGGCAATTGCCGTTCCGGCCATGCCAATCAGCAGCGGCTTGAGCCAGCTCTCGTTGTTCTGAATCAGAATTTCGTCGACAAAGATCTTGGAAAATCCCGGGATCACGAGGCCCGGAATGATTAAAGCGAGACTGACCGCGATCACCAGGGCAAGCGGGCCACGTGAGCCGCGCAATTCTCGTAGCAGAAGCTGGAAGCCTTTTGGCTTGCTTCCTATTTTGCGGAACGCTTCGGTTGGCTCCATGGCCAGCGCTACACCGGTGAAGCAGCGGTCGAGCTCAGCGATGTCCACGAGACGACGACCAACTGCTGGGTCATTGATCGAGACTCGGTCACCGTCAATCCCCTCAAGCACCACGAAATGATTGAAATTCCAGTGAATGATGCACGGCATCGGCAGTTCGTGCAGCGTCGATACTTCCTTGCGGAAGCCTTTTGCCGCGAGGCCGAGCTTCAGCGCAGCCTTGACGATGTTGCTCGCCTTGCTCCCGTCGCGCGAAACTCCGCAAGCAACGCGCAATCTCTCGAGCGGAATCCATGCGCCGTAATGGGCCAACACCATCGCGAGCGCGGCGGCACCGCACTCCACTGCTTCCATCTGCAGGATGGTTGGGGTCCGCCTGATAGGTCCACGACCGAACCACCCTCGAATGTTTCGAAACATCAACCAACTATCTCTTCGACAAATGTTTACCCGGAAATGCCCGTGAGCCGTTTGAACATCGGAATGATCAATTCGACAGGACGCCGCTCTCGGGTCGTGATCTCCGCTTTGGTCAACGTCCCGCTGGTCAACCGGACGGCAGGTCCCTTGCCCACAGCCCAGCGATATCCGCTCACAGTGCTGTCATCTCGCCGCAGGCGCACGGTCGCCGCGTAAGGCGCACTGTTCTTAGAGAACTGCGTGACAAGACTGTCATTGTGCAGGACGGCGGACATGCCCTGCGGAGTCATGGGGAAGTCCGAAATTGACTGGACCGTGCCGACCATGGTGCCGAACTCCTCGCGCTTGACCGTGCGTGGCTCCAGGCGGACTTCCATGCCGAGTTTGACGCTCTTGCCCTTGTCGGCCGGTACGTAGATGATCGCGTCCAGCGCCGACCCTTCGGTTTCGACCTCCAGGACCTGGGTCCCGACATTCAGTACCGAGCCAGGCGACACCTTGATCTCCAGCACTCGTCCCTCGATCGGGCTGCTTACGGAGGTGTCGCGCCCCAAATCGCTGGCAAGCTTTTCGACAGTCCGCCGCGCCTCGTTGACACGGTACTGGGACTGCTCAATCTCCCGCTGGCGCTGCGTTTCAAGATCGGTCTTTTGAGCCTTCAGCTTGAGAATTTCGTTCTTGGTGTCTTCCTTGCGCTGCTGCGCATCCTGCAATTCGCGGCGACGGTCCTCGACGTTGCGCCGAGTGGTGTAACCTTTGGCAAGCAGCCCCTCGAGATTTGCAAGATCACTGGTGAGGTAGGCTATGCGCTGATCTGTCGCCATGATGATCTGCACGAATGCCTCTTCCAGCTTGGCGAAGTTCTGAGTCTTAAGCTCCAGCTCGGCGGCAGTCTTGGCTTTAAGCGCTTCATGCTCGCTGTCGCGTTCGCGGCGGACTTCAATCGCATCGCGATAGCGCTGCTCAACCTCTGTCTGGCTGACCTTTGCTATCACTTGTCCTTTCGTGACGCGATCTCCGACGGCGACTTCGATCGATGCGAGGCGGCCGGCGGCGCCCGAAACGGCATCCACTACGCGTCCTTCACTGCTGACGAAGATTCCTTCGGCCTGCGCCCGGGTCGGCAGACGTCCAAAGAAACCCCACGTGACCGCCGTGCCGACCCCCAGCAGAACCACGGCGGCCATGATCCAGTCGAACGGCCGCGTGATCGTGACAAGATGATCGAGTTGTTCGAGCGATGTCGCACGTTCCAGAGCGACGGCGCGAAATGTCTTGCTTGGCTGATCGCTCATCGAACCGGTCCGCTTTGCCGCCGCGTGCTCAAGACCGGGATTCGACTCAGATCAGCCCAGCCGGATCTTTGCGATGCTCCTCGTGGCAAAACTATACAGGAGGGTCGGCCATGCTGACTAGCATCAACTTCTTCAGGGCCCGCTGCTCTTCAGCAACTTGAAGGTTGGACGGGCACTGGTGCGACAACAAGCGCTCGCCTATACTAGCTCGACGACTTTTTTAGCGGTCATCCGAGATGCCTCCTGCCGTCAGTTTCGCCCGTCGCACCCGAGCAAGGTTCGTGACACGGACCGCAACCGCCGTCATTATCGCTCTGCTTTCGACTGCTGCGTTGCAGCATGTAGCGCAAGCCCGGGTTCTGACCCAGGCTGACCTGGAGCGGATCTCCTCGATCAAGCAGCTGTCCACCGACGTGATGACAGACATCGCCATGATCTCGCGGCGGCCTGACCTGTCGCAGACCGACGGCGACTGCATTCGATCGACCTTGCGAAGTCTGACGCAGATCGCGGGTGAGCTGCAGAGCTACGAATATCTGATCACCATCGAGAGCAATCTGAAGGACTTCGACGACGATGCCCTTCGCGGCGTGCTGCGCTTTGCCGTTGACAACGCCCTGAAGATTCTCGAAACAGAACGCCAGCGCCTTTCAGACGTGCCCGATCAATGCGCGCGCAGCCAATTATCGGCTGACAAGGCGCGGCAGGCCAAGCAGTTCATTGAGAGTACACAGGCGGTCCTGAGATCCCTTCAACCACGTCTGTGACGAGCACGCGAGACGCGGGTGATTATTGCGCATGCAAGTAACATTGATTTTCCCGCCAGCGACCGACCCGCGGGCCCCTCATCTCGGATTGCCTTACCTTGCCGCAGTTCTGCGTCGGGCCGGGGTTCCCACCCGCCTGATCGATGCGGACATCGGTGGCTTGATGGCCGTGCTGCACGCGGACGCGATCCAACGACATCTGACAAGCTTCCGAGGTGGTCGACCGAGCGGGATGGACCCAGCCACGATGTCGCGCCTGCTCACCCGTAGCGAGGCGCTCGTCGAGACCATTCCGCGCGCGTTCGCAACCCTGCGCGATCCCGTCGAGTTTTACGACGCTCACCTCTTCCGGGCGGCCCGCGCCCGGTTGCAGGATGGTCTTGATCTTGCCAGTGCGGCCGCGGGGCGGCCAGTCCACTACAGTCTTTGTCCGATCCGCTACGACATCGATGGCATCGACGAGCAGAGTCTTCCTGACCTGATCGCCGCGACAGGGGACCGATGCGGCAACCTCTTCGATGATTATTGGGAAGAGGAATTGCTGCCGTCAATCGTCGCCGACCAGCCTGACCTTGTCGGCATCTCGATCGTGAACCGGCAGCAGCTTCTGCCGGGGCTCACGCTGGCCCGGCGATTGCGTGAGCGCGGGCTCTTCGTCGTGCTGGGCGGAACAGTGTTCAGCAAGTTTGTAACCAAACTTATGCAAGTCCCTGACTTCTTCGCGCATTTCGCGGATGGCGTCATAGTTTATGAGGGCGAAGCCGCGATGCTGGAGCTGGTGGAGCAGCTCAGATCAGGCCGCGACTTTTCCCGGGTGCCGAATTTTGTATATGTCAGCGAGGGCCGGACGCGCCTCGGGCGTACCCATGTCGAAGATGTCGACGAACTGCCGGCGCCGGATTTTGATGGTTTCCCTCTGCAGGACTACCTCACTCCAGTGCCGGTGCTACCGATCCTCGTAGGCAAAGGATGCTATTTTAACGAATGCAAGTTCTGCGACATTCCGTTCATCAATAGCGTGTCGAAGAAACCTTACCGAGTCCGGAGTCCTGAGAAGATCGCTCAGGACATCGTCGATCTAAGCAATCGGTTCGGCTGTCGGCATTTCGAGATCACGGACGAGGCGTTGCCGCCCAAACTGCTGGACAAACTGGCAGATGCGCTCGCGCCGCATGAGGCACGACAATTTTCGTTCACTGGTTACGCTCGGCTCGAACCCGGATTTACAGCGCTTCTCTGCGAGAAGCTAGCCCGCATGGGCATGCGCAAGCTCTTCTTCGGGCTTGAATCCGGCGATCAGACCACCCTCGATCACATGACAAAGGGAGTGCGTATCGAGCATGTGCGGCCTGTCCTGAAGCACTGCCGCGATGCCGGCATCCTGTTTCATATCTTTTCGATCATCGGCTTCCCCGAGGAGACCGAGGAGCGTGCGCGCAACACGCTCCGCTTCTTCGAAGAGAACGTCGACGTCATCGACCATCCAGGTAATAGTTTCGACATTCATCCCTTCGGTCTCGAACTGCGCACCGAGTATTTCGCCAATGCCGCTCGGCTTGGCCTTGAGATCCCTGCGACCGCGCTCGACAAGGAGTTCGTGATTGGAGTTCGTAGTGAGTGGTCCAATACGAGAGGGCTTCGGTCTGAAGAGGTGGTCCGGCTCGTCAGCGAGTACAGCGGGACGCTGCGCCGAATCTACTCGCGCTTTCACAACAGCGACCTGCACCTGTGGCCGGGTTTCGAGGAGTTTTCGGTCCTCTATGCCGACCGATATGCGGGGCGCGAATTTCCATTTCGAACTACACTCCCCGCGGATAACGACCCGTCGCTGTTCACGCTTGTGTGGTGTCCTGACGTTTTGGTGGAGAGGAATACCGACAAAATTCGTGTGATCTCCAGATCGAAGGTCGCGACGTTGTCGGAGCGCGCGTTCGATCTGCTCGGTTCCGGGCAGCCGAGCACCGCCCAGGAATTCGTCTCGGCGGCCCTCGCACTGAACCTCGCGGGGACGGGCGAGCAAGCGTGCGAGACCCTCAGACGCATGGTCGACGAGCTGATCCGAGCCAACTTGCTGCAGCTCAAGCTGGTACGAGAGCCCGATCGCGACCTATCTCTATTCGATCAAAATCGTGCAAAGCCGAGCATGGCGAATAGGCGTCTGAGTGGGAGCGTTAACGAGACCACATGAGCGGGATGATCGAAGCTCTTGAGATTGCTCGGGCTCAGCTGGGCGACATCTGCACGGCGGCAGGTCTGATCGATCAGCGCGAAGAAGTCGTTGCTCTCTTTGAAAACCTCTGCGTGAGCGCGGGCCTGGAGCGCCTGCCAATGCCACCACGCTGGTCCGGCGTAACCGACGATTGCACTCCGATCGAGTTTTCGACATCGTTCGATGCCGACGGCACGCGGGTCCGTTTTTTGATTGAGGCGCAGGACCCTCTGCCTTCGCCGCAAACATACTGGAGCGCAGGCAAACGGCTTTCGGAGCAGATGGCGCACGGCTGCCCCGCCAGTCTCGAACTGATCGAAGCTCTCGGCAACGTGTTTCGGCCGACTGATCCAAATGCCCTGTTTGCGATGTGGCACGCCGTCGACTACCGAGAGCATGCTGCGCCTCTCTGCAAAGTCTATTTCAATCCAGCCGCCCAGGGGCGGGAGGCGAGCGCCAGGGTGGTCGCGACCGCTCTTGAGCTGTTGGGAGTCGGCCACGGCGTCCACGCTTTGCTGCCAGAGCTGCGCGGCGACCCGATCACCCATTTCGCGGTGGATCTCGTCTCCGCCGCGAAGGCGCGCGCGAAAATCTACTTTCGTCATTTTCGTACCACGCCAAGCGTATTCGATTCGCGCGCCGAACGCATGGGCATCCGAGAGGGGCTGTCCTTTGCCGACGCCTGCCGGATTGTTTGTGGCTCAACCGCTCCTCTGTACCAGCGCCCAGTGATGACCTGCTATCACTTGACGGCCGCAGGGCGATCGAGCCCGTCGGCCATGACAATGTATTTGCCCCTTTACCCGTATTGCTCTGATGATCGAATAGCAGCTCGGCGAATCGCAACGCTGCTTGAGGAGGCGGGCCTGCACGCCGACGCCTACCGTCCCGTCGTCGACGCTCTGATGCGAGGCCGCGGCGTCGCGAACGGCCTCCACACCTATGTCGGCTTCCGGCGGAGCATCACTGGAGAGCGCGGTCAGCAGATCACCAGCTACTTCAATCCCAGCTTTTTCCAGCCGCGCTACGGGCGGCTAGCTCTAGATCCAGATTGCTTCTGGCCGTCAGCGGTGCGGCTCAGCTGAATGCGTCAATGCCCAGCGGCGGCAACCCGGCCGAGATTTTGCTGGTCGTCCGGGCTCTTGAACTGGCTGCCATATTTGAGGAAGCGGGCCCGCAGTTCATCGCGCTCCTCCTGCGTGTATCCGCCCCGTTCGCAGGCCCAGTCATTGTAGGGGAACGTCAATGGGCCACTCACAGATTTGCCGCAGGCGGAGCGTTTGTCCAGCGCGAGATCGTGGACCTGCTTGAGCCTCGAATCGCTGCCGGTAATCGCGCGCAGCCACGTGTTGCCGAATGCCACATGCGTGATTTCGTCGAGCGTCACGAATTCAAACAGCAGACTTGTGGCCTCGTCGCCGCCAAACCTCAATTGCTGCGCTTGCCAGATCGCGCCGTCCACGCCTATCCACTCGCCGACACGCTGCTGCACAGCCAGACTGACGTCGACCGGCTCGTTAGCAGCCATTTCCCAGAGAGCGTAGGAGATAGCGTAGGCACCGAGATGACCGCCCAGTTCGAGCAGCCTCTTCCGGAATGCTTCCGCATGCCTCGCTTCGTCCCAACACTGGCGAGCCATGTCGATGACGAACTGCCACGGCATCGTCGGAAACTCAATGATCATCCTGCTGCATGCCTCGATGGTCGACAGCTCGAGATCAGTATAGAACACGTGTAGCAACTTGACCGTATCGGTCAGGTTCGGATTAGCCGCGGCTTCAGAGAAGCGCCGGTCGCGGGCCGGACGAAATGGCATTCCCCGCGACAGCAGGTCGGGCGCTGGATATTGCTCACGCTCCAAGTCCGGAAAAGCCTGGCAAACCTCTCGGTACGCCACCTCCGCCTGCTCTCTGATCAGCGTGATCCCGGCAACCAGGTCTTCAAGGATGCGTATCGTTGGTTCGTCAGCAATGATGCCGGTGCGCCGGGCGTGATCAGACATTGATGCCTGAAGAGCAGGCAACACCTGCTGATAAAGTACGGTCATCTTGTCTGGGCTTCGCAGCGCAGCATGGCAGACGCTGAAATCATCCGCCGCTCGAGGCGAAGTTATCTTGCGAGGATCGATGTCGACAGCCAGTTCGGCCAGGCGCAATCGCAGGCGCTCTGCAGCCTGGATCGCCCAGTACAGATGTCGGCCGAACAACGTCTTCAGCTCAGCTTCCGGTGTTGTGATCGCCCAAAGCGCCAGCACGTCTGCAATGCGCACACATCGGCCGACATGATCTTTCGTCCTCTCGACGGTCTCAGCAACACGCATTGCCTGTCTCCCATGAGCTATGAAACGACGTGAGCGAAGTGACACGGGCTCTTGGCCCTGCTGACTCGGCGTCCGCGATGAATGACTGCGGTGTCCGAGACCCAACGGAAATCTGATAGTGACTACGTCAACCGACTAAGTTTCTGGTTAGGCTACTTCATCGATCTTTTTCTGTCCATGAACGATGCCGACGTGGATGTTCCGGATGCTGCACTGCATTTCGCATTAGCGCTTGCTGATCGGGAGCTTTCATGACGTCACAGTCGCGTCACATGCGCTCGTATTGCCAATCCCAAGCCGTTAGACTAGCCTTCTCCTGGGGATTTCACTTTCGTTGATTGCAAAGGAGACGTAACATGGCTGATCAGAAG
The DNA here is from genome assembly GCF_055807355.1 of Bradyrhizobium sp. Ken01. Lineage (NCBI taxonomy): Bacteria > Pseudomonadati > Pseudomonadota > Alphaproteobacteria > Hyphomicrobiales > Nitrobacteraceae > Bradyrhizobium > Bradyrhizobium sp. Ken01. Next base: position 28,056 of record NZ_JBVVPC010000043.1, read on the forward strand.
CCCGATGGTCTGTTCATCACCGATGATGCTGGAAACGTTTACTACCTTCGCCCCGAGATCCTCGCGCAGGCCAAGATGCCGGATGAGGACGTCAAGAAGCTGAAAGAGGAAGTCGCTGTGCTCAGCAAGAGCAAGCAGGACCAGGAGCTTAGTATTGACGATCTGAACACGGTGGCTGGAGGTATCAATTTTCCGGCCGCGACTCATGTTCACATCGCGCAGAACGTTTCCGCCGTCGCCATGGCCGCTGTCTCTCCGAAGCTCGATCTCAGCAAGGTCGCGACGTCGACCGTGATGTGTCCCTGGTAATTCGGACTTTGCGGAAAAAGTTCGAGCTACTTACTGAATAGCTCGCAGAGTCCTTGGCCCTTTGCAAATAAGGGTTGAGAGCTCTGCGAAATTCACTGTCGTGAGCCCGGTGCGCGCGCATCTTGTTGTATTTGCGACCTGCGTTTCTCTGCTGGTGGCAAGGTCATCCGCCTGGTACGGCCGAAAAATTCCGAAATTTCATATGGTCTGAAGAGCATGTTCCGTGTGGCGCTCATCTATCCTCCCGGAGGGGATCCGAGAGCTCCCAGACTTCCGCTGCCCGCCCTCGCAGCTGCCCTGCGCCCAGCAGGCATTCACGTATCCCTTTTTGATCTCGATATCGAGGGCGTGCTTTATCTGCTGCGTCCGGAACGACTAATTGAATGCGGCGAGCTATTGGCGCGCAAGGCGGCGCACTCGGTGTCCAGCCGTCGCCGCCTGCTTGAGCCAACCGCGCGGCGCGCACCTGAGTTGGCCGAAACGATCCAGGACGCTGTTGCTACGCTGCGCGATCCAGAGCGGTTTTGTAATCCGGTCCTGCTTAATCAGGCACGAGAACGGCTCTACAATGCACTCGATCTCGCCTCGCTCGCCCTTGAGCGCAATGTCCGCTACCAGACCGAGATCCTGCGATACGACGTAGAGGGCATCGACCCGACCAAGCTCTCTGATCTGCTTCAGGTCACGGCTGACCCCGGGGCCAACCTGTTTCAGGACCACTGGGAAGCCCACGTGTTTCCCAGGCTTGAAGATGGTGACTTCGATCTGATCGGTATTTCGCTGACGCTCCGCTGGCAGATTATGCCAGGTCTTTCAATCGCGAGACAGCTGCGTCGCAAGGGGTTCCGGGTGGTGCTTGGCGGCACCGCGATCGCAAAGGTCTCCCACCGTCTACCGCAGCTGCCGCAGTTCTTCAGTGAATTCGCCGATGCCGTCGTGGTCCGGGAAGGCGAGACTGCCTTGCTCGAGCTAATCAATCAGCTGCAAGGCGCTCACGATCTGAGCAAGGTGCCTAACTTGCTATACCGGGACAACGATAGTATCTGCGAGACACGGCTGCATATCGAGAACTATGCTGCGCTGGCGACGCCGGATTTCGATGGCATGCCGCTCGACAGCTATCTCAGTCCTCATCTCGTTCTTCCGGTCATGGTCGGCAAGGGCTGCTATCACGACGAATGCACGTTCTGCGACATACCCTTCATTAACCGCGTTTCGCCGAAGCGGTACCGCACGCGGCCCGCCGAGAGGCTCGCCTCCGATATCGACGTGCTGGCCGGAAAGTACAACTGCCGCCACTTCCTGCTCGCCGACGAAGCCTTGCCGCCGCGGGTGCTCGATCGGATCGCGGACGCGCTCGAACCGATTGGTCGACCGGATCTTGCGTTTTCCGGATACGCCCGCCTTGAGCCCGGGTTTACGTCACAACTGTGCGAAAAGCTCGCCCGCGCCGGGCTCAGGCGGCTCTATTTCGGGTTGGAGTCGGCGGATCAGAGCACGCTCGACAGTATGCAAAAGGGAATTCGCGTCGAGAACGCGCCGACGGTACTGCGTAACTGCCGCGATGCTGGCATCCGGTTCCACGTATTTTCGATGATTGGCTTTCCGGGAGAAAGCCGCGAGAGTGCGCGCCGAACGATCGCGTTTTTCGCCGATAACTCCGAGCTGTTCGATGATCCCGGCAATTCCTTCGACATTCACGAGCTGGAGGTCCTGACAGATACGCCGTACTTCTCCGAACCCGAGACGTATGGCATTCGGATCGACATGGCGACCCAGGACCGCGACTTTCTGTTCGGAGTCGGCAAGAATTGGGAGAACACCAGGGGTCTGTCGCGTGCCGAGATCACCGAACTGCTGGGTGAAGCCAGCGATACGATCGGGCCGCGTTTTGCGCGTTACCACGCATGGCCTCCAGTGCTCTGGCCTGCCCAGGAGGAGTGGTCTCTGATTTATGCGGATCGATACCATGCAAATGGCTTCCCTCATCGGGTCAGCGTGCCGGATCGTCGCGACGGTTCACGCTACCGGCTAGTCTGGAACCGTGCAGCCATCATCGAGCATGACGGCGACCAATGCACCGTGACATCGAGGCGAAGCAGCGTGACGATGGATCCGCTGTCATTCAAACGCCTTGGCGAAGATCTGCGCTACCGGCCGGGCCGCGCAATCCTCGCCGACCTCGCCGGCTTTGCAGCAACTCCAGAAATGCGCTCGGAAATGCAAGCACTCGTTCTGAAACTCGTGCGACAGAGATTGCTGGACGTCGTGCCAGATCCCGAGGCGCGGGACGCCTCAGCGCTATGAACACTGATCACGCTGTCAGCGGTCTGATCAAGGCCGCCGATCCGGACGCCGCGCTCACCGAATGCGGCGAGACACTGGCCGTTGTCCGCAAGAAGGTGCTGCTCCGGATTCTGGCTTGTCATGATGCGGAACGCGCCGGCATCCGCCTCACTGAGGCGGACATCGCCACAGCTTCGGCGAACTTTCGGCGATCTTTCGGGCTCGAGAGCGAGGACGAGTTCACTGCATGGCTGCTGAAACGGAAGCTCTCCCGGAAGGCATTCGCCAAGGCGATGCACGACTTCACGCTGGTGTGCGCGCTCGAAAAGGCCTATGCGCCGCAAATCGATGCACTGGTCCATGAGCAGATCGCTGTGAGTACGGCGCGGCTTCGGTCGGTCGAATGAACCCGTCCCGCAAACCGCGGCTTCGCGACGCACCGCTTGCCAAGGAATGGGTGCAGCTAAATGTCGCACTAGCGCGTCAGGATGGTTCGGCCTTGGCGGCGGCTCGATTTGTTCTTCGCGCGATCGCAGATTTGCCGGCGCGATATCGCCCCGGTTTTTTCTTCCAACGGAAGCCGCCTGATCTGCGGCTTCGCTTTTTTGGCGACCGCGCTGCGCTGGCGGCAACACTTCGTCCTTTGCTGCGACAGGCAAAATCCAGAGGCCACATCCTGCGTCATTTCTGCAGCACGTACGAGCCGGAGTATAGACAGTTCGGTGGCCCGCAATGCATGAAGGCGGTTCATGCCTATTGCAACCTCGATAGCCTTCTGTGGATCAAGCGTGATCGCCTTGTCGATGAAGGCATGTTGCGCGATGAACAAACTTCACTCGTCGAGGCCGTGCTCGCCGACCTGTTCCGGCGCGTACTGGCCGATCGCGCCGAAATTTGGGACGCCTGGTGCAATCTGGCCGAAATGGTCGATGCAAGGACGAGTGCTGACGATGCGGCCGCGCTTCCACCTTCTCTGGAAAGGATGCAGGCAATGAGCTCTTCTGGCGAAGCGAGAATCGTCACAAACTATCAACAGGCCAATGCAGCTCTGGCAGCCGGATTGTCGCGGGCGTGGCAGGTCGGTCGCATGACATGTGGCGTAAGATCAATCCTGCCAGTTATCGCGCTGTTCACCCTGAATCGCCACGGCTACGATCAGGCCCGTCTCGCAGCGCTGTCCCAAGCCATGGCGGCAGCATGGAACCCGAAGCACCAGATGCGAGGTGCGGCTCCGGAGCTAGGGGGGCGAGATGAGTCCCTGTTAAGCGGCGCAATCATGCAGTCGCGGAGTATGAATCGGTAATGCCTGGGCACCAGGCGGATGCTGCAGGGAAGGCCAGCACGAAAGCGCGGCCACTTGGACCTGCCATTCTGCGAGTTGCTGCGTGGCCGATCGATACTCTGGAGGTTCTGCGCTCCCCAAATCACTCCTCGCGTATCGATCGGTGGATCGCGCATGAGGGTGAGATCCAGCGAACCAGCAGGTTGCTGGCAGCGCAACTACGCGAGCTGATCCCGAACATGGAGCAGCGCAAGGCTCGAAGCGCGGCACTGTCGTTGAAGCGAGCCCTGACGCGGACCTGCGGACCGTTGCCGCCACGGCTGAGCCAATCAGTGCTGCAGAATGCGGCCATTCCCGCAGCGCTCAGACGGGCTCTGCTGGATGATGCCGGCGAGCGGGAACGGCACGCGGCTGAGCGTGCCAACATCGAAGAGGCTCATTCCGCGGAGTTGGACCGCGCAGGCGCAGCGCTCGACAACATTGTGCAGGAGAGGGGTTTTCAGCGAGCGCTGTGCGTTGCCAGCGCGTCACTCTTCGACCAGTTCCGGAAGGCTCAGTGCGCAACCCCGAGCCGACGAAGCCGACAGCGCCTGCAGAGCGTGATGCATCGTTATCTTATGCGCGCCATCGGCCGGGCGACGCCGAACGGACTTTGGGCCGGCGTGGCGGTGGAGGCCCTCGCTGAGAACGCACAAGCTCCTATTGAGGTGAGGCCCGCACCTTCAATCGTCCGCATCAGTCCGGTGCTATCCGTCTTCCTGCGCGCTCTCGCGCACCTCAATCGAACCCGACCGGGGATCGAGCAGCTGACATGGCGCCGCAATCCGACGCTTCGGCGGATCGCCGATGCGAAATGGGAATTCGGAACGTTTTCAAGCGGCTTCTGGGTGGCGGGACAAATTGCTGACAACGCTGCCCTGGATGTTCTGCTGAAGAAATTCGACGCGACGGAGCGGCCGCTGCTGCAAGAGATCGAGCGTGCCCTCTGCGCGAGCATCACCGGGGTAACTCCGTCTCTCGCCCGAACCATCTGCGAAAGCTGGGTCGAGGCGGGTATCCTGTGGTCGAGCGCGAGCCTGCCTCCGTTCTTCTCCGATACGTGGCAGGCGCTTCAAGCCATCATACGAATGCTGCCTAACAACGAAGCCGAGCTGTGGAAGGCAAGCGTCTCCGCGTTGCGATCGATTGCCGACCGTATCGAATCTGATATGGAGACGATGGAACCCGACGCTCTGCGCAACCAGTTTGATGCGGCGCACGGTCTCGTTAAGAACCTGCTTGGGCGGTACTCCGCCGAACTACGACCCAATGAGCACGTGCTGGCGCTCGACCAGACCGCCCCATTCTGCTTTTCCCTCTCCCATAGGCTCTCAGATCAGCTTGCACGTCAGCTGCGCGATTACTGGGCCTTCGATCGATATGGGCTTGGCGAGATCGAAACCCGCGTTTCGATTTTCCATTTCTTCGACGCTGCGGCCGATACGCGGGTGCCCCTTAGCGAATTCCTTAGCCGTGGCGCGGAGAGCGACCCGGCCCAGCGGGCATGGTCATGGCAGGACAGAGTCTTGCCACGTGCTGTTGGCGGTTTCGAAGCTGCGGCGCGGTTGGCCTTCGACCGCTGGGAGCGGGAGATTGAACCGGTGTCGGCGCAACGGGTTTACCGCCTTCTCGGCCATGACCCGCGCGGCCGGCTGAACGCATTGCCGCCAGGGTCCGCCCTGCTGCTGCTTGCCTTTCCGTCGAAGAGTGGAGCCACGCCGGTCCGTATCGGAGGCATCACGCCGGAACCATGCTTTTTCCACTCGCGCTTCGCCCATTTGTTCGGAAGTGACGATCCCTTCCCAACCTGGCATCGCGCCGGTGTTGCAAGAGCCGCAGACCAATGGCCGCTCGATTTTCGCGATCTTGCGATCCGCAATCACCTCAATTCCAATGTCACCGCGCGCCCACCATCCACTTTGCCGCTGGCTGATCCGCTTGACGCGGATGATGGGCTCCTGTCGTGCGGATTGATCTCATTCAATCACCGCGGCCGACCAACGCTGACCCTCGCAGGAACGGATCGTCATATCATCGCCTCGGCTCGATCCGCCGCCTATCTCGGCGGGCTCGACCGAATCGCGTCGGTGCTTGCGTCGGTGTCGTTCTTTCTCGGCCGACCTCCCCTGATGGCGCCGATTCCGAGGCTGAATCGCGAAATAGAGGCCTGGCATCACCTTCCGCGTTTGTTGCTCGATGACGCGGTTATCAGCCCGGAGCGATGGACCCCAAACTCGCACTTCGGAACGGCGCTATCTCAGGCGCGCGGCGCCGAGCGGCTGATCGTGTGGCGTCGATTCGTACAGGCCAATGCCCTTCCAGATCTCGTCTATACGTTCCAGGGCGGTCAACAGACTGAAAGTTTGTTAGCCACCGACAGTGCACTGGCGGTGGAGTTGCTGGGTCAGGAGTTGCAGGCTCATGGGCCGACTTTGCGTATTCAGGAGTTATGGCCCCAGCCCAATGATTTCGTGGTGTTCGATCGACAGGGTCGCCGTTATGTCGCAGAGTTGGCGGTACCGTGGCATGCCGATGATGCGTTCTGGGACGACTATTCGTCGGACGGATCGAAATCACCGGCTGGCTCGGCCGCCTGAAGAGAATGGCTTATTAGAAGCTGGAGCGGCAGTTCGCGCTCGACTCCGATACCATGAAGATTGGCGAGGCGGTCCACGAGCAGTTCGCCGATGAGATAGTCGCGCAGCATCTGCTCTGACACGCCGTGTCGCGTCATCCAGCGCACCGCGGCATCGGTGTCCTTTACAGCGAAGGCGGACCACAGCGCCGCTGCGCGGTCCGAGATCTCGGCGTCGGTTGGCTCCCAACCCAGCGGCAGCGCCTGCTCCCGCGCGACGAGTCTCAGCAGGGCGGCGCGGCGCAATCGCTCCATAGTCTGCGGTCGCTGATCTTCTGAAATTGCAGGCAGCATCGCTCTGACGTTCTCAAGCGCGATCTGATTGAGGAGGCGCTCAAGGAAAATCGTGTGCTGGAGTTCGAAGCAGGGCTTGTGCGGGCGCCACGGCTTGCTGACCGCCACTTTGATTTGTTCGAGCAGTAGCTGCGCATCCCGCGACTTGAGACTGACGTATCGATTCAGCGCATAATCCTGCCATGTGGCTAGTGCGTTTGCCTCGTCAGGGTTGGGGTCGGCGATAGCAGCGGCAGCTGATGACCAGCTCCGCTCCGGGAAGGGCAACGACGTTGCAGCGGCGATTATGCGATCTGCCAAATGAGCAGTGAGAATGCCATCTGCTCGGGCTCGCGCGCAGCAATCGCGGATGTCGACCAGAGACTGATTGAGCGGCAGGTAGTCGATACCAGCGGGACCATGTCGTACTGCGACTTCGTCATCGGCGACCAGGGTCTCATCGCTGAACCATTGGAAGATCTGACCGACTCCTATCATGCCAAAAGCGTGCAGTTCGGCCGCGCGGAGAGCGCCCATACTGGCGGCCCCGAAGACGTGCACTCCTTGACTTAGAGCCAAGAGGATTTCTTTGTGCCAGACTGCGGGCACGGTTTCGAAATACCCGTCGATGATGCCGACATATCGGGGTTTGCGCAGCAGCAGCCGCGCCAGATCTCCCTGCTGGATGGGAGGCAGGTAAGTGGCGTCGAGAATCGTCCTGGCATAATCGTGCGACAGGCTTGGCCCCAGGAAGATATAGATCGTCATAACCGGTCGTTCGCCAGCTGCTCGCGGACCCTCGCACCAGGACAATAGGACGACGAATCGGCGGGGCCTTCCAGCCCAGGCACGATCACGCGCACCACCGCCACCGGCATGCCCGGCTTACTGAGATCGACAACCAAGATGTCCAACATTCCAGCCTGCCGCAGCCGTCCGACAACCGATTCCAAAGCTGCGCTCACGCTTGCCGGCGCTTCGTCTGGAACCGAGGCAAACGACCTCATGTGCGAGCGATCCCCCGCCAAGGTGCGAAAGGTCTCGAGCGCCGCGGCATTCTGAGTCTCCCGATACCGCGTTCGCCCCGCATCGTCGCGCGATCCCGCGATGATGGTGAGCCGGCTCTGAGCGGCCTCGGTCAGCGCACGGCACAGCGCAATTTTCCGCGCGAGATGGCAGCCTGCACCGCCGCTCGCTGGCAGCGGATTGGTAACGGGATCGGAAGTCCGGTCATGTAATACGACGCGGATCGTCGCGATTCCCACGTCGCTGGTGACGTCCCAAACAATCGGCTCAATCTCGGCGGCGCGCAGCTTCCGGATAATCTCAGCAGGCTCTTCATCGTCCACGCTGTCGGGGTCGATCCGGCTTGCCGCTTGGCGGGCCGGTGACGCGTAGTGCCACAGAGCGATCGCATCGCGTTCGATCAGTTCGCAAAGGCCGTGCAAGACCGCTTCGTCACCCATATTGCCAGAGGCAAGACCATTCGTGGTGTGCAGAAACGATCCCGCTCCGTCCGGTCGCGGGACGCAGGCATCGGCGTTGACGATCTCCAAGGGGACCCAGACGGTCTGAGCCGTCCCAAGCCGGCGAGCCGGAGTCCAGGCCACTCGCGTCGCGCTGCTGAACACTGAGTGGCGCGCGCGCGGGAGTCGCGCAATGTCGACAGTGTCCCCGGTACTCACGATATCCGTCACATTGGCATGCCGGATCGCGATCTGCGGCGTCTCCGCGTGAGCAAGTTCGAGCGCCTCCATCGCAGCGGAAACCTTCGCGGCATCGGAATCGAGTCCCTTGCCTTGAGATACTGACAAGGTTCGCGCGTTGGGTCTCACGGCAAGCCAGACCGGAACTCCGATTCGGTCGAGTCCGGTGACATCGGCAACCCTGGTTATTCCGAACTCCCGCAGCCAGGGCCTTATTGCCTCCCATGTTTCACGAGGCGGTCGAACACGACAGCCATTTGACAGGACCTGCTCCATTCGGAACTGCTCGCACGGAAAATTGGCCAAACACGTCTTCGGCCCTTGCTCGTAACCAGAGCGTGAGACAACGCCGCACCCCTGTCAATAAGTAGCAACCTGCAGCAAGCTGCCGCGGGCAATCATTGGTTGCGACGGTGCTCGTCACACTTCGGTGCGTCAGGGAGAAAGGGCACGAGCGACGCCACGCGCGCCGACATAGAGAACGACTTTGCTTGGTGCGCGCTCTGGATTCGCGTGACTCAAATCACATAACTCACCACGCGAAGTAGATATTACTCGCCTCGCGCTTAATGTCGCTCAAAGGAGGAGATTGTCACATGACCAAACTATCAAGCGTTGAACATCTTGAACTGACCAATGATGACCTGGACCAGGTTACAGGTGGCATAATCCTGGTGAGCGGATGGCAGCAGCAAATCCTGTTCGGTCGCCCCGGGTCTTTACTTGACCGGGTGGCGCTCAATCCGCAGCCGCTTCCGCCGAAAACCCTGTTCCACTGAGTCGTGATTGCGGGAGGCGGGGGCATCCCCGTTCTCCCGCGTCCACGGCATGAGGACCAAACGACCATAAAAGAGAGCGCTTTGACCGCGCCTTAGTAAGACTGCCTTTCGGTCCTTTGCGCTTGCCCGATTACGGTTGACACCCGTGAGTCGAAATTACCAAGGGGCGCTGCTCGGACGACGTGTATTTGGCATCGGAAGAGCGCTGCTCGTCGCAAGCGAGCATCGAAGCTTCGTGGCCTTCGCCGGCGTAAGTCCAATGCCCAAGAACCGAATGAAGTTTCTGCGTTCCACCGTGTTGGGCCAGCGGCGACCGCTCCGCCGACCCTGACTACGCCCAGCACCCCGGCGACGCCGCGGAGCAACGGCCATCAAAATAGTTTGGATGAGTGCCTTCCGCAGTGCTCCCCGGTTTCAGCCGTCCAGCACAATCGCAAGGAGGTGCCGTTTCCCCAGCATGACGGTCCGGCAACGTCTGGGATAGCGCAGCGATGGAGAGCTTCTTCTCTTCGTTGAAGACCGAGCGCAAACTCTATCGCACCAGGAACGAGGCCAGGGAGATGTGTTCGACTACATTGAGAGGTTCTACAATGCAACCCGACGTCATTCCACGATCGGATACATCAGCCCGTTGAGTTCGCACGCAAGGTGGGATTAGCTTAACCCGGTGTCCATCAAACGGGCAGCAGCTCAGTCGGCCTCCGCAGACTCGCGGTCGGCTTGGCGGCCTAGACACTGCGTAGATGCGGGTGCAAAATGGCATGGGACTCGCCGGCGTGGACCAGATTGTTCTGCTCTTATTCCTTCGATGCCAACGGTCGCGGCGCAGTCGCTCTCTTCCGGCCTGGAGGCCGCGATGACTGACAAGGCTTACGAAACGCAGTCGTTCCGCTACACGGTGACACCGGGGATCTCGTCGCCGATCGCGCTCACCACGGTACCGCACGCGACCTGCACGGTACGACAGACCGGGTCACCCGAATCTCAGCCCGGCTTCAAGGTCTACGCCGATCCGGACGGCATCGCTCGTGTTCACGTCCATCCGTCAGGCGCGTCGCCCGACATTCTCGCATTCGACATCGAGTGCGAAGCGGACGGCAAGATCACGCATTATCGGCTCGATCTGCGTGCGAGCCACGAGCCCTCCGACGACATGCCCGCACCGCCGGAAGACGATGGGCTGCGACGCACGACGTATGGATCGACGCACCCGGCGCTCTCCGACGCCGAGATGCTGCAGATACCGGACGACGACCTTCTGAAGCGTGGATATCCGCATCGTCCCGACCGGGATCAGGTCCCGCGCGCGTTTCAGGCGTGGCGGCGCGTCGTCTCGTCCCCCATCACCGTCATCGAGCCCCATACCGTGAGCCGGCCGGACGTGACGCACGGCAAGGCGGCGGGCGTGCGGAACGGACCGCAGGCCGCGACCAACTGGTGCGGCTTCGAGCTGCTGCGTCCGCTCAAGTTCACGGGCGGTCCCACGGTTGGAGGTGGCGGGATCGGGTTCGATCAGCCGTACGACTGGGTTCATGGGCGATGGCACGTCCCCCAGGTGGTCGGCGAGTTCAATCGGCAGACGTACTCGTCGCTCTGGGTAGGACTGGACGGGGACGGCACCACGGATCTGGTGCAGGCCGGCACCGAGAGCGACAGCATCAGGTACGGCAATGACTTCGTCCAGATCACGCTCTCCACGTTTTATGCCTGGACGGAATTCCTGCCGCAGCAGCCGACCTCGCTCCAGGTGACGAACTTTCCGGTCAGTCCCGGCGACGACATGCTGGTGGAGGTATGGATCGGCAATGCCGGTTCCGGCCCCACGCTGGCGGGGGCGTTTGGTGTGTTCCTGTTGATGAATCTCACCACCGGCATCACCACGAGGGTCTACACACCGGTCGCCGGAACGCGTGTGGGTGGCGGCGAAGCGGTGTGGATCATCGAACGTCCAACGCTAAACATCCCCGCGTCCGGCATATTTGGTCCCAGCACTCAGTTGCCTGATCTGGCCAACTTTGGATCAGCGGTGATGTCCGAGGCCTACGCGCGGAAAGCGAACAGCCCGCGAGGCCAGGGCTACGTGTCGTACTTCGGAACGCGGACCAGGCAGGTCAGCATGGTCGGCAAGAGCGGCGACACATTGTAGACGGTGACGCCGATCGACGCCTACTCGATGCGGTACGACTGGAAGTCGTTCAGCTGAATGGGGCGCGATGGGCGCGTCTATAGCTCTGGTCCGGGTTCTCACGCCCACGGTCGCTAAGGCATAGGACTACGGGAACATGTGTGACATCTATCACACATGGCGTGCAAGAATTCTTCGTGTCATGGAGTGGCGGAGATATTCGGACTGCTGGCGCTCCTCTCATTTTGCATCCGCGCGGACGAAGCACTCGCGATCTTCCTATCAGGAGCGACGGCAGCCGCTGAGGCGCCCCAGCGGCGATGAAGCGTTCGTCTGACTGATAAGGTTTGTGGCCAAACCTTATCAGCCTGCATCCAACCGTCTGAGCATTCTCTTATCGATCGCTCTTTCAAGACCTCACATGCTTTCTCGACAGGCGTGCTCAGTAGGCGCGCGCGAAGTCACCCTCCTGCTTGATATCAGTGAAGACAGGATAGCGCGGTTTCCAGGCCGTGCCCTTGGCCGTGGTCAGCTGGCTGAGCCGTTCGAGCACGTTGAGACCGTCCTTGCGCAGACTTGCAGACACCGCGGCGCGATCCGGAAAATTCTTTAGAACGGCGTCGAGCCAGATCGTGCGGCCCGCCAGGAAGCCGCTCGCCCCTGCAGCATAAGAGTAGTCGAGCACGCGTTCGAATTTCTCCGGCGCAGCGCCGCCCGACAGCAGCACCCAAGGAATGTTGCGCTCGCGGCAGATATCGCCGATTGCATCAAACTCCTTCTGCGCGGCCTTGGCTGCCCCGCTGCCGTCACTGGCCGGCAGACCGTTGGCCGCGACAGGGCTCTCCAGCTTGAGGAGATCGACGCCATATTCCGGCTTGGCAAACTCGCGCACGCTGTCGATGACCAGACCGGGAAGCTTGCCCGGCGATTCGACGTAGTCAGCGGTGTGATTGGCGCTGCCCAGGAACGGATAAACCAGCAGCTCGAGAACATAGGGAATGTCGTGGCGGGCGCAGTCCTCGCCGATCTCGCGCACAAACTTCTTCTGGTGTTCGTTCACCGCGGCATCGGCGTCTGGCCGATACCAGGCCAGTACCTTGACGGCGTCACCGCCCATGGCGCGGATCTTCTCCACACTCCAGTTGGTGATCGCCCGCGACTTGCGACCGCCCGCGGTCTCCTCGACGCGGTGCTCTTCCAGCGTCATGATCAGGCCGCAGCGCGGCGGCAGCAGATCGATCGCGGCGGGCACGGCAAAGTTCGGGTCGAACAGCATCGAGCTGCAGTGCGGCGCGAGATTCTCGACCAGAAGACGCTTGGCCGCCGTGACGTCGGAATACTCGACCTGGTCCCGCGTGATGCCCTTTGCTTTCGCGATGGCATCGAACAAGGGCGGCCGCTGGTCCAGCGCGACCATTCGAAAATGGCCGTCCGCGTCAGCAAGCCGCGCCAGGCCGCGGTTCTTTCCAATCGTTCTCATGGCTTCGTCCTCATGAATGCAAGACACTCGTTGATGTCGGGGATTCCGTTGCGGCCGCCAGCGTGGCGGCATTTCATGGCAGCCGTCGCCGCCGAAAACGCCATGGCGGCGCGCACGTCCAGGCCGGCGCCGATCGCCAGAGCATAGGCGCCGTGAAAAACATCGCCCGCACCTGTGGTGTCGACGACCTCGACGGCGTAGGCGACCTGCCGCTGCAGATGGCCGTTCTGGTACCAGCTCACGCCGCCCTCACCACGCGTGACGGCGATGACGCGGCAGCCAAAGCGAACGAGGGCTGCGAGAGATTTATCATCGGCGGAGCCGGCAAAGGCGGTAAGCGCGGGCTCGGAGAAGATGGCGTGATCGGTTAGGGGCAGCAGCCGCTCGAACACTTCGGCATCGGCCATGTCGCCGTCGAGCACCGTCGGAACGCCGCGCGAGCGTGCCTCGCGGTACAGCGTTGCGGCGCCCTCGACCCAGCGCGGGTCGGCCAGCACGGAGGATGCGCGGCCGACCGCTTCGAGTGGAAGCCAATCCGCGGATTCAGGAAAAAGGCCGCGGAAGTTCACGATCTGCCGCTCGCCGCTGCTGTCGACGATAATTCCGGAGACAGAGGAGCGGCCATCGGGAAACAGCCGGAAATTCCCGACGTCGACGCCTTCGGCGGCGAAGGCGGACTTCATCTCGTGGCCGGCGGCATCATTCCCTGCCCGCCCCCAGAACGCGACGGACGCGCCGAGCTTCGCCACCGCCACGCTCGCATTGGCGGCCATGCCGCCGCCCAGCGTGCCGTACGCAGCAGCTTTGATCTTCTCGCTTCCACCCGCGAACGGCCGATCGACGCGCCAAACCTGGTCCAGCGCAGAGAGCCCAAGGCAGATCACGTGCACGGGCCTGGCCTTGGACCCGACGTCAGCCAGCGCAAAGAGATCGCCGATGTTGGCTAACGTACTCACCGGAGGACCTGTCCGTTGGTGGCATCGAACAGATGCGTCTTGCCAGGCTGCGGGCGCAGCGCGAGGCGATCGCCGACTTTCGGTCGCAGCGACGGGTCGATCCGCGCAATCGCGGAGACACCTGCGAGATCAAAATGGATTAGCGTATCGGAGCCGAGCGGCTCGACCAGCTTGACCTCGATGGCAATGCCATCGGCAGCATTGGTGGCGACAGTGAAATGTTCGGGACGAATGCCGAGTATGGCATTGCCGGCCTGGCGCAGACTACTCGCGGTCTCGCCGTCCACCGGCACGGCCGTCCCACCTTGCGAGAGGATTGCGCAGTCGTCGTGCCACTCGACCGCGAAGAAATTCATGGCGGGCGAGCCGATGAAGCCGGCGACGAACTGGTTGGCGGGTCGCTCGTAGACCGTCTCCGGCGTGTCGTATTGCTGGATCGTGCCGCTCTGGAGCACCACGATGCGGTCGGCCATGGTCATGGCCTCGATCTGGTCATGGGTGACAAAGACCATGGTGGTCTTCAATTGCTGCGAGAGTGCCTTGATCTCGGCCCGCACCTGCCCGCGCAGCTTGGCGTCGAGGTTGGACAGCGGCTCGTCGAACAGGAACGCCTTGGGATTGCGCACGATGGCGCGGCCCATGGCGACGCGCTGGCGCTGGCCACCAGACAGCTCCTTCGGCTTGCGGTCGAGATAAGGCTCGATGTGCAAAAGCGCGGCGGCGCGCTTCACCCGCGCGTCGATTTCCGCTTTCGGCGTTCCCCGCAGCTCCAGCGCAAACGACATGTTGTCGTAGACTCGCATGTGTGGATAGAGCGCGTAATCCTGGAACACCATCGCGATATCGCGCTGGGCCGCCTGCACGCCATTCACGCGCTTGTCGCCAATGTAAAGGTCTCCACCCGAAATAGGCTCGAGGCCCGCGATGATGCGCAGCAAGGTCGACTTGCCGCAGCCGGATGGGCCGACGAACACCACGAATTCATGGTCCGCGATCTCCAGATTGAGATCGGGGATCACGGTGAAATTACCGTAGCGCTTGGTGAGATTGCGGATCGAGATCGAGGCCATGATCGCTTAGTCCAGCGCCAGCACAGGCTTGATCAGCTCGCCGTTGGCGAACCGCGCGAAGTTTTCAGGGAGATCCGAAAGACCGAACTCGCCGTCAACGAGGACGCGGTATTCGTCCTTGTATTTGCGCAGCAGCTCGACATTCTGCTCGAAATCCGAGACCGGGAAGTAGAAGGTCCGGATCATGTAAAAATCCTTGCGGCGGAATACCTTGCCCTCCTCGATGGTCCATGGCGCGGCGTTCTCGCCGACCAGCACCAGCGCGCCGCGCGGCAAGACGAGCTCGATGCCGAGATTGCGCGCCGCATGGGCGCCCGAGCATTCCATGATGAGCGCGAAGCGCTTCGAGGTGTCGCCGACCGGGTGCGGGTTCGCGCCGAAGGACTGTGCGATCTTCAGCCGCGCCGGATTGGGATCGGCGACATGAATGTCGTTGTAGCCAAGCGCGCGAAGCGCCAGCACGACGCCGAGACCGACAGGCCCCGCCCCCATCACGAGGGCCGGACCGGCCTCGTTCGCCGGCACCACGCGGCTGACGAACCGTACGGCGTGACCGGATGTGCCGATGGTGTCGAGCAACAGCGGCGCGAGGCTGTCCTCGATATCATTGGGTACCGGCAGCAAACAATTTTCCGGCACGGGCACGTATTCGGCATAGCCGCCCGGCCTGTTCCAGCCGATCAGGCTGGAGACCTCGAGGCACATCTGGGTATCGCCGCGCTTGCAGGCGGCACAGTGATCGCAGTGCAAGGGAATGTAGACGGCGCAGCGGCGGCCATGCAGACCGTGGCCTGGCTGCTCGACGACGCCAAAGATCTCGTGGCCGGCGGTGAACTCGGCGCCCTTGTGCCAGAGCTTGAAGTCTGAGCCGCACAGCGCCGTTCGCGAGACACGGACCAGCACCTCGCCGGCGCCGATTTCGGGCATCGCCACAGGCTCGATGGTGATTCGGTCGCCGCCGTGGAAGACCGCGGCCTGCATGATCGAATTCGAGCGGGGAGACATATTCATCAAATACCTAGCCTTTCACCGCGCCGAGCGTCAGTCCGGACACCAGCCAGCGCTGAACCAGGGCCGCCAGCACCAGCGGCGGCAATGCGATGAGCGTCGCCGCGGCCATGAGGGCGCCCCATTGCGTCGAGCCTTCGCCGATGAAGTTGAAGGCCGCCGCGATCAGCGTCTTGGTGTCGCCGTTGGAGAGCACCAGCGCAAACAGGAAGTAGTTCCACGAGAAGACGAAGGCGAGGATCGCCGAGACCGCGACGCCCGACGCCACCAGCGGCATCGCGATGCGCCAGAGGATGCGCGTGACGCTGCATCCATCGACTTGCGCAGCCTCGAACACGCTGCGCGGGATGGCATCGAACGACGGCAGCAAGACCCAGATCACGATCGGCAGCGTGATGACGGCGTGGCTGAGGATCAACGCGGTGTAGGAGCCGATCATGCCGATTTGCCGGAACATGACGTACCACGGCAGCAGGAACAGCGTGCCGGGCGCCATGCGCGCCGCCAGCGTCAGGATTGCCGGCCACGTAATCCGGGTCCAGGAGACGGCGAAGGCGGCGGGAATCCCGAACAGCAGCCCGAGCGAGGTCGAACCGACGGTAACGATGAGGCTGTTGAGCGCATAACTCAGGAACGGAGTGGTCCTGGTCAGCTCGGCGTAATTCTCCAGCGTCGGTGTGAAGACCAGCGTCGGCGGATAGGCGGTGACCTCGAAGGACGGCTTGAACGAAGACAGCACCATCCAGACCGTCGGCGCCATGATGATGATGCCGGCGAGCACGAGCTGCACCGTGTTGAGCCAGCGGATCCAGCGGTCGGTGTTGGCGGCATCGTTCATGACATCACCACGCCACTGCGCCCCGCAGGCGGTTGAAGGCGAGCACGGCGCCGAACACGATCGCCGTCAGTGTCAGCATCAGGGCGCTGGCATAGCCGATGTTGAAGAACTCGAAACCGACCCGGAACCCATAAATGTTGAGCGTGTTCGAGGCGTTGCCCGGGCCGCCCTGGGTGGTGATGTAGATGATGTCGAAGAAGCGCAGGAGATCGACGCTGCGCAGGATCGCGGCAGTGACAATGGTCGGCAGCAGCAGCGGCAGCGTGATACGCTGAAATGTCTTGAATGGGGATGCGCCATCGATCTGGGCAGCCTCGTAGACACTCGGCGGCAGGGATTGCAGCCCGCCCAGCACGATCAGAGCGACATAAGGCGTCCACTGCCAGCTGTCGATCAGCGCCACCGTCGGAATGACCAGGGACGGCGAGGCCAGCCAGTCCGACGGGGGCAGGCCGAACGACTGCAGGACATAGTTGGCGGCACCCAGCGAGGGATCGAGGATTACCAGCCACATCATGCCGGCGACCACCGGCGGCATCATGAACGGCGAAATGAACAACGAGCGCACGATGCCCGGTAGCCGCTTGGCGTGGAACAGCACCAACGCCAGCCAGACGCCGAAGACGAGTTGCAGCACTAGCGACAGGACGAAGAGGGCTATGGTGATCCACAGCCCGTGCCAGAATTCGTAATCGGAGATCAGCTTGGAATAATTGGCAAGCCCTGCAAAGGACTGCTTGCCGGTCGAGGAAAACGTCTGGAAGCCTAGCCAAATCGTATAGACGACCGGAAACGCGATCATCGCAACCGTGAAGATCACGGCCGGCGCCGAAAGTGCCGCCATTTCCAGCTTCTGCCGGTCCTGCGTGAGTGTCGCAGCCGAGTCAGACATCCGTTCGCGTCCTCACGTGGGGGGAAATGCCGGCATGCAGCGAGCCTGCCGGCATGAAGCCGTTACTTCTGGGCGATCAGCGCATCGAGCGCCTTGTCGGCATCCGCGCAGGCCTGGTCGATCGGCTTTTGCTTGAGGATCAGGTCCTGCACCGCCTGGCCGATGAACTCGCGCGATTCCGGATTGGCGACGATGGGATAGCCGACCTCGGAGGAACCCTTGGTGGCGAGCACGTCGAGAGCGGCCTGCCATTCCTTGCGCACCGGCTCCTCATCGATCCATTTACGATACTCAGGATCCTTGGCGACCGATGGACGCGGCGGGGCAATGCCCTGGAGCGCCATCTTCTTCTGCACCTCGGGGCTGGTCGCCCACTGCACGAAATACCAGGCCGCATCCGGCTGCTTGCTGTGCGAGGATACCGCCATGCCCCAGCCGATCGTGGTCGGCACCTGGCCAGCCTCCCCCGCCGGGAACGGCACAAGACCGGTGTCCTTCAACCGCGCGCCACCGTCCATGACGGTGCGAAGCTCGTTGGACGATTCGAACGCCATTGCGGCGCGGCCGCTGCGATAGAGTGCCGAAATCTGCTGGAAGCTGTAATTGACGACGCCAGGCGGACCGAAGTCGCGCAGCAGCCGGCTATAGGTTTCGAGCGCTTCCTTGCCCTTGGCGGAGCACAGGTTCGACTTTCCGTCGGCGATATAGGTGCCGCCGACATTGTGCAGCATGTTGCTGAAGGTGTAGGCGACCGCGGGCTTGAGGCCGCGCGAGACGAACGGCGTCACCGCGCTGTCGCAGGTCTTGATCTTTTCGGCGGCGGCTTCGACGTCCTTGATGGTCTTCGGCGCCTCGAGACCGCACTTCTTGAAGATGTCGGTGCGGTAATAGAAGATCGGCCCTTCGAGATTCATCGGCATGCTGGTGAGCTTGCCGTTGAAGGTCGCGGCCTTCACCAGGGCCTGGCTGAGCCCGGCCGGATCGTAGTCCTTGGCAACCTCGTTCTTGGCCATCGTGGTGAGGTCGGCATACCAGCCGGCGGCGGCGAACTGCTCGCCCTCGCGCGAGGGCAGCGTCATGAACACGTCAACCTCATCGCTGTTCGCATTCATGACGGTCACCAGACGCTGGCGCATCTGCTGTTCCTGATAGCCGTCGACCTTGAGGGTCATGCCGGTCAGCTTCTCGAAATCGACCTTGTAGGTCAGGAGCGCCTGCGCGACCGGATTGTTGTTGGCGAGAAAGGTGACGGTCTTGCCCTTGAACTTCATCCAGTCGAAATCGGCGGCGTGCGAGGGCGCGCCAACAGCGGCGATCGCGAGAACGGGCAACGCGAGATGCGTCGCGAGCATCCTGGCCTTCATTGGACTCTCCTCCCGGCTGGCCGCCTTAAGCTGGCGGACCATTTTGAACACGTTCGTGCACATCTGAAAACGGTTACAAAATAGACCTCACGCTCGCCGTGTCAAGCGATGGACAAACTGCGTGATCTGCGGCAAATACATGCGATTAACACCACCGCACGGGTTTGCGGCGCAACATGTACCGTTACATTCATGGGACTGACCGACGCCAAGTCTGTGAAACAAGGCATCCGCGCCGTAGCCGCCCGCGCCGGCGTCTCAACCGCATCGGTCTCTCGTGCCCTCAACAATCCGGATGCGGTGAGCCCATCTCTGCGCGTGCGCATCGAACAGGCGATTGACGCGCTTGGCTACATCCCGCATGCGCCCGCGCGCATCCTGTCCTCACGTCGCTCGCGCACCCTTGGCGCGATCGTGCCGACCATCGACAACACGATGTTCGCGCGCGGCATCGCTTCGCTGCAGCACTATCTGTCGTCGGTCGGATACATGCTGTTCCTCACGACGAGCGGCTACGATCTTGACGTCGAATTGCAGCAGGCGCGCAATCTGATCAGCCGCGGCGTCGACGGCCTGGTGCTGCGCGGCGACTGCCATCACGACGGCTTGCGCAAGCTGCTCGCGGACAACGCGGTGCCGTTCATCAATGTCGGCATATACCAGCCCGACCGGCCCTACCCTTGCGTCGGCACCGACAACGAAACGGCCGCCCATCGCGCCGCCGCCCATGTCATCGAACTCGGCCATCGCCGCATCGGGATCGTCTCGGCTCTCCAGCGCAACAACGACCGTGCCAGCGCTCGCGTTGCCGGCTTTCGCCGCGCGCTGACCGAGAGCGGCCTCGAACTGCCGTCGCAATGGCATGTCGAGGTGCCCTATACGCTGGACGACGCCCGCGAAGCGGCGCGCTATCTCCTGGGGCTCAAGGATCGTCCCACAGCCGTAGTGTGCGGCAACGACGTCATCGCCTACGGCGTGCTGCTCGAGGCGGAACGCAGCGGCTTTTCGGTACCACGCGATCTGTCGGTCGTTGGGTTCGACGATCTCGACTGGAGCCGCCATCTGCGACCGAGCCTGACCACGATTCACGTACCGACCGGAGAAACCTGGCAACGCGCCGGCGAATATCTGGTGCGCAGCCTCGCCGGCGAGCAGACCATCATGCACCGCGAGATCGACTTTTCACTGGTGGTCCGCGAGTCGACGGCGCCACCTCCAAAATCCCTGAAGTGAGACAGTCCCGATGAGTTTGAATTTCTCCCTAGCCTCCGGCTTTCATGCCATCGTGATCGGGGGCGCCGGCGACATTGGCGCAGCAATCAGCAACCAGTTTTGCGATCTCGGCGCGACGGTGACCGCAACTGGCGCCAACGATGCCGATCTCGCCCGCACACTCCTCAAGCCGCGCGCGGGCCTCACGCTCGGGACGCTCGACGTCACCGATGATGCGGCCGTCAAATTCTTCGCCAACAAGTACAAGCGGGTCGACGCGCTCGTCAATTGCGCCGGGATTCTCGCCCGCGACAAAGAATTCGAGATCGAGACTTTCGTAAAGGTTCTCGACGTCAATCTCACCGGCACCTTCCGGACCTGCATGGCTTTTCGCGCGCTGCTTGCGGAGGCAAAGGGATCGATCGTCAACATCGCCTCGATGAACGCGGTTTTGGCGTTACCGCGTATCCCCGCCTATTGCGCCAGTAAGGGTGGCGTCGTGATGTTGACCAAGGCACTCGCCTTGAAGTGGGCCGAAGAGGGCATTCGCGTCAACGCAGTTGCGCCCGGCTATATAGAGACCGCGATCAACGCCGCCGGCCGGACTGATCTCGCGCATTACCAGCGCATCGCCGACCGCACCGCGTTCAAGCGGTGGGGACAGCCGGAAGATATTGCCGGCGCCGTCGCGTTCCTCTGCATGCCGGCGTCGCAATATGCGACCGGTACCGTCGTTGCTGTGGACGGCGGGTTTCTCGCAGGTTGACGTCGCGCGAGCACCGGCGGCTGGACATCAACGGATACGTCAAGCGGCGCATCGTCGGATTCAAACCATCTCTGGAAGCGAGCGCCGGAGTTCCGAGGCGCGCAAGATGACGTCCTATGGCAACGACGAGCGGCAACCTTGCCGCGGTTGACTTGTTATAACATTTAGGCAAATGTCCTTACTAACCGGAGCGCGAAATCCGGATTTTTGGGAGGACCGTATGACGTCATTCAAGCCGACGCGACGAACGCTACTCAAGACCGGAACTGCAGCCGCCGCTTTCGCGACGATTGGTCCGGCCTTTCTCCGGCAAGCAGCCGCGCAAGATGCCGACCTTGCGCCGTACAAATCCGCGCAGATCGACTGGCAGCAGGTCTCCGGCGAGATCATCACCGTCGCGGTGATCCCGGCGAGCTATTTCGAGAACCTCATCACGCTGGCGCCGCAGTTCAAGGCGCTGACCGGCATTGATGTCCGTTTTGAAAAGATTCCCCCGGCGCAGATCCGGCAGAAGAGCGTCATCGACCTGACCTCGAAGACCGGCACCTACGCGACCCACGCCGCAGACCCCATGTATTACGCGCTCTACGCCGCGAACAAATGGGTCGAGCCGCTCGACACCTATCTGAACGACAAGTCGCTGACCGACCAGGCCTGGTTCAAGCTTGATGACATCATTCCAGCCTGGCGCAGCGCCAACGGCATCGACGGCAAGCTCTACGGGATGCCCTATGACGGCGAAGTCACCATTCAGGTCTATCGCAAGGATCTCTATGACGCGAAGGGCCTGAAGCCGGCCGACACGCTGGAAGCCTACATGACGAACGCCGCGGCGCTGAACACGCCGAACGAGCGTGTCTGGGGCGCAGCGTTGCGCGGCGTCGCCGGTGCCGGCCAGAACATGTACATTTATCCGTCGATTTTCCGAGAGTTCGGCGGCGACTGGATGAAGGGCGGCAAGCTCACCGTCAATGGCCCCGAGGCCGAGGCGGCGCTCGCCTGGTATATCGACATCATGAAGAACTACGCGCCGATGGCGGCCGCGAACTGGAACTGGCCGGATATCGCCGACGCCTTCTCGCAAGGCACGGTCGCCAGCTACATCGACGCACATTCGTCGGCCTCGGTCATCAACAATCCCGAGAAGTCCAAAGTCATCGGCAAGGTCGCCTATGCGCGCTGGCCGAAGGGCCCATCAGGCAAGCGCACCACCTCGATCTGGAATTGGGGTTTTCCGATCAATTCCGCGCTGCCGGAAAAGAAGCGAAAGGCGACCTGGCTTTTTATCCAGTGGGCCGCGAGCGCCGAAACCCAGGCGCGCACCGCACATCGTTTTGCAGGTCCGACCAAGCGTTCTGGCGTCAACCGCACCTCAGTCTGGAAGGATCCCGACTACATCAAGCTGATGAACGGCTTTGGCGAGAACTTCGTCGAGGCCACGATGGGCGCCCTGCAGGAGGACACCGACGTAGACTGGCGTCCGCGCGTGCCACAATGGCCGGCGATCGGCGACACCATGGCAACCGCGATCCAGTCGGCCCTCTCGGGCCAGGCCACGATCAAGGCCGCACTCGACGATGCGCAGCGCCGCATCGAACCGATGATGCGCGGCTGATCCATGGCGACGACAGTGGTGACATCGGCCGGGATCGCGAGCGAGGCGCCTCGCGGCGATTTCGGCCGCATCCTGGCGCAGCGCGAGCGCCGGTTTGCAGCGGCCCTGCTTGCACCGGCGTTTCTCGCCCTGCTCGCCACGACGACGTTCCCGCTGCTCTTCCTGGTCTATACCAGCGCGTTCCGGATGGATCTGGCGATGCCGTTCACCAACGGCTTCGTCGGATTCGAGAACTACCAGGTGCTGCTCTCCGACGAGCGCTTCTGGACGTCGCTGCTGGTAAGCCTCGTCTACACCGGCTCGACCGTCGCGCTCCAGGTCATCATCGGGCTGGCGCTCGCCTTGCTGGTCATGGACATGAAGCGCGGCCAGGGCTGGTTTCGTGTCATCGCGATCCTGCCCGTCGTTCTGTCGCCGGCCGTCGTGGGCATGATCTGGCGGACCTTCATGCTGGCGCCGGAATTCGGCATCGTCGACTTCCTCGCCATCAACGCCGGTCTCGGCAGCAAGAACTGGCTCGGCGATCCCACGCTTGCGATGGTCTCGGTGATCGCAATCCATACCTGGCAATGGACGCCGTTCGCGTTCATGGTGCTGCTGGCTTCGCTGGCGTCACTGCCCGAGGACATCTATGAGGCCGCGCGGCTTGATCGGGCTTCCGCCTGGCAGCGCTTCCGCCGCATCACCCTGCCCTTGCTGCGGCCCGCAATCGTGATGGTCATCATCATGCGGACGATGGTGGCGCTGACCGCGTTTGCTGCGATCTTCACCGTCACCGGCGGCGGCCCCGGGACCGCGACCGAGATCCTCAACCTCTATGCCTACAGGAAATCCTTCATTGAGTTGTCAATCGGGTACGGTGCGGCGCTGGCGGTGGCGCTGCTGATCGTGACCATCATCATCTCCGGCATCCTGTTCGCGATGCGGAGGGCGAAATGACCGCAAAGCGCCTCCGCATCATCGCCCTGCTCGCGATTTCCATGGTCTTCCTGCTGGCCTGGGCCTTCCCGATCATCTGGAGCGTGCTGAATTCGCTCAAGACCGATTCCGACGTGCTCGCCTATCCGCCCAAGCTGGTTTTCTCGCCGACGCTGGAGGCTTATCGGGACGTACTGTTCGGCTCCGGATCGATCCTCCCGAACCTCCTTTCAAGTGCCATCATCTCGGTCGGCACTACTATCGTCACTATGTTGATGGCGGTGCCCGCGGCCTATGCCCTGGCGCGCCTGCGCTTTCGCGGCAAGAAGTTCGCAGGCTTCTACCTATTGGCAACCCAGATGCTGCCACCAGTCGGCATCATCATCCCCTACTTCCTGGTGCTGCGGAACATCGGCTGGATCGACACCTATCAGGGCATCATCCTGATTTATCTGTCGTTCTCCCTGCCGTTCGCGATCTGGCTACTGGTCTCCTATTTCGAGGACATTCCCTTCGAGATGGAGGAAGCCGCCTATCTCGACGGCGCCAGCAGGCTCAAGACGCTGTGGCGCATCATCATTCCGCAGGTCCGCGGCGGCATCGCCGTAACCGTCGTGTTTGTGTTCCTCAATGCGTGGAATGAGTTCCTGTTCGCCGTTGTGCTCAGCGGCAACACGGTGCGGCCGGTCACGGTGGCCATGTTCAATTTCGTCTCCGTTGAGCAGACGCTGTGGGCCAAGCTCGCAGCGGTCTCGGTCCTTGCCATGCTGCCTGTCGTCGTGCTCGGCGTGGTCGCACAGAAGCATATCGTAAAGGGCTTGACGGTCGGTGCAGTCAAAGGCGGAGGGCGCCGATGAGCGGCCAGGGTCAGGTCAGTTTTCGCAACATCGTCAAGATGCACGGCGAGTTCGCCGCGCTCAAGGGCGTCAATTTCGACATCAAGCCGGGCGAGTTCTTCGCGCTGCTCGGCCCCTCTGGATCGGGCAAGAGCACCACACTGCGCATTCTGGCCGGCCTGGATGCGCCCACCGCCGGCCGCGTGCTGATCGACGACAAGGACGTCACCTCGACTGACGCGCGGGACCGCGACATCGCCATGGTATTTCAAAGCTACGCGCTCTATCCGCACATGACGGTCGCAGAGAACATCGCCTTCCCGCTTGAGATGGCCAGGCTGCCAAAGGCACAAATCGCTTCCGCCGTGCAAGAAGCGGCAAGAAAAGTGAAGATCGACCAGCTTCTGGACCGGAAGCCGGGCCAGCTCTCGGGCGGTCAGCAGCAGCGCTGCGCACTCGCCCGCGCCATTGTGCGCAAGGCGCGGCTCTTTTTGCTCGACGAGCCGCTATCAAACCTCGACGCGAAGCTGCGGCTGGAGACTCGCGCGGAGCTCAAGAAGCTGCAGCGCTCGCTGGGCGTCACCGCGGTCTACGTCACCCATGACCAGGAAGAGGCCATGACGCTGGCCGACCGCATGGCGGTGTTCATGTCAGGCGAGATCCAGCAGATCGGCACGCCCGCGGAGGTGTTCGCGCGCCCGAACTCGATCGACATTGCCGGCTTCATCGGCAATCCCCCGATGAACCTCGTCCCCGCCCGTTATGTCGACGGCGACGTGATCATTGCCGGGCATCGTCTCAAGACGACGACCACAACCGCGGGCGAGCGTGATGTGGTGGTCGGGCTTCGTCCCGGCGCCCTGCGCATGACGGAGGGCGGAATTGGCGCGCGCGTCGACCTGATCGAGGACCTCGGAGATACCGCCGTGCTCGATCTCGACTGCGCCGGCACCATGATCCGCATGCGCGTCAGCGATGGCAACATTCCCGGCGAAGGCGAGACCATCTCGATCACCGCCCGTCCGCAGGACATTCACCTGTTTGATCCCACAACCCGCATGCGGCTCTGACACCATGGCTGTTCAAACCCGCAAGAAGAAACTCGCTCCGCTCGGCAGCGATGTCGTCGCGGAAGGCTCGACGCCCCTGCACGTCCAGATTCGCGAGTCCATTCGCAGTCAGGTTCGCGACGGCAAGCTGATTGACGCAACCGGGCGCCTGATGACCGAGGCCGAGCTCGGCCGTCATTTCAGCGTCAGCCGCATCACCATCCGCAATGCCATTGCGCCACTGGTGAACGAAGGCATGTTCGACCGCTCACGCGGCCGCGGCACCTTTCTGCGCTCGAACCAGCCCGAAAACTGGGTCGGCCACCTCATGGGTTTTTCGGAAACCATCCGCGACGCTGGCTATCAGGCCGGTGCAAAGATCCTGCAGCAGGGTATGACCAACCGCCATGACCCCGCCGTTCGCGAGCAGCTGCGTGAGCGCGCCGTCTGGCAACTCAGGCGTCTGCGGTTCGCGGATGACACACCGATCGCGATCGAGCACGCCTTCTATCCGCCGGACATCGGTCTTGAGCTCGAGAAGCGGGATCTGATATCGATCATCATGTATCGCGTTTTAGAGGACGAACTCGGCTTCGCCATCAAGGACGCGCAGCAGACCATCAGCGCCGATCTCGCTGATGCCAGCAGCGCAAAACTGCTCGACGTGAAGGTCGGATCGCCCCTGCTCGCGATCGAGCGCGTCACCTTCAGCAAGGACGGACGGGCGCTGGAGCTTCTCCGCGCCGTGTACTTACCGAAATATTTTCGCCTCAGCATCAGCCTGACGCGCCGCCACTAAGATCGCCACACGCCAAAAACGAGGACACAAACATGCCGAATGGCGCCAAAACTTCCGACAGCCCCAACATCCTGCTCATCCTCAACGACGACATGGGCTTTTCGGACATTGGCTGTTACGGCGGCGAGATCAAGACGCCGAACCTCGATCGTCTTGCGGCGAACGGGCTGCGTTACTCTCAGTTCTACAACACCGCGCGCTGCAGCCCGTCTCGCGCCTCGCTGCTCACCGGCCTGCATCCGCACCAGACCGGCATCGGCATCCTCACCTACAGCAACGGGCCGGAAGGCTATGCCGGCAATCTGAACAAGAGTTGCGTGACGATCGCCGAAGCGCTCAAGAGCAGGAATTATACGAGCTATCTCAGCGGCAAATGGCACATCGCCAGCAGCCTCACCGAGCCGACCGACGCCTGGCCGATGCAGCGCGGCTTCGACCATTTCTATGGCACCATCATCGGTGCTGGCAGCTTCTATCACCCGAATACGCTGACCCGCGGCAACGACAATATCGAACACGAGCCGGTTAAGGACCCGTCGTTCTTCTATACGGATGCGATCAGCGACCATGCGGCCGCCTTCATCCGTCAGCACAGGGCGGAAAAGCCCGGCGCGCCGTTCTTCCAGTACGTCGCCTATACCGCCCCGCACTGGCCGCTCCATGCCCATGAAGAGGACATAGCAAAATACAAGGGCCGCTTCGACGCCGGCTGGGACAAGCTGCGCGAGGAGCGCCTCAAGCGCCTCGTCGAGGACGGCATCATCCATCCGAACTGGCGCCTGACCGACCGCGATCCGACCCAGCCCGCGTGGACCGACGCCGAGCAGCGCGAATGGACGCTGCGCTGCATGGAGGTCTACGCGGCCCAGATCGACCGGATGGACCAGGGCATCGGGCGTATCCTGAAGGCGCTGGAAGAAACCGGCCAGATGGACAACACGCTGATCATCTTCCTCTCGGACAACGGCGCCTGCGCCGAGGACATTCCGGAAGG
Source organism: Bradyrhizobium sp. Ken01 (assembly GCF_055807355.1). Taxonomy (NCBI): domain Bacteria; kingdom Pseudomonadati; phylum Pseudomonadota; class Alphaproteobacteria; order Hyphomicrobiales; family Nitrobacteraceae; genus Bradyrhizobium; species Bradyrhizobium sp. Ken01. Next base: position 55,287 of record NZ_JBVVPC010000043.1, read on the forward strand.
CGTCACTGCGAAGGAGCTGGTCGACCAGCTCATGATCGCGCAGGCAAAGACCCGCGACGGCAGGCTGGTGCGTTTCGGCAACGATCCAAGCCTTATGCCCGGCGGCGAGGACACTTACCAGAGCTACGGCACCGCCTGGGCCAATCTCTCCAACACCCCGTTCCGGCTCTACAAGCACTGGGTTCACGAGGGCGGTATCGCCACGCCGTTCATTGTGCACTGGCCGCGCGGCATCTCCGAAAAGGGCGGCCTGCGGCATAATCCAAGCCAGCTCACCGACGTGATGGCAACCATTCTTGACGTCACCGGTTCCACCTACCCCAGTGAATACAACGGCAACACTATTTTGCCCTGCGAGGGCGAGAGCCTGGTGCCATCATTCGGGGCAGCTTATGGCAGTCGGGGCCCGCTGTTCTGGGAGCACGAAGGCAATGCGGCTGTGCGCACCGGCAAGTGGAAGCTGGTGCGGAAATATCCCGGCCCCTGGGAACTCTACGACATGGAAACCGATCGCACCGAGATGAACGATCTGGCCGCGCAGCATCCGGATCGCGTCCACGAGATGGCGGCGCAGTATCAGCAATGGGCCAATCGCTGTGGCGTGATCCCGCGCGAGAAGATTCTCGAACTGATGAAGGCTGAGGGCGGCACGGCCTTTTGGGAGGAAGAGAAGCAGACGTAGGACATGACGAAGGATCGCTCGCACTGTTGCACCGAGAGCGCCGCCGACAAGGGGCCGGCGACGGGCAACGATGCGCAGACAGCGATCCTTCCCAGTCCAAACCCGATCCCGCGCCGCTGGAGCTCACTGATCGTCGGAACCTTCCACATGGGATCTGCCGACAGGGGCTTCGTTGAAGATGGCGAAGGCCCGGTGCGGCCCGTCACGCTGTCGCCGTTCGCTATTGCCTGTCACGCCGTAAGCAATCTGCAGTTCGGCGACTTCGTCCGAGCCACAGGCTACACGACCGAAGCCGAGCGCTACGGCTGGAGTTTCGTCTTCGCGGGGCTCCTGCCGGAAGAGACGCGCACCGCGCAAACGGCGCGCGTTCGCGAAACGCCCTGGTGGATTCGGGTGTTGCATGCTTACTGGGCGCAACCGGAGGGCCCGTCGAGCAGCATTCTGGACCGGCTCGATCATCCGGTCGTCCATGTCTCCTGGAATGACGCTCAGGCCTATTGCGCGTGGGCGGGCACGCGGCTTCCCACCGAAGCGGAATGGGAGATGGCCGCACGCGGCGGGTTGGACCAGGCCACCTATCCGTGGGGCGATGAGCTTCAGCCAGGCGGCGAGCATCGTTGCAACATCTGGCAGGGCGATTTTCCGAGCCGCAACACTCTGGACGACGGCTATCTTGGCACGTCGCCCGTCCACGCTTTTGCGCCGAACGGATACGGCCTGCACAACGTCGCCGGCAATGTCTGGGAATGGTGTGAGGACTACTTTTCGCCGAGTTATCACCGCCTCACAACGTCTCACGATCCCTTGAATCGCGAACTAGCCCCGAACCGCTCGATGCGCGGCGGATCCTTCCTTTGCCACGAATCCTACTGCAACCGCTACCGCGTCGCGGCGCGAAGCTCCAATTCACCCGATTCGTCATCGAGTAACATCGGCTTCCGTGTCGCGCGCGCTGAACCCCCGCTGGATCCGGCATAGGATGGCGCCAGCCCCACATGCCGGGAAGCCGGCTCAAGCTGCCGGCATCCGTTTGCTGCCGCTCTTTCTGCGCAACTTCGTGCGCTATCGCGAGACCGGCCTTGTGCTGGTCGCCATTGTCATCGGACTGCTCAGCGGCGTTCTCGTCGCCACCATCTCGGGCCTCAGCCAGGTTTCACATGCGCTGCTGTTCGATATTCCCTTCGACGCACATCTCAGCGCCACCGGGGTGATCTCCTGGCAGCGAACGCTGCTGATTCCGATGCTCGGCGGCCTGGTGCTCGCGCTGATCGGGCTGTATTTCGCCCGGCGCGTAAAGGGCCAGCAGCTCGCCGACGCGATCGAGGCCAACGCTCTCTATGGCGGCCGGGTATCATTTCGCGGCAGCTTGCTAATCTCGGTTCAGACCCTGCTCTCCAACGGCTTCGGCGGGTCGGTCGGACTGGAGGCCGGCTACACGCAGATCTGCGCGATGTTCGGTTCTCATGTCGGCCAGCGCCTCGCCGCACGACGTAACGACATGCGGCTCCTGGTCGCCTGCGGCGCCGCGGGTGCAATCAGCGCAGCGTTTTCTGCACCTCTGGCCGGCGCCTTCTACGCCTTCGAGGTCGTGCTGGGCGCGTACACCTCCGCCGCACTCGTTCCCGTCATTGCAAGCGCTGTTACTGCGTGGCTGGTTGCGCGGCAATTGACCCACCAGTCGTTCCTGATGGTGCCCGGCTTCCCCTCGCCTGTCTCCGTCGAAATGATCGGGCAGGCCGTGCTGATCGGCGTCATCTGCGCCTTCGTCAGTATTATCGTCATGCTCGCAGTCGCATTCTCGGAACGGTGCTTTCAGCGCATCACGGTATTCAAGGGATTCGTACGGCCGATCCTCGGAGGCCTGCTGCTCGGCGGTCTTGCCCTGCTGACGCCGACCGTCCTGGGCGCCGGCCATGGCGCGATGCAGATCCTTCTCGTCAGCAATCCGACCTGGCTCCTGCTCACCACGACCATTGTGTTCAAGATTCTTGCCTCAGCCATCTCGCTCGGCTCGGGCTTCCGTGGCGGTCTGTTCTTCGCTTCACTACTGCTCGGCGCGCTGATCGGGCAGCTCTACAGCATCGTGCTGACCGGCCTCCTTCCTGCGCTCGCCCTGCAACCGGGCACCGCTGCCATTGCCGCGCTGGCTGCGCTGGGCACCGGCGTGCTGGGCGCGCCGTTCAGCATGGTCTGTCTCGCGCTCGAAATCACCGGCGACTTCTCCGTCACCGTTGGCGCGGTAGTTGCATCATCGGTCTGCGCGCTCATTGTCCGCGAGCTTTTCGGCTACAGCTTTGCGACGTGGCGCTTCCATTTGAGAGGCGAAGTCATCCGTGGCCCGCAGGACATCGGCTGGGCCAGACAAATGAGCGCGGCGTCCCTGATGCGCACGGACTTCGAGAACGCCCCGACGACGATGCCGATCGGCGAGGCGCAAAGGCTGTTTTCGCCGGCGCTGGTCCGGCAGGTCGTACTGCTCGATCCCAACGACACTTATGCCGGCATCGTTCCGGCCGCGACGCTGCATTCGGTCGCCAACCGGGACGACGAGCCGCTCGGATCGCTGGCGCAGCAACAGGATGAATGCCTGCTTCCGACTACGTCGGTTCGTGAGATCCTGAAAGCCTTCGAGCGCAGCGAGGCAGACGTCCTGGCAGTCGTTGACCCCGCCGACAGTCGCACAGCAATCGGCACGCTGAGCGAATCTCACGTGCTGCGGACCTATGGCGAAGAACTTGAGCGTCGGAACCAGGAATTGTTTTCCCGCTAGACGGTCAAAATTGAATTTGAGGCTGATGTTGCCGGAAGGTGCTCCGCGCTTGCGGAACATGCTCTACGGCCGCAGGTCCATGTCGATACGTACGAAATCGCCGCGATAGGTGACCTCGCCCAGATAGATCACGGTATGGTCCCGGGTCGTGAAGACACGACGGACTTCGGCGACGGGCGAGTTGAGGGGTACGCGAAGCAGCCGCGCTGCCTCGAGATCGGCGGTGCCGATTGTAAGCGTCTGACGGGCGCTGGCGATCGCGGGATCCCTGAGATCGTTGAGGATCGGGATCACGGTCTCGTTGCGAAAGCGCTTTGGCGATCTGCGAAAGATCTTCTCGTCGAGATAGATGGAAATCACACAGTAAGGCTGCTTCTGGCGTGAGTGCAGGCGGCGCATAAAGACGTATTTCTCGGCCGGCTTGCCGTCTTCGGGAAGCAGCGGCGCATCACTGCGGCTTTCCGAGATGTTGATGATCTCCGGCGAGGTGTCGCGGTACATGTCCGCAAGGTCCGACAGCGTAGTCTCGACCTTGAGCCACCGATCTTGCCGCAAAGAGCCCGTGACAAACGTGCCGCGTCCCTGCTGGGCCCCGATGACGCCATCGCGGGCAAGCAGCTCGACCGCCTGACGGATCGTGACGCGCGACACCCCGAACTCGGCCGCAAGCTCCTCATTGGCTGGCAGGCGAAAGCCACGGGTCCAGGTGCCGCGCGCAATCCGCTGGCGGAAGATGTCGGCAATCTGCGCGTATTTGGGGACGTGACTGTCGGAATTCAATTCCATCTCGCCTCCGGAAGATCAATGAACCGATCAGGCCATGACAAGAGCTGCACCGCGCTCGCCGATCATCAGGCTGGTCGCGTTGGTGTTCGCCGAAGTGATCTGCGGCATCACCGAGGCATCGATCACGCGGAGCCGCTCGACGCCGCGCACGCGCAGCTGCGGATCGAGCACCGCTCGCTCATCACGGCCCATGCGGCAGGTCCCGACACAGTGAAACACGGTGCCACCCGTGTTGCGCGCAAAATCCCACAGCCCGGCATCGTCCGTTGCTGCATCTCCCGGCACCACCTCGATGTCCCACAGCGGACGAAACGCCTTCTGTTGGTAGATCTCGCGCAGGATGTTCAGGCCCGCAACGATGGTCTTGCGATCGATCTCCTCGGCGAAATAGTTGGGCGCGATCCGCGGCTGCTCGAACGGATCGGTCGAACTGATCGCAAGCCGGCCGCGCGACTTTCCGTGGCATTGCCAGACCGAAGCGGTAAATCCGGAATAGGTGTGAAGGGGCTCACCGGGCTTGTCGACCGACAGTGGCATCACGTTAAACTGCACGTCCGGCCTGCCGCCGACGGCGTATTCGGTGCAGGCTGCGCCCCCCACCTGCCCTGCGCCGACCGTCAACGGGCCACGGCCTGCCAGCATCCATTGCAGGCCCATCTTCGCAAGCTCGACCGGATTTCGGACCTGATCGTTCAGCGAGATCCGCTCCTTCAGGCGGACGATCAGCCGGGCTTGATAGTGGTCCTGAAGATTTGCGCCGACTTCCGGAGCATCGGCAACGACGGGGATGCCGAGCTTGCGCAGTAGATCAGCAGGACCGACGCCGGAAAGCTGGAGGATTTGCGGCGACTGCAGCGCCCCCCCCGACAAAATGACCTCGCGATCGGCTGTCGCGCGGTGCACCTGTCCCTTGCTGATCCATTCGACGCCGGTCGCGACGCGTCCGTTGAAAACCACCTTGCTGACATGCGCATGGGTAATGATGGAGAGGTTTCGACGGCCGGCAACCGGTTGCAGAAACGCAGAGGCGGAGCTGGTCCGCCAGTGACGCCCAATGCCGAGCTGGTAGGTGCCGACGCCGAGCGTGGTTGCGCCGTTGAAGTCCGGATTGCGTGGCAGGCCAAACTGCGCGCCTGCCTCGACCCACGCCCTGGATGCCGGATTGTCATTGCGGAGATCGGAGACCTCGAACTCGCCGAGGCCGCCGTGAAACTGGCTCTCGCCGCCGCGGTAGCGTTCGTAGCGCCGGAAATACGGCAGGACGTCACGATAGCTCCAGCCATCGGCGCCAAGGCGTTCCCAGTCGTCGAAATCCTCGTGCTGGCCGCGGATGAAGATCAGCCCGTTAATCGACGAGGATCCGCCGAGCACACGGCCGCGCGGCCAGACGATGGAACGGCCGCCGCTGCCTTCCGACGGCTCGGTCCTGAACAGGCGCGAGAAACGTTCGTTGTAGATGGTCCGATAGTACCCGACCGGAAGCCGGAGCCAAAAATTCCGGTCCGATCCACCTGCTTCCAGCAGCAGCACGCGGCAGGCGGGATCGGCTGACAAACGGTTTGCGACCACGCAGCCGGCGGAGCCCGCGCCGACGATAACGTAATCGTAGCCCTGGGGTGACATCACGCGGTCCGGTACTGTTCGATCGACGCAAGATCCGGCGTGAGCCCAAGACCTGGCCCGTCGCCGAGCTCGATCGCACCGTCCCGGACATCTAACACGGGGCCACAGAAGCGATCGCGCAGCGGGTTCTCATTGCAATCGACCTCCAGCAGCCCGTCTCCGCCGATGCCGGCCAGAAGATGGGCCGATGCGAGAAGTCCGATGCCGGCACCAAGATAATGTGGACAGAACATCTTGCCTGACTGCAGGATATCGCGGGCGATGCCCGCGCAAGCCGAGAGTCCACCCCATTTCGCGATGTCCGGCTGCACCACGCCGAGAATCCGCTCACCCAGCACCTCGGCAAATCCGGCGTGGCTGGCGATGTTCTCGCCGGCCGCTAGCGGAAACCCGATTTTCTGGCGGAGCTCCTTCCACTCCTGCTGCGGGCGGTCGGCGCGGATCGGCTCCTCGAGCCAGCCAAGGCCGAACGCTTCCAGCTGCGGAGCAAGCTCAAGCGCCTGCGCGATGGTCCAGCCCTGGTTAACGTCAGCGGCGAGCAGGCCTTCGCCAACAAGCCGCCGCAGGACCGCCAGATTGGCACGGTCGGCCACGGGATCAAAACCTATCTTCAGCTTCAAGGCGCGGTAGCCGCGCGCGAGGGCTGCCTCTGCGGCTCGCTCTGAGCCGGCTGGGTTGATGCCGCTGGCGTACACCTTGATCTTGCTCCCGGATCCGCCGAGCAACTTCCAAAGCGCAACGTTCTGGCGGCGCGCGTGGAGATCCCAGATCGCAAGATCGATGCCGGCGATCGCCTGCGCGAACGGACCCGCTTCGCCGGATTGCAGTGCGAGCACCGAGGTTCCCTGCGTCAGGCGCTCGAAAGCAGCTGATGGACGTTGCGCCTTGAATCCGACAAGGGCCGGCGCGAGCACCTCGTTGACCAGCCGAACACGATGCTCCGCTCCCGGCGCTGGAAAATTGCACCAGACCTCGCCCCAACCCACGTAACCGTCCGTATCCTCGACGCGAACGAAAACGGCAGGCCGATCCGCCATCCGCCCGAACGAGGTGATGACATCGGTCGTCAAAGGATAGCGATAGCCAAAAGCCTGGACGCTGCGAATGGTGAAAGACGACGATGTCATGCTCAAAAGGCCTGCTATGCCTATGACCAAAGGCGCTCTTGTATGGTCATCCTATTTATAATATGACTTGGAAAAACATCAACCGCTATCCGGGTGGACGCGTCGAATGAACGGAGCTGGCGTAAGACGCTTTGGTCTGGGATTGATTCCGTGGATCGGTGCAATCCTGCTCTGGTACACGGTGCGCTGGAGCGGCTTCGTCAATGTCTCGCTGATCCCCGCGCCGCACCAGGTCGCCGCCAAGTTCTTCGAGCTCCTCACGAAGGAAGGCCTCCTCGTCGACATCTTCGCCTCGACCAGACGCGTCTTCTTCGGCGTCGCGCTCGGGATTCTTGCAGCGGTCCCCGTTGGCTTCCTGCTCGGCTGGTATCGCCCGGCCCGCACCTTCGCGGACCCGATGATCAACTTTTTTCGCGCGCTGCCACCAATCGCCCTGATCCCGCTGGTGATTGTCTATTTCGGCGTGGACGAGGTCGCAAAACTGGTCATCCTGTTCTACGCCTCATTCTTCTCCGGCGTGATCGTGATGTATGAAGGCGTCTCGCAGATCACGCCCCTCTACATCCGCGTAGCGCAGACGCTCGGCGCCAGTCAGGCAGAAATCTTCCGCAAGGTCATCATTCCCCTCACCGTCCCGCATATCCTCACCGCGCTGCGGGTCGCATTGGGCGTGGCCTGGGCGACTCTCGTTGCATCCGAGCTGATAGCGGCCCAGCGCGGACTTGGCGCGATGATCCAGAACGCCTCGACCTATTTCCTGCTCGATGTCATTTATGTCGGCATCATCTGCATCGGCCTGATCGCCCTGATCATGGACATGATCCTGCGCAGGATCACGGCGCGGTTGCTGGTGTGGCAGGATCGGGTCGTCGCATGACGAAGCGTGCGCGATTCGAAAACGTTTCGTTGTCATTCGAAACTCCGAGGGGCCACCTCAACGTCGTCGAAGACGTCACCTACGACATCAACGATGGCGATTTTATCGCGGTGATCGGCCCCTCGGGCTGTGGCAAGACCACGATGATGAGCATGCTCGCGGGCTTCCAGAGGCCGACGACCGGCAATGTGCTGTTCGACGGGCGTCCCGTCGCGGGCCCCGGGCCCGAGCGCGGCGTCATCTTTCAGGAATATGGCGTCTTCCCGTGGCTGACCGTGAAGCAGAACATAGCTTTCGGCCTGAAGCTCAGCGCCAACCGCGTCCCGGATAGTGAGCGCGATGCCATCTGCGATCACTATCTCGGCCTGATGGGATTGTCCGACTTCGCCAGCTCCTACCCCAAGCATTTATCCGGCGGCATGCGTCAGCGGCTCGCGATCGCGCGTGCCTATGCCGTCAAGCCCCAGTTCCTGCTGATGGATGAGCCGTTCGGCGCGCTCGATGCCCAGACCCGATCCAACATGCAGAACCTGCTGCTAAAAGTGCTCGAGACCGAAGGCAAGACTGTCATGCTAATCACCCACTCCGTGGAAGAGGCGATCTATCTCGCCTCCCGCATCGTGGTGGTGACCGCGCGGCCGGCACGGATCAGGCAAATCATCGACGTGCCGTTCGCCTATCCTCGCGATGAATCAATCCAGGAGCGGGCCGAATTCGGCGAGCTGCGAAGCTACATCAGGCAGCTCGTCATGGACGAGTATCGCGCCCAGCAGGCGCAAATGCGTCCGGCATCATTCTCGGAATAACAAACAAAACGGAGGATACCATGGACCGCAGACAATTTCTGACCACGACGGCGGGCCTCGCGCTCGGCACCTTCACGGCCTCAGCACCGGCGATCGCGCAAGCGAAAACGAAAGTCCGCGTCGGCTATCTTCACACCGTCGCGGTCGACGGCCAGATCTGGACCGGCATGGATCGCGGTTCCTTTGAAACGCAGGGCCTCGATCTCGAGCTGCGACAGTTCAACACCGGCCTCGAGATCTTCCAGGCGCTGATCGGCGGCAGCCTCGACGTACTGGCCACCGGCGCCGTGCTCTCGAACTTCCCTGCCCGGGGGCAGGGCAAGGTGTTCCTGATCAACGACATTGAGGTCGCGACCGCACAGCTTTGGGTTCGCGGCGACCAGGGCATCAAGTCGTTTGAGGATCTGAAGGGCAAGCGGATCGCGACCGCGACCGGTACCACCGCGCATGTGTTCCTGGATACCGCGCTTCGCGCCAACAAGGTCGATCCGAAGGAGGTCGAACTCGTCAACCAGACCATGCCAGCGGCCGTGACCGCCTTTATCTCCGGCGCGGTACCGGCCGTCGCTCTTTGGGTACCCTTCAACGTCACGGTTCGGGACAAGGTGCCAGGGGCGGTCAAGCTTGCCGATGCGTCAGCCTACTATCCAAAGGCCGCTATCATCGGCGGCTGGGCGGCGGCCAACGATTATTACGAGCCAAACAAGGAAACGCTGGCGAAGCTGATCCGTGGCTGGGCGGATGCGAATGACTACATTGTCGCGAACAGCACCGAAGCGATGGAGAAGCTGCAGAAGGGTCACTATAGCCAAACCCCGCTGGCCGACATCAACGAATCGTTCAAGGCCCAGAAGATGTTCACGTCCAGGGAGTGGAAGCGAATGTACTCAGACGGGACGGTCACCAACTGGCTGCAGCAGTCGACAGATTTCTTCATGGCCAACGCAGGCATCAAGGACTCCACGCCGGCAACCAAATATTTCGATCCCAGTCTGTATCTAAAAACAATCGTGTGATCTGATCGCGGAAGCTGGCGGCTCCCTTGCAAGGAGCCGTAGCACCCGCGCTCTCTTCATGTTGAAGAGGCTTTCGTTTCGAAAGCTGATCAGTCGATGATATGGGTCCCGTTTAGTTGAAGCGTACTGGCGGCGAACCGCCTCCGTTTGCATGACACTGAGCGATCCTGCGGCTTCATTGGCCCTGCTCATCACTGTAGGACCGCTGTTGCCCTGCTTCGGCTGTCTCGTTCGAGGCCAAGCAACGCTGCGCCCGCTCGATCTGGAAGTACAAGAACTAGTCATTCGACGGCTACATAGTCGCCATCTAGCTTCTGCGGCCGTTCTGCTTAACTCAGGCGAAGTTGATCCGAAACACAGCCGGGGCGCTTCTCGCCGAGCATGCGCCACCCGGATCTGAATATCAACTGCCGCTGACTGATAAGGTTTGCCGACAATCTTTATCAGTCTAGAACCGTCTCCAATTCGGATCGTTACAAGCAAGCCGACTGATGCCGCGTCCTTAAATTGTCATCAGATGAGGCGCCACCTTCCGCCGCTGCGCTCGTCTTTAGGAGCGGATGGCGTCAATCGCGTGAGCTATTAGAACCGCAACGCTTGCCGCGATTATGATCACTAACAACCAACTGATCACGTCCGTCTCCATCAACATTATGGAGTGAACGCGCTCAAACGCGCACAGTCAAAAACAAGTCGCCGAAAAGCTTAATTTCAGCGATGGGCTGAGGACTCGAGGCAACTCTTGCGTCCGCAGTCGGTCCCGCCGAGATGGCAGTAGCCGGGTCTCACCGACCCACCATGATGGGTCTCTTTGCAGCTCCCCTTTCGCTTGGCAGCAATAGAGAGCAGAATTGTTCCGTCCTCGGAACAGAATGCCCGCTAGGTTGATTTCGGTTCCGCCGAAATTGTGTTTGCAAAAGAGACAAAGTTGAGGCAGAATTTTTGCTACCGGGGCTGGCTGCATATTTCACTTGGTATTTTTGACCCGGCTTCATTTGACGACGCGTTGGGCCGCAGCGATTTAACCTCCCGCTGCGGCCTTCGCCGAACGGCAGGCCAGCGTGAACCGGCGAGCGCCCCTCAAGGTACGCCCTGTCGTTGGCGCCTCAGAGTCGGAGGACTGTGAGAACGGCTCAAGCGTCTCCAGCCGCAGCTTTCCGGTCTTCTCCGCTGATTGAGCTTCGCAGGAGCGGCTCGCCCTGGGCATTAGCCATTGGGACAGTGGCCCCGAATCGATGCCGGTTGCACGAAAGGGGCGGAATCCGCATTATGGTTTTGCTGGGCGAAGCGGATCTACCGTGGCTCTGAAGAACCCCGACGCTATTGCGG
>NZ_JBVVPC010000044.1:0-65884 GCF_055807355.1 Bradyrhizobium sp. Ken01
CACCCGGCCTTCCCTGCGCCCTCTTGGACAAGAGGGGTGGAATGACCAGGCAAAGCTCGGGCGAAACGCGCCGCGAGGACGAGAAGGCGTGCGGCTACACACTCTCTGTCATCGCCCGGCTTGACCGGGCGATCCAGTACTCCGAGACAGTTATGATTGAACCGAGAAGCCGCGGCGTACTGGATTCCCCGCTCTCGCGGGGAATGACAGTGGTGCTGGGAGGACGAAGCCGTCACCTCATACTCGCAAAGACGCTTTGAGAGAGTGTGCGCACCACTCCACCCTTGCGTCTCCGATGCGCAGCGCAGAGGCCTTTGCAGCACGTAGGGGCACGCGCGGGGGGGATGATGCGCCGACTCACCCCTGGCTGCGCCTTGGCGTCGCGCCGAAGTTGCTGCGCAGGCACGTACTGGAAACCTGAAGTTGTGGATTGTCCTCCCGCCGGGGGTATTGCAGTAAGCTCGCCCGTGTCCTCCAGGCCACGATTGTGCCGTCCATGCAACACCCGTCATGGATTTAACCATCATCTCTGTCCGTTCGCATGAACGCCGCTTTTTGGCCACACCTGAACATGAATAAAATCACTCGAATGTTTTAGCGGCAGCGGTGGTCCTGGAAGGCGACGGAAATCCCCAAGGTCGATCCAAAAGGTCGATTCAAATCTTGGCTCTGATTTTTCGGGTCTGAAAGGGTTGGCCGGGGAAACTGGTTGGCGATGGACGCGAAGAGCAACATCAAGCAGAGGCTGCCGAGCCGTCACGTGACGGAAGGCCCTGCGCGCGCGCCCCATCGGTCCTACCTCTACGCCATGGGTCTGACCACCGACCAGATCCACCAGCCCTTCGTCGGCGTCGCCTCGTGCTGGAACGAGGCCGCGCCCTGCAACATCTCCCTGATGCGCCAGGCGCAGGCGGTGAAGAAGGGTGTTGCATCCGCCGGCGGCACGCCGCGCGAGTTTTGCACCATCACCGTGACCGACGGCATCGCCATGGGCCATGACGGCATGCGCTCCTCGCTGCCGTCGCGCGAATGCATCGCCGATTCCGTCGAGCTGACGATCCGCGGCCACGCCTATGACGCCCTCGTTGGCCTGGCCGGCTGCGACAAGTCGCTGCCGGGCATGATGATGGCGATGGTCCGCCTCAACGTGCCCTCGATCTTCATCTATGGCGGCTCGATCCTGCCCGGCAATTTCCGCGGCCAGCAAGTGACCGTGCAGGACATGTTCGAGGCCGTCGGCAAGCACTCGGTCGGTGCGATGTCGGACGAGGATCTCGACGAGATCGAGCGCGTGGCGTGCCCCTCGGCGGGTGCCTGCGGCGCGCAGTTCACCGCCAACACCATGGCGACCGTCTCCGAGGCGATCGGGCTGGCGCTGCCGTACTCGGCCGGTGCTCCGGCACCCTATGAAATTCGCGACGCCTTCTGCATGACCGCGGGCGAGCAGGTCATGGAGCTGATCGCCCAAAACATCCGGCCGCGCGACATCGTCACCCTCAAGGCGCTGGAGAATGCCGCCGCCGTGGTCGCCGCATCCGGGGGGTCGACCAATGCTGCACTGCACCTGCCGGCGATCGCGCACGAGGCCGGCATCAAGTTCGACCTGTTCGACGTCGCCGAAATCTTCAAAAAGACACCGTACGTCGCGGATTTGAAGCCGGGCGGCCGTTATGTCGCCAAAGAAATGTTTGAAGTAGGTGGCATACCGCTTCTGATGAAGACGCTGCTCGACAACGGATTTCTCCACGGTGACTGCCTCACCGTTACCGGTCGAACGATCGCCGAAAACCTCAAAAGCGTGAAGTGGAATCCGCACCAGGACGTGGTGCACCCGGCAGACAAGCCCATCACCGTCACCGGCGGTGTGGTCGGTCTGAAGGGCAATCTGGCGCCAGAAGGTGCGATCGTGAAAGTCGCGGGAATGTCCAACCTCAGGTTCACCGGTCCGGCCAGGTGCTTCGACCGTGAGGAGGATGCTTTCGAGGCCGTCCAGAAGCGCACCTACCGCGAAGGCGAAGTCATCGTGATCCGCTACGAGGGGCCCAAGGGCGGTCCCGGGATGCGGGAAATGCTCCAGACCACCGCGGCGCTGACCGGCCAGGGCATGGGCGGCAAGATCGCGCTCATCACCGACGGCCGCTTCTCCGGCGCCACCCGCGGCTTCTGCATCGGCCATGTCGGGCCGGAAGCCGCCATCGGCGGCCCGATCGGGCTGCTCGAGGACGGCGATGTCATCGAGATCGACGCGGTCGCCGGTACCCTTAACGTAAAATTGAGCGACCAGGAGCTTGCCCAGCGCAAGACCAAATGGACCGCTCGCGCGACTAACCACACGACGGGCGCGCTCTGGAAATATGCTCAGCAGGTTGGACCAGCGGTCGGTGGGGCAGTGACCCATCCGGGCGGCGCGCACGAGAAACAGTGCTATGCGGACATCTAGGCGTACCATCGTTGCGTTTGTGTTGGGGGCTACCGCGCTGGCCGCGCCGGCGCTCGCCTTTGACGGCGCACCCGTCAGCCAGAAGGATGCGACCATTCCGGTGGTCACGACCTTGCCGGGCGCAGCGGGCAAGGTGCGCAATGTACCGCCAGTCGTGCCCCAGGAAACCTCGCTCAGCGCCCTGCAATATGCCGCGGAGGGTGGCCACCCCATCGCGCAGTGGAAGCTCGGCCGCATGTACGCCAATGGCGACGGCGTCGTCCAGGACGATGTGCGTGCGTTCGAGTATTTCACCCGCATCGCCAACGCGCATGCCGAGGATAGCCCGTCGGCGCCGCAGGCGCAGATCGTCGCCAACGCCTTTGTGGCGCTCGGCCGCTATTATCTCAGCGGCATCCCGAATTCGAAGGTCAAGCCGGACCAGGAGCGGGCGCGGGAGATGTTTTCCTATGCCGCGTCCTATTTCGGCAATGCGGATGCGCAATACGATCTCGCCCGCCTGTACCTCAAGACACCAGACGCTTCGCGCGAGGATTTCCGCTACGGCGCACGCTGGCTTGGGCTCGCCGCGCAAAAGGGGCAGCACGAGGCCCAGGCGCTGCTCGGCCAGATGCTGTTCAACGGCGACCGCCTGCCGCGGCAGGCCGCGCGCGGCCTGATGTGGCTGACGCTGGCGCGTGACAGCGCCGGCAGCGACGAGACCTGGATCAAGGAAAACTACAACCGCGCCTTCGCAAAGGCCTCCGACGACGATCGCGCCATGTGCCTGCAAATGCTGGAGCAATGGGTGCAGGGCCGCCGGGAGTAAGTGGTTGAGGCGGCCTCACGCCGCCTCAAGATCGAGATCCGCCCACACCGGCACGTGGTCCGATGGCTTCTCCCAGCTGCGTACATAGCTGTCGATACCGACATTGGCGAGCCGGTCGCTGGCCTGTGGCGACAGCAGCAGATGGTCGATCCGCAGGCCGTGGTTCTTCTGCCAGGCGCCGGCCTGGTAGTCCCAGAAGGTGTAGAGCCCGGGCTCGTCGGTGACGGCCCGAAGCGCATCGGTCAGGCCAAGGCCGAGCAGGGACTGAAAACTCTCCCGCGTCTCGGCCTTGAACAGGGCGTCCTCGCTCCAGGCGGCGGGATTATGGACGTCCCGGGCATGCGGGATGACGTTGAAGTCGCCTGCGAGGATCAGCGGCTCCTCGGTCTTGAGACGCTCCTTCGAATATTCAAGAAGCCGCGACATCCATTTGAGCTTGTAGGGATATTTCTCGGTCCCGACCGGATTGCCGTTGGGCAGATAGAGGCAGGCGATGCGCAGCACTCCGCGCTTGAGCGTCACCACGCCTTCGAGGAAGCGCGCATGCGCATCCTCGTCGTCGCCGGCCAGCCCCGACTTGGTCTCGTCGAACGGGAGCTTGGAGAGCAGGGCGACACCGTTGAACGTCTTCTGCCCGTGGGTGACCACGTTGTAGCCGAGCGCCTCGATCTCCAGCCGCGGGAAGGCCTCGTCCACGCATTTGATCTCCTGGAGGCAGACGATGTCCGGCTGGCACTCCTTCAGCCAGGTCAGGAGGAGGTCGATCCGCTGCCGGACCGAGTTCACGTTCCAGGTGGCAATTCTGATGGGCATTTCGACGGGCTCCGGGCAGGGACATTGGTTAGAACAAAATGCAAACGCGCCCGTCAAGGACGCTGCGAAATCTCCACAAAATTAACCCGGCTTAAGTCGGGCCTGGGCCATTGATCGTGAAAAGGTTTTTCGAATGGGACGGCCGGACAAATCCATGAAGCGAACCGAGACCCGCGACGGGTTGATCGGCGCGTTCCTGTACTGGCTCGGCGGCTACGAGATCGAGGACGGCCTGACCGCCGGTCTCAGCGAGCGCGAGCTGAGCCGCATCCGCGCCAAGCAGATCGACGCGGTGATACGACTGATCCCGGTGACGATGGCCGTCACCATGCTCAACGTCGCCGTTGTGCTGATCCTGTTCTGGGGCAGGGGCTGGAACGACTTTCTCGCGATCTGGGGCATGACCCTCGGGACCGCCGCCTCACTCGCGGTGCGCGCGTGGCGGCGCTCTCACCAGAGCCCGCCGCAGGAAGCCTCGCCCCGCGCCGCGCGGCAGATGTTGCGGCAGGCGTTTTTCCTCGCCGCGATCTGGGGCACGCTGCCGGTCGCGCTGTTCAGCCGCATCGAGCCGACCAGCCAGCTCGTCCTGGCCTGCCTGATGGTCGGCATGATGTCCGGCGGCGCCTTCACGCTCTCGACCTTCCCGCGCGCGGGCCTTGTCTATCTCGCGACGACGACGATCGCCTGCGTCGCGGCGTTGCTGTCGTGCGGCGCCGGGCCGTATCTCGTGACCGCGGTGTTTCTGCTGCTGTTCGCGTTCTTCATGGCGCGCAACATCGTCTCGCAAGGCAATCTGTTCCTCGGCAATCTCAAGGCCCAGCTCGAGCTCGAGCGCCAGACCGAGATCATCTCGCTGCTGCTCAAGGATTTTCAGGAGAACGCCAGCGATTGGCTGTGGCAGACCGACGCCGAAGGGCATCTGGTCGACGTGCCCGAGCGCTTCGCCGCGGTCGCACAGCTGCCGCTGCCGCTGCTGAAGGGCTCGCATTTCGCCGACGTGCTCGACATGCTGTGCCCCGAAGACAAGAGCGCGGCCTACAACGTCGTCGGCCTGATGGAGCACGCCGAACCGCTGCACGAGATGAACCTCAAGGTGGTCGCCGGCGGCGAGGCGCGGCTGTGGTCGCTCACTGCAAAGCCGGCCTACGACCGCGACGGTCAATTCCTCGGCTATCGCGGCTTCGGCCGCGACGTGACCGAGCGCTGGCGCGCGGAAAAGGCGGAGGCCGAGAGCCGTGCAAAATCGGATTTCCTCGCGGTGATGAGCCACGAGATCCGTACGCCGATGAACGGCGTGCTCGGGCTTGCCAGCATGCTGCTGGAGACAAAACTCGATCCGGAGCAGCACGAAGCCGTCACCACGATCCGCGAGTCCGGCGACAATCTCCAGCGCATCCTCAACGACATCCTGGACCTCTCGAAGCTCGAGGCCGGACGCTTCGCGTTCGAGGTGATCGACTTCGCGCCGCAGGCGCTGGTCGAAGCCGTGGCGACCGTCGTGCGCGCGGGCGCCAAGAGCAAGGGGCTCGCCGTCAAGATCGAGCTCGATCCCAACCTGCCGCCGACGCTGCGCGGCGATGTCGCACGTATCCGCCAGGTCCTGCTCAATCTCGCCGCGAACGCGGTAAAGTTCACCGACGCAGGCGAAGTCACAATCGCAGCTGTCTGTCAGGCCCGCCGCGATCTGCTCGCCACCGTCGAATGGAGCGTGACCGACAGCGGTATCGGCATCGCCGCCGAGAAGCTCGGGCAGCTCTTCTCCGACTTCGCCCAGGCCGACGCCTCGATCAGCCGCCGCTTCGGCGGCACCGGGCTTGGGCTTGCGATCTCCCGGCGCATCATCGAGCAGATGGGCGGCACCATCGGCGTCACCTCGACGCCGGGCGAAGGCTCGACCTTCCGCTTCACGCTGGTGTTGCCGTGGAGTCAGGTGCAAACGTCCGATCACGACGCAGGCCGCGAGGAAGCCGACGATCTCAAGGCGCGCATCGCAGGCCTCGACCGACCGCTGAAGGTGCTGGTCGCCGAGGACGACGCCGTCAACCGCATGGTCGTGAGCAAGATGCTCGGTGCCTTCGATGTCGAACTGCGCGCCGTAACCGACGGTGTCGAGGCCGTCGCGGCCGTGTCCGAAGGCGATTACGACATCGTGCTGATGGACGTGCGCATGCCCGAGATGGACGGCCTCGCCGCGACCCGCGCTATCCGCGCCGAGGGCGGACGGTTCGCGGCCTTGCCGATCATCGCGCTGACCGCCAATGCCTTCCCCGAGGACGTCAGGATCTGTCGCGATGCGGGGATGTCCGACTTCCTCGCCAAACCGCTGCGTAAGCCTGCGCTGGTCACGGCGCTGCTTCGTGCGCTGGACGGCCAACGGGTGTCGGAGGACGCACCGCTTCAGCCAGAGCAGATGCCGGTCGAGGCGGACTGGACGGACGAGGAAAGGCAGATCACCGGCGCTTAGCCGGCGGCGTCAGATCGAGAAGCTGGTCCCGCAGCCGCAGGACGCGGTGGCGTTGGGATTGTTGACCCGGAACGAGGCGCCAATCAGGTCGTCGACGAAATCGACCTGCGACCCCGCCAAAAACGGCTGCGAGGCGGAATCGACCAGCACCACCGCATTGTCCTGCTCGATCACGAGATCGTCGTCGGTGCGGGCACGGTCAATGTCGAACTTGTACTGGAAGCCGGAGCAGCCGCCGCCCTCGACCGAGATCCGCAGCATCGCGCCAGACCCTTCGCCCTTGAGGATCTCCCCAATCCGGCGTGCGGCCTTGTCACTGATGGTCACGTCAGTCGTCATCGTTCGTCTCCGATAGCCCCGCGGTCACACCAAGGTCACCTGAGGGTCGCTTGCCCAATTCAGTTGGTATCCCGCGTCCGGCATAGTTAAGTGCCACCATACGCAGAATCAAATGGATAGGGACTAAATTCGCCGTGTCCGTCGGAATGGCTGCCCCCCACGCGCCCTATGCCTGCGATCCCGAGCGCAGTCGCGGCCGGTTGGTTGCGGAACCGCCGAGCCGGACCCGCAGCCCGTTCCGGCGGGATTGCGACCGGGTCATCCATTCCACCGCGTTCCGCCGGCTGAAGTACAAGACCCAGGTCTTCGTGTTCCACGAGGGCGACCACTACCGCACCCGGCTGACCCATTCGCTGGAGGTGGCGCAGATCGCCCGGGCGCTGGCGCGGCAGCTGGGGCTGGACGAGGACCTCACGGAAACCCTGGCGCTCGCCCACGACCTCGGCCATCCGCCGTTCGGGCACGCCGGCGAGCGGGCGCTGGACGCCTGCCTGAAGGATTTCGGCGGCTTCGACCACAACGCCCAGACGCTCCGCGTCGTTGCGGCGCTGGAACACCGCTATCCCGAATTCGACGGGCTCAACCTGACGTGGGAGTCGCTAGAAGGCATCGTCAAGCATAACGGCCCGCTGACCGATCGCAGCGGTGCGCCGGTCGGGCGTTATCGCGAGCACGGCATTCCCGTCGGCATCGCCGACTACATCGAGACCTACGATCTCGAATTGTGGAGTTTCGCCTCGCTGGAGGCACAGGTCGCCGCGATCGCCGACGACATCGCCTATGATGCCCACGACATCGACGACGGCCTGCGCGCGGGTCTGTTTCACCTCGACGACCTCAAGGTGATGCCGCTGACCGCGGAGATCATCGCCGAGACGTCTGCGCATTACCCTCATCTCGAAGACGTCAGGCGCGGCGCCGAGCTGGTGCGTGAGCTGATCTCGCACCTGATCGGTGCCGTGTTCGCCGAGGCGCAGACAAACCTTGCCGCCGTGAAACCGCAATCCGCCCAGGACGTGCGCCAGCAGAGCCGGGCACTGATCGCGTTCCCCGCCGCGGTCGCCAAGGAGGAGGCCGCCATCAAGCGCTTTCTCTATCAGCACATGTACCGCCACAAGCGGGTCATGCGGGTGATGGGCGAGGCGGAACAGATCCTGTTCGACCTGTTCGCAAAATACCTGACATCGCCCGGCGAGCTGCCGCCGGAATGGCTGGTCGGGGCGGAGGCGGACAATGAGGGCGACCGGGCTCGCCGGATCGGGAATTTCATTGCCGGAATGACCGACCGTTTCGCCCTGACCGAGCACCAGCGGCTCTTTGACTCGACCCCGGATTTGCGTTAGGCGGCGCCCATGTCCGACACATCCTCAGCACTGCACCTGTTCGCCGACGTGCTCGCACGCGTGCACGCCGTCTGCCGCGCGCTCGCGGCGGAAGCCAACTGGCCCGAGGGGATCGATTTCTCGCGCGTGGTGGTCGAGCCGCCGCGCGATGCTTCCCACGGCGACATGGCGACCAATGCCGCCATGGTGCTTGCGAAAGAGGCAAAGGCAAAGCCGCGCGATCTCGCCGAGCAGATCGCCGAACGGCTGCGCGCGGACCCGCTGATCACCAAGGTCGACGTCGCCGGTCCCGGCTTCATCAACCTGACGCTGAAGCCGGCCGCATGGGCCGAGGCGCTACGGACCGTGTTGGGCGAGGGCGCCGATTACGGCCGTGTCCGCGGCGGCTCCAAGGTCAACGTCGAATATGTCTCCGCCAACCCGACCGGACCGATGCATGTCGGCCATTGCCGCGGCGCCGTGTTCGGCGACGCGCTGGCGAGCCTGCTCGAGTTCGCAGGCCGTGACGTCACGCGCGAATATTACATCAACGACGCCGGCGCGCAGGTCGACGTGCTCGCCCGCTCCGCTTTCCTCAGATATCGCGAGGCGCTCGGCGAGGACATCGGCGCGATTCCGGAAGGCCTTTACCCCGGCGACTATCTGAAGCCGGTCGGGCAGGCGCTGGCACAGGAACACGGCGACAAGCTCCTCGCCATGAGCGAGGGCGCGTGGCTGCCGACGGTACGTGCCAAGGCAATCGCGATGATGATGGACGAGATCAAGGACGATCTCGCCGCGCTCAACATCCGCCATGATGTGTTCTTCTCCGAGCGCTCGCTGCAGGACGCCGGCAACAACAAGGTCGCCGAGACCATCGATTTCCTGCGCGCCAAGGGCGACGTCTACCAGGGCCGTCTGCCGCCGCCAAAGGGGGCCCCGGCCGAGGACTGGGAAGATCGCGAGCAGTTGCTGTTCAAGGCGACCGCCTACGGCGACGACGTCGATCGCCCGCTGATCAAGTCGGATAATTCCTACACCTACTTCGCCGCCGACATCGCCTACCACAAGAATAAGTTCGATCGTGGTTTCGCGGAGATGATCGACGTCTGGGGCGCCGACCATGGCGGCTACATCAAGCGCATGCAGGCGGCGGTGAAGGCGACGACCTCCGGCAAGGGGGCGCTCGACGTCAAGATCGTCCAGCTCGTGAAGTTGCTGCGCAACGGCGAGCCGGTGAAAATGTCCAAGCGGAGCGGGGACTTCGTCACCTTGCGTGAGGTGGTGGATGAAGTCGGCCAGGACGCCGTCCGCTTCATGATGCTCTACCGCAAGAACGACGCGGTGCTCGACTTCGATCTCGCCAAGGTCATGGAACAGTCGCGCGACAACCCTGTCTTCTATGTCCAGTACGGCCACGCCCGCGGCCATTCGATCTTTCGCAACGCCCGGGCCGAGGTGTTCCCGGAACTCCCGGTGGATACGGAACAGCGCATCGCCTGGCTCGGTGAGTCGGCGGTGGAACGGCTGTCAGACCCGGCTGAACTCGACCTTCTTAAGCGGCTCGCAATTTTTCCGCGCATGCTGGAAGCGGCGGCAAGCGCCCACGAGCCGCACCGAATTGCCTTCTATCTCTATGACTTAGCGAGCGAATTTCACGCACTTTGGACGAAGGGGCGCGATTTGCCCTATTTACGCTTCATTATCAATAATGATGCAGATCTAACGAAGGCGCGGCTGGCCATGGTCCAGGGCGTCGTCTCTGTCCTGGCATCGGGCCTCGCCATCCTCGGCGTCCATGCTCCGGACGAGATGCGGTAGTTTGGGGCGAACTACTTAAGGGATTTCGGGGGTAACCGGCAGAAGCCGGATCGCTTAGACTTGGTTGAAAGCCTTGTGGGTCGAAAGCCGTGCCTTGGTCGAGGGGCGCGCGGCTTTCCCGAAGGGACGCATCATCACGATGGCCGAACGATATCAGGACAGACCGTTTCCTTCCGATGACTATGGTCGCGGTGGCGATCAGCATGCGAGCGGCGATCCCTTGGCCGAACTTGCCCGTTTGATCGGGCAGACCGATCCGTTCGCAGCGCAAGGACGGCCCGGCGCGCACCCGCCAGCAGCGCCTGCGCCTGTCCAGAGCTATCGGGACGACGACTATCGGCAGGACGATGATCAGCAGGACTATGCTGAGCAGGCTCCTCCGCCGCCGCCCGGACCGCCCTCATGGATGCGGCGCGCCAATGTGCAGCCGCAGACGGCGCCAGCTGAGCCTTCCTATCCCGCTTCCGTAAGCCCGGTTCATCCACTGCATCGTTATTCAGCCCAGCCGACTGCGCCCGAGCCCGAACCTGATTTTCGTCAGCCGCAGGCCTATCCGGATCAGGCCTACCAGCAGCATGATCAGGCTTACCAAGAGCAAGCCTATCAGCAGCAAGCCTATCAGCAGCCCGATTCGGCGCGCTACGACGATGCGCTCTACGGACGGCTGGAGGCGGGCGAGCAGGACTACCAGCGCGATCCCGCCTATCCTGACGATCCTTACGCATTCCAGAGCGACTATCCCGAGGCCGATCTCGACGAGCCGAAGAAGCAGCGCGGCGGCATGATGACGGTCGCGGCGATCCTGGCGCTTGCCGTTGTCGGGACCGGCGCTGCGTTCGCCTACAAGACCTATGTGGGCTCGCCCCGCAGCGGCGAGCCGCCCATCATCAAGGCGGACAACACGCCGACCAAAATCGTGCCGGCGCCGTCGGATTCCTCGGCCAAGGTGCCGGACCGTATGGTCACCGGTGATGGCACCGAGAAGATCGTGCCGCGCGAGGAGGCGCCTGTCGACGTCAACGCCAAGGCGGGAGGTCCCCGCGTCGTGTTCCCACCGCTGAACCAGAACGCGAACCCGCCGCCGGTGGCGAGCGTCTCGCCGTCCAGCATTCCGCTGTCGAGTGCGGGCCCGAATCCGAGCAACGGCACGCTGCCGAACAATTCGCCGCGCGCGATCAGGACCGTGGCCGTGAAGGGCGATCAGACCGACGCCACCGCGTCGCAAGCCGCCACGGTCGCGAAGCCGGCAGCTCTCCCGAAGCCCGTTGCGGCACCGGCTGCACCACGCTCGCCGCCGACCTCGGCCAATGCCAGTGCCAATCAGCCGCTCTCGCTGGCGCCGCAATCGGCGCCGGCTGCGGAGCCGCCGCAGCGGATGGCTGCGACCAATCCGACGCAAATTGCGCCCCCGAGCAGCAGTGGCGGCGGCTACGTCGTGCAGGTCTCATCGCAGCAGACCGAGGATAGCGCCCACGCCTCCTACCGGGTGCTTCAGAGCAAGTACGGCAGCGTGCTGGGTTCCCGCGCACCGGTGGTCAAGCGGGTCGACCTCACCGACAAGGGCAAGGGAATCGTCTACCGCGCCTTCGCTGGGCCCTACGGCTCGCTCGAAGAGGCGAACCAAGCCTGCAACAGTTTGAAATCCGCTGGCCTGTCTGCCTGCTTCGTCCAGAGGAATTAACAGCCGTTTCCTTGACCCTCTCGCGGGTCAGGGTTAATCGGCCGTATGAGCACGCGGGCCTTCATTACCGGCGTTTCCGGAACGGAACTAACCGCCGCCGAGCGGGAGTTTATCCGCAGCGAACGCCCATGGGGTTTCATCCTCTTCAAGCGCAACGTCGAGACGCCGGCTCAAGTTGCTGCACTCGTTGCGGAATTGCGGGCGGTCGCGGGTTTCGCTGATGCCCCTGTCCTGATCGACCAGGAGGGTGGACGGGTGCAGCGCCTAGGTCCGCCGCATTGGCCGGTCTATCCGCCGGGCGCTGTTTTCGCGGATCTCTACGATACTGATTCGGCGCTCGGGCTGGCCGCGGCGCGCCTCAGCGCACGGCTGATCGCGGTCGATCTCGCAGATCTCGGCATTACCGTGGATTGCCTGCCGCTGGCCGACGTGCCGGTGGCTGGCGCCAACGCCGTCATCGGGAATAGGGCCTACGGCACCGAACCGGGAAAAGTCGCCGCGATCGCCCGCGCGGTCACCGAGGGCCTGGAACAGGGCAGCGTGTTGCCGGTGCTCAAGCACATCCCCGGCCATGGCCGCGCTACGGCCGATACCCATTTCAATCTGCCGACGGTCGACACGCCGCGAGACGAACTGGATCGCACGGACTTCGCGGCATTCAAGCCTTTGGCGGATTTGCCGATGGCCATGACTGCACATGTTGTGTTTAGCGCGGTCGACCCCGCCCATCCGGCGACGACATCTGCGACAATGATCGCTGAGGTGATTCGCGGCACTATCGGGTTCCAGGGTTTGTTAATGAGTGATGACGTGTCGATGAATGCGCTGTCGGGCAATATCGCCGAGCGGACCCGCGCGATTTTTGCGGCCGGTTGCGACGTGGCCCTGCATTGCAACGGCAACATCGAGGAGATGCGTGAGGTCGTCGGCCAGACACCCGAACTGGCGGGCAGGGCGCTGGAGCGGGCGAACGCCGCGCTCGCGGCGCGCAAGGGACCGCAGCCGTTCGATCGCGCGGCCGCACGCGCCGAACTGGACGCATTGATCGCACGGGCAAACACGGCATCGGCATGACCGCAGAAATCCTATCGTTTGAAACCGGGCGGCCCGCAGAGCTCGCCGAGGGTGAGCCGGCGTTGGTGGTCGACGTCGAGGGCTATGAAGGTCCGCTCGACCTGCTGCTCGCACTGGCGCGGCAGCAGAAGGTCGATCTCGCCAAGATCTCGATCCTGGCGCTCGCCGACCAGTATCTCCACTTCATCGAAGCCGCGCGAAAGATCCGCCTCGAGCTTGCCGCCGACTATCTCGTGATGGCGGCCTGGCTCGCCTTCCTGAAATCGCGCCTGCTGCTGCCGGAGCCGCCGAGTGCGGAAGGCCCGAGCGCCGAGCAGATGGCGACGGCGCTCGCCAATCGCCTGCGCCGGCTGGAGGCGATTCGTGAAGCCGCCAACCGGCTGATGAACCGGCAGCAATTGCTGCGCGACATCTTCCCGCGCGGCGAGCCCGAGCAGATCGCCGAGATCAAGCATCCGAAATACACCGCAACGCTCTATGACCTGCTCACCGCTTATGCCGCGCAGCGCCAGTCGCGCGTGCTGGCGAACGTGCATCTGGCCAAGCGCACGGTGTGGTCGCTCGCCGAGGCGCGCGCCACGCTGGAGCGGCTGGTCGGCAGCATCAGCGAGCAGGACGATTGGGGCGTTCTCGACGATTTTCTGCTTCAGCATGTCGCCGATCCGACGCAGCGCGCGACGGTGCTCGCCTCGAGTTTCGCGGCTGCGCTCGAGCTGGTGCGCGAAGGTCAGCTCGAGCTGAATCAGAAAGAGGCGTTTGCGCCCATCTATTTCCGGAAGGGGCGCCCCAAGCCGGTCATGGACGCAGCTCCTGCGCCCGATGCGCCGGTCGCTTAAGTGCAACAAGGAGAATCTGCCATGGCAAGCCTGGCTGAAGTGCGGGTAGAAGAGGCCGAGCCGATGGAGAACGAGTCCCAGGCACGTCCCGAAGAATTGCGGCTGCTGGAAGCGCTGCTGTTTGCTTCGAATGAACCGCTGGACACGGCGACGCTGGCCAAGCGCATGCCCGAGGGCGTGGACGTGAAGGCTGCGCTCGAGCAGTTGCAGGCCGACTATTCCCTGCGCGGCGTGAATCTCGTGCGGGTCGCCAACAAATGGACCTTCCGCACCGCGGGCGATCTCGCCTGGCTGATGACCCGCGAGAGCACCGAGACCCGCCGCCTGTCGCGCGCCGCGATCGAGGTGCTGGCGATCATCGCCTATCACCAGCCGGTGACCCGCGCCGAGATCGAGGAGATCCGTGGCGTCGTCACCTCGAAGGGCACGCTGGACGTGCTGCTGGAAACCGGCTGGATCAAGCCGCGGGGACGTCGCAAGACGCCGGGCCGTCCCTTGACCTTCGGAACCACCGAGGACTTCCTGTCGCAGTTCACTCTGGAACAGCTTGGCGATCTGCCGGGCCTAGAGGAGCTGAAGGGCACGGGGCTCCTGGATTCGCGCCTGCCGACCGGATTCAGCGTGCCGACGCCGTCGGATGACCCGACTTTGCGGGAGGACGAGGATCCGCTGGAACCGGGAGAGGACCTTGATCTCGCGCTGGCGCCTGCGGTCGAGCCCGAGACGCCGCCGGAAGGCGGCCAGGAGGGTGGCGAGGGCGGCAGCGAGGACTGACGTCCCGGCCTTCTACCGGCCACCTGCGACCAGTTAACACTAGCAAAATTACGTAGCGCCAACAGCGAATTGGCGCTGCCTTGGTCCTTGTTTTTGACACCTGCCAAGCCTAGGTTTCGGTGAAGATCGGCCGGTCCCCGGCCATGCGCGTTTGGAGGGTTGCAGGATGGGTTCACTCAGCATTTGGCACTGGGTCCTGGTGATCGCAGTGGTCCTGCTGCTGTTCGGTCGCGGCAAGATTTCGGATCTGATGGGCGACGTGGCGCAGGGCATCAAGGCATTCAAGAAGGGCATGCAGGACGACGACAAGGTCGCCGACAAGCCCGAGCCGGCCAAGTCCATCGAGCACAACAATGCCGCGCCGACCGCGGCACGGTCCGACGTCGGCAGCAAGGCCGTGTAAGCCAGAGAGCACGCGAGACGCGGGTAGCGGACCCGATCCTGCGCGCGAGGGATTGGGCCGGCTTGCTGCTGGCGTGAACGGAAGACCTCATGTTCGATATCGGGTGGAGTGAACTGGTCCTGATCGGGGTCGTGGCCCTGATCGCCATCGGCCCGAAAGAGCTGCCGGGCGTGCTGCGCATGGTCGGGCAGTGGATGGGCAAGGCGCGCAAGATGGCCGCCGAATTCCAGGGCCAATTCCAGGAAGCGATGCGCGAGGCCGAAATGGCCGACCTCAAGAAGAGCTTCGACGAGGTCAAGGAAGCGGCTTCCGGCTTCGCCGGCAACAATCTGATGACCTCGCTCCAAAAGGACGTCAGCGACGCACTCCGCGTCGATGCGCTGGACAAGCCGGCCGAGACCTCGACCACCGCCGTTGTCGAACCGCTGACGACCGCAAGCGAAGCGCCGGCGACGCCCACCACGCCGGAAGCGCCGACGCCAGAGACCTTCGTGGAGGCCGAGGCACATGCGGCCGCAAACGAGCCGCTCGCCATCACCCGTGAGGTCGAGCAGGCGCAGGTCACGCAAGGTTCGGTCACGCAGGATTCGGTCATCCAGGACACTGCGCCGGCCGAGGCGATCAAGGACGCCAAAGCGTCATGAGCGCCGCCGACATCGAAGCCAGCAAAGCCCCCTTGATGGACCATTTGATCGAGCTGCGTTCGCGGCTGATCAAGGCGCTGCTCGGCTTCGGCATTGCCTTCATCTTCTGCTTCTTCTTCGCCAAGCAGATCTACAACGTGCTGGTCTGGCCGTTCGTGTGGGTCGCGGGTCCCGAGAACTCGAAATTCATCTACACCGCGCTGCTGGAATATTTCATCACCCAGCTCAAGCTCGCGCTGTTCGGCGCCGGCTTCATCTCGTTCCCGATCGTCGCGACGCAGATCTACAAGTTCGTCGCTCCGGGCCTCTACAAGCACGAGAAGCAGGCCTTTCTGCCGTATCTGGTCGCGACCCCGTTCTTCTTCGTGCTGGGCGCCGCACTGGTCTATTTCGTCGTGCTGCCGATGCTGGTCCGCTTCTCGCTCGGCATGCAGCAGGCCGGCAGCGACGACACCGCGCAAATCCAGCTGCTGCCGAAGGTCGGCGAATATCTGTCGCTGATGATGTCGCTGATCTTCGCCTTCGGCATCGCCTTCCAGCTTCCGGTGATCCTGACGCTGCTCGGGCGCATCGGCATCGTCACGTCAAAAATGCTGCGCGAGAAGCGCCGCTATTTCATCGTCGTTGCCTTCGTCATCGCGGCTGTTCTGACCCCGCCCGACGTGCTCAGCCAGTGCTCGCTCGCGATCCCCTTGCTCGCGCTCTACGAGGGCTCGATCATCGCGGTGGGAATTGTGGAGAAGAAGGCGGCAGCTTCGCAAGCCTCTAGCGGCACTGACGTATCGACGCCGGCCAATCCGGCGGAGTAGGGCGACACCCCCGCTGTCATCCCCCGCGCAGCCGGAGAATCCAGTACGCCGCGGCCTCTCGGGGAATCACGGACGTCTCTGGAATACTGGATCATCCGCCTTCGCGGATGATGACAGCCGTGCTAGGAGACGCGCTGATGTGAACTGACAACGTTTGCCGTTGTGTGTTTACGCGCTGCCCCCAGGACCTCGGCCATGCACGACATCAAATCGATCCGCGACAACCCGCAAGCCTTCGACGCCGGCCTGGCACGACGCGGCCTGAAGCCGATGTCGGCGTCGCTGCTTGCGATCGACGAGACCCGGCGTGCGGCGATCCTGGCTTCCGAGCAGGCGCAGGCGCGGCGCAATGCGGCCTCCAAGGAAATTGGCGATGCCAAGAAGGCGAAGGACGAGGCGCGCGCGGCGAAGCTGATGGCGGAGGTCGCCGAGCTCAAGACCACGATGCCGGAGCTCGAGGCGACCGCGAAGGCTGCCGACGAGGAGCTCGCCAGGGAGCTGGCGGCGATCCCCAATCTGCCGCTCGGCGAGGTGCCCGATGGTGTCGACGAGCACGGCAATGTTCAGCGCCATGTCTTCGGCAACAGGCGCAACTGCGCGTTCGTGCCAAAACCCCATGACGATCTCGGCGCCGAGCTTGGTGATATGGATTTCGAGACCGCGGCGAAGCTCTCCGGCGCGCGCTTCGTCGTACTGAAGAAGGGACTGGCGCGGCTCGAACGCGCGCTCGGCCAGTTCATGCTGAATCTACACGTCGATGAGCACGGCTATACCGAGATCAATCCGCCGCTGCTCGTGCGCAACGAGATCATGTTCGGCACCGGACAATTGCCGAAATTCGAGGACGACCAGTTCTGGGCGATCAAGGGCGAATTGCTCGCTGAGCCCGACCATGAGCGGCTCCAGACCGAGCGTCTCGGGATCATTCCGACCGCGGAAGTGGCGCTCACCAATCTCGTCCGTGAATCCATCCTCGACGAAAAGCAGCTGCCGATGCGGCTGACTGCGCTGACGCCGTGTTTTCGCGCGGAGGCGGGGGCCGCTGGGCGCGACACGCGAGGCATGATCCGGCAGCACCAGTTCACCAAGGTCGAACTGGTCTCGATCACGACGCCGGAGACGAGCAAGGACGAGCACGAGCGCATGCTCGCCTGTGCCGAGGAAGTGCTGCGGCGGCTCGACCTGCATTACCGCGTGATGACGCTGTGCACCGGGGATATGGGTTTCTCGTCGCAAAAAACCTATGACATCGAGGTCTGGATGCCGGGCCAGGGCGACGGCGGGGCATTCCGCGAGATATCGAGCTGCTCGGTGTGCGGCGATTTCCAGGCCCGCCGGATGGACGCGCGCTCGCGCGGCCCCGATGGCAAGCCGCGGTTCGTGCACACGCTCAACGGCTCCGGCACAGCGCTCGGCCGCGCGTTGATCGCCGTGATGGAGACCTATCAGCAAGAGGACGGCTCGATTGCGGTCCCCAGCGTGCTCCAGCCCTATATGGGCGGGCTGAAGGTGGTCGCGCGCCACTAGGCGTGCTGCCAACCTGAAACGGAGAAACGTTTGGTTGCGAAGATCGGGCGGCCGGTTATCCTGCCGGCCACCCGACAACGCGAACCGATCGTTCATGGCCTTGCACCGCGACATCTTCTGGGTCGGCAGACAATGGGCGGTGACGGGTGCCGGCATCCAGGCTGTCGATCAGCGGCTGCGTGGCGTACTCGACATCGAGATCACGCGGCTCTGGGACGATCATCTCGTCCAGAGCCGGCGGGCCAAGCCCGGTGTGAATGCCGCGGATTTCGACCAGGCACTGACGCTGGCACGCGAACGCTTTCCGCAGGCGCCGCTAGCGGACCCGTTCGTTGCACAGTTGGAGGCGCTCGGCGTCATCGAGGCTCCCATCGTGAGCCCGGTCGTGCCGGCGATGAAATTGCATGCCGAGGGCCGGCTGGCGCGCTTCCTGCCGCAATGGCGCGTTCGCCGGTAGCCGGCCCAAGCCGGCAACCGGGTGCCGGCCCCAGTCGGCCGGTTTGCCTGATCGGCCTCGGCCGGATAAGACGGCTCAGACCCGCTTCAGGAATCGACCTTTCCCATGCGCATTCTTTGCACCAATGACGACGGCATCCATGCCCCCGGGCTCAAGGTCCTGGAGGAGATCGCGCGCGCATTGTCTGATGACGTCTGGGTTGTCGCGCCGGAGCTCGACCAGTCCGGCGTGTCGCATTCGCTGTCGCTGAACGATCCGCTGCGCCTGCGCGAGGTCGGTCCGCGGCATTTCGCGGTGCGCGGCACGCCGACCGACTGCGTCATCATGGGCGCGCGCCACATCCTCGGCGCCAAGCTGCCCGATGTCGTGCTGTCCGGTGTCAACAAGGGCCGCAATGTCGCCGAGGACGTGGTCTATTCCGGCACCATCGCCGGCGCGCTGGAGGGAACCATCCTGGGACTACCGTCTTTCGCCCTGTCGCAGGAGTTCAGCGTCGAGACCCGCGACCGGCCGCTGTGGGACACTGCGCGCAAATTCGGGCCCGACATCCTGCGCAAGGTGATCGCCGCCGGTATCCCGAAGGACACCGTCATCAACGTCAATTTCCCGGCTTGCGCGCCGGAGGATGTGCTGGGCATTCGCGTGACGCGGCAAGGCAAGCGCAATCTCGGCTTCCTCAGGATCGACGAGCGCAAGGACGGCCGTGGCAATCCTTATTTCTGGATCGGCTTTGAGCGCACCGCGATGATGGATACGCCCGCCGACGGCACCGATCTCGCGGCGCTCCGCGAGCGCTACGTCTCCGTCACGCCGCTCAGGCTCGACCGGACCAACGAGGCGTTTTCCGACGCGCTAAGTGCGACGCTGAAGTAAGTCTGACCTGGAACGGGGCCTAGTCTAGCCGCCGCGAAGCGCGGCTTCGATGGTCTTGCCGAGGGCGTCGAGCTGAAATGGTTTTTGAAGCGCCGGCCGATCGCGGTACTGCTCGGGCAGGCCGGAGGAACCGTATCCGGTGGCGAAGATGAACGGGCAGCCCTTCGCCTTGATGACATCGGCGACCGGCGAGATGACCTTGCCGTTGACGTTGACGTCGAGAATGGCGATGTCGAACTCGGTTGCCTGGGCGAGCCGCATGGCTTCGGTGATGTCGCCAGCCTCGGCCGCGATCTTGTAGCCAAGCTCTTCGAGCATGTCCGCGACCATCATCCTGATCATCACCTCGTCTTCGACGAGGAATACAGAGCGGCCGGTAAGCCCCGTCGCAGTCATGGTCGAGTCCTTGCCCATCACCAAAAACGTTCGCAGATAACATGAATCGACGCAATGTGCGTTTCGACGAACGGATGCTTGAAAATGGCCATCGCGGCTCGCCCGTTGCAAGCCAATTTGTGGTCAACTACGCCATCCGAAGCCTATCATGGGTTCCCGGAGCCGGAACAAGAATCTCGCGCCCCCCGGGTTGGCGCCCCGGACCCCAAAAGACAGTACGCAGGCAATGACCTCCCATCAGCACCCGCCGGAAAAGATGATGTTTCAGCTCACGCTGAGGCGTCGGGGCATCAGCGACCAGGCGGTCCTGCGGGCCATGGAGGAGGTGCCGCGCGATCAGTTCGTCGACGACGCCGATCGCGACGGCGCCTATCGCGACAGTGCGCTGCCGATCGCCTGCGGGCAGACCATCAGCCAGCCCTTCGTGGTCGCCTACATGACCGAGCAGCTCCAGCTTCAGAAGAAGCACCGCGTGCTGGAGATCGGCGCCGGCTCGGGCTACCAGGCGGCGGTGCTGTCGCGGCTCGCCGGCCAGGTGTTGACGGTCGAGCGCTACCGCAAGCTTGCGGATGCCGCACGTATCAGGCTTGAAAAGCTCAACTATCACAACGTCGAGGTGATGCTGGGCGACGGACTCAATCTGCCCCCCAATATCGGCCCGTTCGACCGCATCATCGTCACGGCCGCGATGGAGCAGCTTCCGGAGAACCTGGTCGAGCGGCTGGAGGTGGGCGGCATCCTGATCGCGCCCGTCGGCCCGCATCAGGGCGTGCAGACGCTGATCCGCTTGAGCCGGACCGAAGCCGGGATCGAGCGCAAGGAACTCGTCGAGGTCCGGTTCGTGCCGGCGCTGCCCGGGGTGGCGCGGGAGCTGTAGAATTCCGGATTGGCTGTGCTGCCAACATCTTATTGGGAGGGTTAAGCCGTTATTTACTCGGCGCGTGTTTACTTAAAACACCAGTTCTGTTGCGTACGAGTGAGTAACCATGTCCGTTGCCGCCGAGTTGCTTTACTCGCGCCGTGTGCCGCAGGTCGCGGTGCTGGCGCTGATCTCCTTCAGCTTCGCAGGGTGCAGCGCCGACATGTCGTCGCGCATGTCCCAGTCGAACTTCTCCAATCCCTTCGCGCAGGAATCGACCGGTTCGGTGCAACAGGCGCCGCCGCCGCAGCGTGAGCTGCCGCAATATTCGCGGCCGCAGACGCAGCCCGGTTATTATCAGTCGCAGCCTTTGCCGCCGGCGGTGTCCGCGCCGCAATCCTACCCCGTTGCAGCAGGCGGTGTGTCCGGAGGCGGCCGCGGTGTCGGCTCGTACACACCCCCGGCGCAGCCGCATCTCGAGACCACGGCCACCGTGCCGCCGCGCTCGGTTGCAGCCGCCCAGCCGGTCGGTGGAACCAAGATCATCGTCGGCACCAGCGATACGCTCGACCTGCTTGCCAAGCGCTACCGCGTCACGCCGCAGGCGATTCTCGCCGCCAACGGGTACAAGGGGCCGCGCGCGCTCTCGCCCGGCCAGCAACTGATCATTCCGCACCAGGCCACGGCCGCTGCGCCCGCGCCGCTCATGGCCCCCGTTGCCGCTGCGCCGCCGCCTGCTGCGAGGCCGGTTGCGGCCGTTGCCGCGCCGTCAAGCACGCACTTCGTGAACCACGGCGACACGCTCGCCAGCATTGCCCGCAAGAACCATATCTCGGCGGCTGAACTGGCCCGTGCCAACGGCCTCAATCCCTCTGCAAAGCTCAAGCTTGGCGCCAGGCTGGCCGTGCCCGGCGCCAAGACCGCGGCCGTCGCAGCACCGCTTGCCGCGCCTCCGGTCGGAGCCGCTCCCGTCGCGAGCACGCTGCAGCCCGTTGCCGCGGCATCTGCGCCCGCCACCAAAATGGCGGCCGTCGCGCCGGCGCAAAGCGCGCGCTTGGCCCAGGCCACCGCCAATGTTGAAGAGAAGACCGCGGAAACTCCGGCGAAAGCTGCGGAGACCACCAGCGCGCTGCCGACTTTCCGCTGGCCGGTGCGCGGCAAGGTGGTCACGAGCTACGGCGCCAAGACCAATGGCAAGTCCAACGACGGCATCAATCTCGCGGTGCCTGAGGGAACCCCGGTCAAGGCGGCTGAAGACGGTGTCGTTGCGTATTCCGGCAACGAGCTGAAAGGCTATGGCAATCTCGTCCTGGTTCGGCACTCCAACGGCTACGTCACCGCATATGCCCATGCGAGTGAGCTGATGGTGAAGCGCGGCGATACCATCAAGCGCGGCCAGGTCATTGCCAAGTCGGGTCAATCCGGGGAGGTGGCGTCGCCGCAGCTCCACTTCGAGATCCGTAAGGGATCGAGCCCGGTTGACCCGCTTCAATTCCTGAACGGGGCTTGAGCCTGAAGTCGGGCGCGCCATCGCCACAAACGCGGTGTCGTCGCACGGCTTGACCGGGCGACCCAGCACGTTGCGGCGTCTCGATCGATCAAAACCGTCGCTGGAATACTGGATTCCCCGCCTGCGCGGGGAATGACAGGTGCGAGTGCCGCTACAGATTCCGCTACGTCGCCGTCAGCTTCACGCCGAGCCGTCCCGCAAGCTCCTGCACGAACTGCCAGGCGACGCGGCCCGAGCGCGAGCCGCGCGTCGTCGACCATTCAAGGGCCTCGCGCTCCAGCGCGTCATCGTCGACCTTGACGCCGAAATGGCTGCAATAGCCCCGCACCATGGCGAGATATTCGTCCTGGCTGCAGCGGTGGAAGCCGAGCCAGAGACCGAAGCGATCCGACAGCGAGACCTTCTCCTCGACGGCTTCGCCGGGATTGATCGCGGTCGAGCGCTCGTTCTCGATCATCTCGCGCGCCAGCAGATGGCGGCGGTTGGAGGTGGCGTAGAGGATGACGTTCTCCGGCCGCCCTTCGATGCCGCCTTCGAGCACCGCCTTGAGCGATTTGTAGGACGCATCATTGCCGTCGAAGGAGAGGTCGTCGCAGAACACGATGAAGCGGAAGGACGAGGCGCGAAGCTGCTCCATGAGGGCGGGCAGGCTCTCGATGTCCTCGCGATGGATCTCGATCAGCTTCAGTCTGTCGGCCGGTTTGCGCTCCGCGTTGATGCTGGCATGCGCCGCCTTCACCAGCGACGACTTGCCCATGCCGCGCGCGCCCCAGAGCAATGCGTTGTTGGCGGGCAATCCGTTGGCGAAGCGCTCGGTGTTCTCCATCAGGATGTCGCGCATCCGGTCGACGCCCTTGAGCAGGAACAATTCGACGCGGCTGACGCGCGGCACCGCCGCAAGGCGGCCGTCCGGGTGCCAGACGAAAGCATCCGCCTGCTTGAACGACTCGCGTTCGACGGCGGGCTTGCCTTGAGCGGAGAGGTGCGCCGCAATCGTCTCTAGCGCGCGAACGATGCGCTCCTGGGAGACGCTTTGGTTGGCCTTGGACGTGGTCTTGGAGCTCACCTTGGAAGTCGTCTTGGAAGCCGCTTTGGGGGCCGCCTTGGGACGTTTTGCCGCGACGCGGGCTGGCTTCGCGGCAGGGGTGCGGGGGCCTTTGCCGGCCGGGCTTTTGCTTGGTTTTTGGGGCATGTCCGAAGTTCCTGAGAATGCAGCCTTATCCGGCCTGAGCGCGCGCCGCAAGGTGGCTAAAAGGGCGGTGTGGCAGCGTTGCAATTGGAGCAATGGCCGCTATAGTCCGCGCGAATTTGACCGAACCGGTCGCCATTTGGGCCTGACCGGTTCTCCCCCGTTCTCACGAGGATCGTCCGAATGTTGATTACCCCTGCGTATGCCCAGGCTGCGGGCGCCGGCGACACCAGCGGCATGTTGATGTCGCTGCTGCCGTTCGCCCTGATCTTCGTGATCATGTACTTCCTGATTCTGCGTCCGCAGCAGAAGAAGGTCCGTGACCACGCCGACCTCGTGAAGAACATCCGCCGCGGCGACACCGTCGTGACCTCGGGCGGTCTCGTCGGCAAGGTCACCAAGGTCGTCGACGACGACCAGATCGAGTTCGAGATCGCCGATGGCGTGCGCGTGCGGCAGATGCGCTCGATGGTCTCCGGCGTGCGCGCCAAGGGTGAGCCGGCCAAGGAATCCAAGGAAAGCGCTAAGGAAGACGCCGCGTCGAAGTGAGTGCTTCCGCGAGTCTCTCAAGTTTTCCTGCAAATCTCCTGATCTGACAGGTCCAGTCGATGTTGTATTTCACGCGGTGGAAGGCGCTCGGGATTATCCTGACGGCGCTGATCGTGTGCCTCTGCGCGGTCCCGAACTTCTTTCCCGAAGCGCAGGTCAAGACCTGGCCCGCCTGGGCACAGCGTCGGCTCGTGCTCGGCCTCGATCTCCAAGGCGGCTCCTATCTGCTGCTCGAGGTCGACGGCAACTATGTGAAGAAGGAAAGGCTCGACCAGGTCCGCGACGACGTTCGCCGGACGCTGCGCGATGCCAAGATCGGCTTCACCGGCGGCGTCATCGTGCGCAACGACGCGGCCGAGGTTCGGATCACCAAGGAATCCGACCTGCAGCCTGCGCTCGCCAAGCTGCGCGAGCTGTCCCAGCCGCTGGGTGGACTGGTCGGATCCAGCGGTCAGCGCGACCTGGAGGTGACTGACGCCGGCGGCGGCGTGATCCGCCTTACCATCCCGCAGGCCGCGATGCTCGACCGCATGCGCAAGACCATCGAGCAGTCGATCCAGATCGTCGAACGCCGCGTCAACGAGCTCGGCACCGTCGAACCCGTCATCCAGCGCCAGGGCAACGATCGCATTTTGGTGCAGGTCCCCGGCCTCCAGGACCCGACCCGACTGAAGGAATTGCTGGGCAAAACCGCGAAGATGGAATTCCGCATGGTCGATACGTCGGTGCCGCCCGATCAGGCGCAGCAGGGACGTTTGCCGCCGGAATCCGAGCTTCTGATGAGCGCGTCGCCGCCGCCGACACCCTATGTGGTCAAGAAGCAGGTACTGGTCGCCGGCGGCGATCTGACGGATGCCCAGGCGAGCTTCGACCAGCGCACGAGCGAACCCGTCGTCAGCTTCAAATTCAATACCTCAGGCGCGCGCAAGTTCTCGCAGGCCACGCAAGAGAACGTCGGGTTGCCTTTCGCGATCGTGCTCGACAACAAGGTCATCTCGGCGCCCGTGATCCGCGAGCCCATCACCGGCGGACAGGGCCAGATCTCGGGCAATTTCACCGTGCAATCGGCCAACGATCTCGCGATCCTGCTGCGCGCCGGCGCGCTGCCGGCACCGCTCACGGTGGTCGAGGAGCGCACCGTCGGTCCGGGCCTCGGCCAGGACTCGATCGAGAAGGGCGAGCTCGCCGCCTACGTCGGCTCGATCCTGGTCATCATCTTCATGCTCTTGACCTACCGGCTGTTCGGCGTGTTCGCCAATATTGCGGTGGCCATCAACGTCGCCATGATCTTCGGCCTCCTGTCGCTGCTCAGCGCCACGCTGACGCTGCCCGGTATCGCCGGCATCGTGCTCACCGTCGGAATCGCGGTCGATTCCAACGTGCTGATCTACGAGCGCATCCGCGAGGAATTGCGCGGCGGCCGCAACGCGATCTCGGCGATTG
Organism: Bradyrhizobium sp. Ken01; assembly: GCF_055807355.1. Taxonomy (NCBI): domain Bacteria; kingdom Pseudomonadati; phylum Pseudomonadota; class Alphaproteobacteria; order Hyphomicrobiales; family Nitrobacteraceae; genus Bradyrhizobium; species Bradyrhizobium sp. Ken01. The sequence continues at coordinate 25,032 of NZ_JBVVPC010000044.1, forward strand.
ACGCCGGCTTCAAGCGGGCGCTTGCGACCATCCTCGATTCCAACATCACCACTTTCATTGCCGCCGCGGTGCTGTTCTACATTGGCACCGGTCCGGTGCGCGGCTTCGCCGTGACGCTCGGAATCGGCATCATCACCACGGTGTTCACCGCCTTCACCCTGACCCGGCTGATCGTGGCCTGGTGGGTGCGGTGGAAGCGGCCGCAGAGCGTGCCGATCTAGGAGCCTGATCGTGAATCACACCGTTCTCATCGGGCTCGGCGTCCTCATTGCCATTCTCACCGTGGTTGCGGCATTCGGCTGGCTGCCGTCGCTGCGCATCGTTCCCGACGATACCCATTTCGATTTCACGCGGTTTCGCCGGGTCAGCTTCCCGATCTCGGCGGCGCTGTCGATCGTCGCGATCACGCTGTTCTTCACCCATGGACTGAATTTCGGCATCGACTTCCGCGGCGGCACGCTGCTGGAGGTGCAGGCCAAGTCCGGCACAGCCGATATCGCGGCGATGCGTACGACGTTGGATGGCCTGCGTCTCGGCGAAATCCAGTTGCAGCAATTCGGCGGCCCCGCGGACGTCCTGATCCGCGTCGCGGAGCAGCCGGGCGGCGACGCCGCCCAGCAGGAGGCCGTGCAGAAGGTCCGCACCGCGCTTGGCGATTCGGTCGACTATCGCCGCGTCGAGGTCGTGGGACCGCGCGTATCGGGCGAATTGCTCGCCTACGGCATGCTCGGCCTGATGCTGGCGATCGTCTCGATCCTGGTCTACCTCTGGTTCCGCTTCGAGTGGCAGTTCGCGCTCGGCGCCATGATCGCCAACGTGCACGATATCGTGCTGACGATCGGCTTCATGTCGATCAGCCAGGTCGATTTCGACCTGACCAGTATCGCGGCGCTTCTGACCATTTTGGGCTATTCGCTCAACGACACCGTCGTCATCTACGACCGTATCCGTGAGATGCTGCGGCGCTACAAGAAGATGCCGATGCCGCAGCTCCTCAATGAATCGATCAACTCGACGCTGTCGCGCTCGATCATCACCCACTTCACGGTGACGCTGGCGCTGCTGGCTCTGCTGCTGTTCGGTGGCCATGCCATCCACAGCTTCACCGCGGTGATGATGTTTGGCGTGGTGCTGGTCGGCACCTATACCTCGATCTTCATTGCGGCCCCGATCCTGATCTATCTCGGCGTCGGCGAGCATCGCGAAGATGCGGCCGATAAGGCTACGCCCGCGAAGAAAAGCAGGGCATGATCCGAACCGCGTGCCCTCGCAGGAGTTTGCGAGGGCAGTAAGCTCATTCGGACGAAGCTCATGGCCGGCGATCCCAACGCACCGCATTTCCCCCGCTCGGCGCCGATCGAAGCCTATGGCAAGGGCGGCTTTGCCTTTGCCGGCATGTCGCATCGGGGATCGCTGCTTTGCCTGCCCGACGCGATCTGGGCTTGGGATATAACGGACCCCGCGAAGATCGACCGCTATTCGCTGGATCGAGTCTTCAAGTCCGCCAACAGCATCGACACGCTCCTGATCGGCACCGGAACCGGAGTCTGGCTGCCGTCGGCGGAACTGCGCCAGGCACTTAAAGCGGCGAGGGTGGTTCTGGATACGATGCAGACCGGTCCCGCCGTGCGTACCTACAACATCATGATCGGCGAACGGCGGCGCGTCGCGGCCGCGCTGATCGCCGTGCCATGAGTGGCTCCGCGCCGCCGCCGGATTCTGCTGCGTTCTGTGCGGACCTCGTGCGCAGCCACGACTTTCCGCGCTATGCCGCGACCCTGTTCGCGCCTGCCGCCGAGCGCCGCGCGCTGCTGGCGCTCTATGCCTTCAATGTCGAGATCGTCCGCGTCCGCGACCAGGTGAGCCAGCCCTTGCCCGGTGAAATCCGCCTGCAATGGTGGACGGACATGCTGTCGGGCCAGGTCCATGGCAGCGCCGAGGGCAATCCGGTCGCGGCGGAGCTGCTCCGCGCAATCCGTGATTTCGACCTGCCGATCGAACCGCTGTCGCTGCTCGTCGACGAGCATCAATTCGATCTCTACAACGATCCAATGCCGACCATGGCGGCGCTGGAGGGCTACCTCGCGGCGACCTCATCGGCGCTGTTCGATCTCGCCGCCCGGATCATGGGACCACCGTCGGAAGCGGCCGAGCATCTCGCCCGCCACGCCGGGCTGGCGCAGGGCATCGTACAGGTCATCGCGAACTTGCCCCGTGATGCGGCGCACCGGCAATTGTTCCTGCCGCAGCAGGTCCTGGCGAGCCACAATTGCAACATGGAGGACGTATTCGCCGGCAAGGAGACGGCGAATTTGCGCGCCGTCCTGGACCAACTCGTGGGCGAGGCCGGGCAGCATTTGACCACGGCCTTGTCGCTGTTGCCGGAGGTGTCGGTGTCGGCACGGCCGGCGTTTCTGCCGCTGAGCCAGGTAAGGGCCGACCTCAAGCGCCTGTCGCAGCCCGGGCGCAATCCGTTTACGCCGCAACCGTCATCGCGGCTGCGTACGCTGTGGACGCTTTGGCGGGCTTCACGTTCGCGGGAATTTACCAAATAGCGGTTGGCTTATCGCCTCAAACTGTCAAATGCCCTATGCTGTCCTATGGCTGAGTTGTCGCAAAGCATCTCCTGTGATCTCAGCGGCCTTCCGGTCGCACCGGCCGACATCCATGCCGCCGCCGAGACGATCCGCGGCGCCGTCGTCGAGACGCCCTGTAGCTACAGCCGCACGCTGAGCAATATCTGCGGCTGCGACATCTGGCTGAAATTCGAGAACCTCCAGTTCACGTCCTCGTTCAAGGAGCGCGGCGCGCTCAACCGCCTCAAGGCGCTGACGCCGGAGGAGCGCGCCCGGGGCGTCGTCGCGATGTCGGCGGGTAACCACGCGCAGGGCGTCGCCTATCACGCCAAGCGGCTCGGCGTTCCCGCCACCATCGTCATGCCGGTCGGCACGCCCATGGTGAAGGTCGAGAACACCAGGCATCACGGTGCCGAGGTGGTCGTGACGGGCGCCACGCTGGAGGAGGCGGCCGCGTATGCGCGCAACCACGGCGAAGTCCGTGGCATGATCTTCGTCCATCCCTATGACGATCCGCTTGTCATCGCGGGGCAGGGCACTGTCGGGCTGGAAATACTCAAGGCCGTGCCGGAGCTCGATACGCTGGTCGTCCCGATCGGCGGCGGTGGCCTGATCAGCGGGATCGCCATTGCCGCGAAATCGATCAAGCCGTCGCTGCGGATCCTCGGCGTCGAGGCCTGGCTCTACCCCTCGATGTACAACGCCATCCACGACGGCAATCTGCCGGCGCGCGGCGACACGCTCGCCGAAGGCATCGCGGTGAAATCGCCCGGCAAGCTCACCACCGAAATCGTCCGCCGCCTCGTCGACGACATTGCGCTCGTCAACGAAGCCGAGCTCGAGCGCGCGGTGGCGACCCTGATCTCGATCGAGAAGACGGTCGTCGAAGGCGCCGGCGCCGCCGGTCTCGCCGCGCTGATGTCCGACCCGTCCCGTTTCGCCGGCCAGAAGGTCGGGCTGGTGCTGAGCGGCGGCAATATCGACACACGTCTGATCGCATCGGTCCTGACCCGCGAGTTGGCGCGCGAGGGGCGGCTCACCCAGCTGTCGCTCGACATCCCCGACAGGCCCGGCCAACTGGCTGCGGTTGCGGCACTGCTGGCCGAGGCCGGCGCCAACATCATCGAGGTCTCGCACCAGCGCACCTTCTCGGATCTTCCGGCCAAGGCGACGCTGCTGCAGCTGGTGATCGAGACCCGCGACAGCGCCCATCTCGACGAGGTCATGGCGAAGCTTGGCGCATCCGGATTGAGTGCGCGCTGTACCTGAGCGGTGCATGATCTCCGCTATCGCGGCGTCAAACCCGCCAAATGGGCGATCAGCCGATCGATCTCGGCTTCCGTATTGTAGTAATGCGGGGAGGCGCGCACCACCGGCGGCAGCGAGCGAATTTCGGCATCGATGCGCGTGCTCGACGGATCTGAGGCACCGATCGTGATGCCGGCTGCGGCCGCGTCGCTGACGACGGCTTCCGCCTCGTAGCCTTCCACCGTGAAGCTGACGATGGCTCCCGGAGCGCGTCCGAGGTCGCGAATTCTGATGCCGCGAATGGACGCAAGGCCGCCCCGGAGGCGGTCCGCCAGCATGCGGCAACGCTGCTCGATGGGGCCGATCCCGATATCGAGGGCATAATCGACAGCCGCGCCGAGCCCAAGCCGGGCTGCGTAGTTGTTCTCCCAGGTCTCGAAACGGCGCGCATCGTCACGCAGCCGATAAGCGTCTCGCGAGACCCAGGGTGCGGCGAAGTGGTCGATCATCGGCGGTTCGAGCGCCTGCAGCGTCGCGCGGCGGACGTAGAGAAAGCCGGTGCCGCGCGGGCCGCGGAGGAATTTGCGACCGGTCGCCGACAGCATGTCACAGCCGATGGCCTCGACGTCGACCACCATCTGTCCGACCGCCTGGCAGGCGTCGAGGAGATAAGGAATGCCTCGCGCTCGCGCGATCTTCCCGACGGCCGCAGCCGGATTGACCAGCCCGCCATTGGTCGGAACCCAGGTGATCGCAATCAGCTTTACGCGCTCGTCGATCATGCGTTCGAGCGCGTCGACCTCGAGCTCGCCGCTGGCATCGCTCGGCACGATGTCGATCGCGACGCCTGTTCGCTTCGCGACCTGAAGAAAGGCGACATAGTTGGCCGCGTACTCTGCTTCGGCAGTCAGGATCCGGTCGCCATCGCGAAACGGAAGCGCGTAGAACGCCATCTGCCAGGCAACCGTCGCGTTCTCCATCAGGGCGATCTCATCGGGCGCGGCATTCAGCAGGCGCGCCACGGCGCCGTAGACTGAATCAAGCCGGCGGGCCTCGTGGTCGGCGGCCGCATAGCCTCCGATCTCGCTCTCCAGATCGATATGCTGCTTCATGGCTTCGACGACAGGAACGGGCATGAGAGCCGCACCCGCGTTGTGCAGGTACGCAAGCCGGGAGGTGGCTGGCGTGTCGGCACGTATTCGCCCGATGTTGATCAAGTGCGCCGCCTTTGCTCTCGCGATCGTCCCGAATAGATTAGACCGGCGAGGAATGCGGACAAGAGGCCGGCTGCAACATCTGATCTCGCCTCAGATGCAGAGGCCGAGCAGCTTGATGTGGCAGCCGCTGGATTTCGGCTTGCTCGCGGGCGCGACCTCGCGCTTCACGGCTACCAGAGGCTCCCCGTCTTTCTTGCCTTTGCCTTTGCCCTTCGGCTCGTAGTCGCCGGCGATCACCATCGCCCAATAGGTGCGTTTGCCGCTGGCGTTTTTCGCACTCGCGATCCCGACGCGGGAAGCGTTGTGCAGCAGCAGGTTCTTGCGGTGTCCCGACGAGTCGATCCACTGTCCGAGGGTTTTCTCGAAATTGTCGTAGCCATAGGCGATGTTCTCGGCGGCGCGGCCTGCGCCGGCCGGTGCGACCCGGCGGTTGAACGGGCCGAGTGCGTCGTGACTGAGGTCGTCCTTTGTCGCCATCGCGCGCGCCTGGTCCATGGCGATGCGGTCGAGGGTTGAATCGCGGACGACGCGGACTTCACCATGCTTGAGGCGGAAGCTCGAGATCAGCTCGGCCGGGGACTCGGCCATCGCGGACGTGGTGGCGAGCAGCAGAAGGCCGGCGATCAGGCCGCCAACCACACGGTGCATCATCGTCCCCCGAGTGCCCATGACCCCGCCAAGTCCCTCCGACAAGCTCGAATATCGGATCGCTTCTCTATCGCCAATGTGGACGCTTCAAGGCGTGATCCACGCTAGCCCGCCGGGAGATCGGCCTCGAAATTGAAGCGGTCGCGCAGGTTCTTGCGCTGCTCCAGGATGTCCTTGAGGAAAGCGCGGTCCTGGTCGTTCTTCATCATCGGCTCGATCAGGTCGAGCTGGTTCATGGCGACCAGTTGCAGGATCTCTGTGCGCGGCTTGCCGTCGGCGTTGCGTGGCAGTGCGTGCACGACCTGGATGTGTTCCGGCGGCTTCGGCCCCTTAGCGGCGCCAAGCTCGTTCCGCAATTGGCCTTCGAGCGCGGCCTGATCGGCTTCGACGAAGGCATAGAGCCCGACACCGGAGCGGCGGTCGGCAAAGGCGACGATGGCGGTGTCGCGCACGGCGGGGTTCTTGCGGATCAGTTCCGCCAGCACCGGCGCGTCGTTGACGAGCCGGCGGCCGCCGCCTTCACGGTCGGTGAAGTTGAACAAGCCGCGGGTGATTGCCCGATAGACCTTCTTGCCGGTCGCGAGCCACAGGTTGGCGGCGAAGGACTTCTTCGCCAGGATCTTGCGCTCACGCGGCGTCAGCGCTTCAGGCGCGTAGGAGCGCTTGTGCTTGAGCAGATGCCGCAAGTCTTCATAGGCGAGGGTGCGATAGAGCCGGCCGCGTCGGTTGAAGCAAGCCGCGAGCTGGAAGTCGGTCACGTAGGCGAGCCCGTCGCGGCCGACCAGCCAGTTCTGTTCCTTGGCAAGGTCGTTGTGGCAGATGCCGGCGCGGCGCAGCCGGCGCAGCGCGGCCTTGGCCGAGCGAAAATAGGCGAGGTCCCCATGCGGCTTCGCCAGATGCAGCGCGACGCCGTCGACAAAGCCACGCACCAGTGCGCGGCGTCCGGCCCACAGCAGCTCGGGGCCGACATCGAGGCCTTTGGCGAGCACCAGCGCATGCTTTTCGCGGGCGAACAGATGGCGGGCCAAAAGGAATGACCACCACGGCACCTCGTCGAGGCGGCGCAGCACCGCGTCGACCTCGCCGTCGTCGTCGCGGAAGCGGCCGCGCTCGACGGTCGAGAACACGTCGCGCTTGAGCAGCACGCCCTCGATCCAGCGCGCCGAGAGTGTTGCGGCGTCGTCTTTGGGAAGGTTCATCGAAAACTCACGCCGCGGCGGCAATGCGCAGGTGATCGGCGATCCAGCGATCGAGATCGGCGAGCGCCAGGGCGCTCATCGCCTGCTTCTTGGCCACCGTCTTCTCGTTGCCGCGCAGCCGGCTTCCGTCGGGCTTTTTCGTCGGTGCGCTGGCGAGCGGCGGGAACAGGCCGAAATTGATGTTCATCGGCTGGAACGAGCGCGTGCCGGGCTCGATGGTCTCGATATGGCCGCCGGTGATGTGGCCGAGCAGGGATCCGAGCGCGGTCGTGCCGGGCGGACTCGCAAGCGTCTCGCCGCGCACGTCCGCTGCCGCATAGAGGCCGGCAATCAGGCCGACGCTGGCGGATTCCACATAGCCCTCACAGCCCGTCATCTGGCCGGCAAAGCGCAGTCGTGGTTGTGCGCGCAGGCGCAACTGGCCGTCGAGCAGCTTTGGCGAGTTGAGGAAGGTGTTGCGATGCAGGCCGCCGAGGCGGGCAAATTCGGCCTTCTCCAGCCCCGGAATGGTGCGGAAAATGCGTTGCTGCTCGCCGTATTTCAGCTTCGTCTGGAAGCCGACGATGTTGTAGAGCGTGCCGAGCTTGTTGTCCTGGCGCAGCTGCACGATCGCGTAGGCCTTTGTGGTGGGATCGTGCGGATTGGTGAGGCCGACCGGCTTCATCGGCCCGTGGCGGAGAGTCTCGGGGCCGCGTTCCGCCATGACCTCGATCGGCAGGCAGCCGTCGAAATAGGGCGTGTTGGTCTCCCATTCCTTGAACTCGGTCTTCTCGCCGGCAACCAGCGCTGCGACGAAGCCGTCATACTGCTCCTTCGTCATCGGGCAGTTGATGTAGTCGGCACCGGTGCCGCCGGGACCGACCTTGTCGTAGCGCGACTGGAACCAGGCCACCGACATGTCGATGGTTTCGCGGTGCACGATCGGTGCGATCGCGTCGAAGAAGGCGAGGGCGTTCTCGTCGGTCAGCTCGCGGATCGCGTCGGCCAGCGGCGCCGAAGTGAGGGGGCCGGTCGCAACGATGACGTTACTCCACTCGGCCGGCGGCAGGCCTGCGACCTCGCCGCGGGCGATCTCGATCAGGGGATGATCGTTCAGCGCCTTGGTGACGGCCGCTGAGAAGCCGTCGCGGTCTACCGCAAGCGCGCCGCCGGCGGGCACCTGGTTGGCGTCGGCTGCGCGCATGATCAGCGAATCGAGGCGCCGCATCTCGGCATGCAGCAGGCCGACGGCGTTGTTGGCGGCATCGTCCGAGCGGAACGAATTGGAGCAGACGAGCTCGGCAAGCCCATCGGTGCGGTGTGCCTCGGTCATGCGGGTCGGCCGCATTTCGTGGAGCACCACGGGCACGCCGGATTTGGCCACCTGCCAGGCGGCTTCGGAGCCGGCAAGGCCTGCGCCGATCACGTGCACAGTATTTGATTGGGGTCCTGTCATGGGCGGACAGGTAGCGCTTTTCGGCGGTCAGTGGAATCGCCGAGATCGAGTTTTCTGCCTCCGGATGCGACAACGCCCGCACGAGGCGGGCGCTATCGGTTCGTCCGGTTAAGGGCTGAACGATATCAGCCCTGATACTGACCGGCGGCAACGCGCGGGATGTCCGAGCGATCGAGGCCGATATCGGCCAGCTCGCGATCGCTGAGCTGGGACAGCTCGGCAACATTGCGCTGATAGTCCCGGAAAGCCTGGATCATGCGGATGAGCGAGAGCAGCATTTGGTAGTCTCCTGTAGTTCGATTCAGCTCTTGCCCGAGCCTCATCGTTGAAATGAATATAGATGAGAGTGGTGCAGTGCGAAAGTTCCGATGTTGCGATGCAGCTAAGCGTTGGATGCATGGCATCGGTAACGGACGATTAACCCAGGAGCACTCCCGCCCAAAGGGTGGGCGGAATGGGAAAAAAGGTGCTCGAAATGCCCGTCAATTCACGGATTTATCGCAGATCAGCCGGTTCCATTCGCATGCAAATAGGCTGCTTTTCGGTCGTCAGCAAGCTGGTTGACTAGCCTCTATACCCAAGTCTTGCATGCGCGAATCGCATGATAGCGGAGTGATAAAACTGAATCATGATTCAATTACCGGCAGTCGCGTACCCTTTGCCAGCTGTAGGCAGCGGTGCGATTGGACCCGCGGATCGACATGACGAGGACGCTGGTGCAGTGGCACACACGCCGAACTATGGGGCTGCTAGGGGGCGCGCGCGAGCTGGGTGGCGAAATAAGCGATGGTCTTGGAGTAGACCTCGCTCTTGTTCCACTGCTGCAGCACCGCGAAGTTCGGGCTGCCCGGCTGCCAATCCTTGCCCTTCTGCCAGCCATAACCGGCAAGATAGTTCGCCGTGGAAGCGAGCACGTCGGGGGCGTTGTGCAGGAGATCGCGCTTGCCATTGCCGTCGAAATCGACGGCGTATTTCATCCATGACGACGGCATGAACTGGGTCTGTCCGAGCTCGCCGGCCCAGGCGCCCTTCATGTCGGCCGGTGCGAGGTCGCCGCGCTGGACGATGCGGAGCGCATCCAACAGCTCGGCGCGAAACTGCTCGGAGCGCCGGCAGTCATAGGCCAGCGTCGCCAGCGAGCGGATGGTCGCGAACTTGCCGGTATTGACGCCGAAATCGGTCTCGAGACCCCAGATCGCGACCAGCACCTCGCCGGGCACGCCGTAGGTCTGCTCGATGCGCGACAGCACCGAGCCGTATTGCTTCATCATGTTGGAGCCGCGCGTCAGGCGCGGCGGCACCATGCGGCCGGAAAACTCCTCGAAGGTCTGGCTGAAGACCTTCTGCGAGCGGTCGCGGTTGAGCACGTTCTGATCGAGCGTCACACCGGCGAGCCCGGCGGAAATGGCCTGTTGCGAGACGCCTTTGGCCGCGGCGTCGGTTTTGAAGTCTGCAAGCCACGCGTCGAAATTGCCCGAGCCGCAGGCAACCGCGGCGAGCGCGGGCTGAGCGGATAGGATGGATGCGGTGATGGCTAAGGCGGCGAGGGCGAGACGAGAAATCGTCGGGGTCATTCGAGCAAATAAATTCCGTGAAGTGATCTGACCGGCGTGCGCAATCTCGATGGAAACCGCGGCCAAAGCAAGGCGCATGACAGTCCGCGATCCTGCCCGCACCGGGGCAGGATCGCATCTCACGATATCGTCAGGCGTCGGTCCGATTGCGCCAGGGGAAGAGGTTGACGGGGAAGTCGGCGGCCGGCTTGCGTGGACGATGCGGCGGAGGCGGCACCGGACGCGCGCCCGGATCGGCGGCGATCACTTTCCGGTAGAGATGCCAGGTGGCATGGCCGAGCACGGGGACCACCACGGCAAGCCCGAGGAAGGCGGGAATCGTGCCCAGCGCCAGCAGGACGGCCACGATCAGGCCCCAGGCGGCCATCGGCACCGGGTTCTTCGCGACGACGCGCAACGACGTCACCATGGCCTCGAACGCGCCGGCATGGCGGTCGAGCATCAGCGGGAACGAGACGGCGCTGATGCAGAGCGCCGCAAGGGCGAACAGGAAGCCGGTGCCGCAGCCGACCACGATCAGCCACCAGCCTTGCCGGCTCGTGAGCACGCGCGTCAGAAAATCCGAGATCCCGGACGCGCCTTCATAGCCGAAAGCAGCGACGTAGATCGCCTGCGCGGTCGCAACCCAGGTCACGAACAGGGCCAGCAGCAGCGCGCCGAGGCCGAGCATGGCGCCGAAGGAGGGCGAACGCAGCACCTCCATGGCATCCCAGGCGCTGGCCTCTTCATAACGCTCCCGCCGGCTGGAGAGCTCGTAGAGACCGAGAGCGGCGAACGGGCCGATCAGGGCGAAGCCAGCGGCCAACGGAAACAACAACGGCAGCACTGAATAGCCCATCACCACGCGGGCGAGCACGAGGCCCAGCACGGGATAGATCACGCAGAGGATGATGGCGTGGCTCGGCACCGCCTTGAAATCGTCCCAGCCGCGCTTGAGCGCATCGTGCAGATCGGAGAGTTGGATGGTTCGGATCACCGGTCCAGCCGCTTCGGCGGTCTGGCCCATAGTTGGGACATTGCCCTGGTAGAGTGTGGCCATGGTCGCTAGCTCCCTTGCCATGCGGCCGCATCTGGCGCCAGCAACGGCGCAAGTGGCCGCTATTCTGAGTTTCGCGATCCCGACCAGACGCGAATTCCGGATGGCGTCGCGAACTGAACATCAAGCGTACGCCCATTTGCGAGTCCTGTCCCTCACGCTTGGGTGAGATTCGATGCCGCAGCGCAACCTCGACGATGTCATTCGGTCGTCATTTCGCCGCAGATAAGCTGATGCTGCGTGTTGGTTCGCGGAACTTCGCGGGCGCAACGACGCATCTTGGTCTATAAGGGCCACTCAAGGCCCTTCCACGGGTCCTTTTCGGGGAGCAGACATGAGCATTTTCGGGAAAATTATGGGCGCGATCTTCGGTAGCCATCCAGCTTCCGCCGCGCCCGCAGGCAGCGCACCGTCGGGCAGCGCGCCCGCAGGGGCCGCGCCGGGCGGATCGGCGCCTGCGGCGACGGTGGACGTTGCCTCAATCGTCGACGCCGCGGTCGCCGCGCACAAGGGCGAAAAGCTGGAATGGCGCACCTCGATCGTCGACCTCATGAAGGCGCTCGACATCGATTCCAGCCTCGCCGCGCGCAAGGACCTCGCCAAAGAGCTCGGCTACAGCGGCGACACCAACGATTCCGCAAGCATGAACGTCTGGCTGCACAAGCAGGTGATGTCCAAGCTCGCGGCGAATGGCGGCAAGCTGCCGCCGGAGATCAAGCACTGACCGATCGCCCGCTCGCAATCCAAGGGCCCGCGATCGGGCGGGCCCTTTTGCATTCAGGCGACGAGATCCGCATCTTCCGGATGTCTGTCGAGATAGTCGACGACGAAGCCGCAACCGGCGATCACCTTCCTGCCGTCGCGACGGATCAATTCCAGCGCGCCCTTGACCAGCTCGGAGCCGATGCCCCGGCCGCGCAGCGCACGCGGCGTCTCGGTGTGGGTGATGATCACCGCCGACGGCGTCAGCCGGTAATTGGCGAAGGCGATCTCGCTGCCGACATCGAGCTCGAAGCGGCTTCTGTCCTTGTTGTCCCGTACCGATGGCGCCATGCAAAATCCTTCCGACGTACTGCTTGCCTCTGATCTAGGCGCCTGAACCAGCCCTTGCCAAGGTGCGACCAAGAGAGGTTGCCGCAGGGGAGATATCCGGAAAATGCGTGTCCCGCTCAGCCGCCTGGCGCTGCTCGCCGCGCTGATCTCGCCGGCGCCGGCGCCGGCTGCGGCGGCAGGCGGTCCGGCTCGGGAGGCTTGCGTCGGATTGACCAGCACGCCGGACGAGCGGATCAAGGCTTGCTCGACCGTGATCGAAACGAAAAGCGAGAGCGGACCTCGGCTCGCCGGCGCTTATTGCAATCGCGGTCATGGCCTCACCGAGAAGCGCGAGCTCGAGGCGGCGTTGTCCGATCTCGACGAGGCGGTCAGGCTCGACCCCGGTTTTGCCTGCGCCTACAACAATCGCGGCCGTGTCTACAGTTTCAAGCGCGACTATGATCGCGCCATCGCCGATTACGACAAGGCCATCAAGCTCGATCCGTCGCTGGCGCTGGCCTACAGCAATCGCGGCGAGTCGCGTTTCAACAAGGGCGATCTCGACGGTGCGTTTGCCGACTTTGACGCGGCGATCAAGCGCGATCCCAAATACGCGATGGCCTACGCCAATCGCGCGTTGGTGTATTACCGCAGGCACGACATGGCGCACGCCATCGCCGACTACACCACGCGGATCAAGCTTGCGCCAGATCTGCTCGCCTATATCGACCGCGGCAACGTGTATCGCGACAGCGAGCAGCTCGATCGCGCCGCCGCCGATTATGGCGAGGCGATCCGTGTTGCGCCGACCGACGCGCGCGGTTGGCGCAATCGCGGCATGATCCGGCTCTATCAGGGCGACAGCAAGGGCGGCGTTTCCGATTACGACAAGGCGCTGCAATACGATCCCTCCGACGTGTTCTCGTGGAACAACCGCGGACAGGCTAAGCTGCGGCTCGGCGACAAACAGGGCGCGATTGCCGATTTCAGGAAGGCGCTGGAATTGAAGCCGGGCCTCCAGACAGCACAGGAGTCATTGCGGAAGCTCGGGGCGTTGTAGCTCTCGGTTGCTTCTCGCGACGACGGGGTTGGACTTCCTCCAGGTCCTGATAGGCCGGATGCTTCAATCGGTCGCCTTGGCGAGCCTGGAATCCTCCGGCTGCGCCTGCGGGCGCAGGCATCCCTGGCAGATGACGAGGGAACGGTTGACCCTGGCGTCCTGTTCAGCCTCGATTCCGTCCTGCGCCTGCCACCATTCCTTCGAATAGGGCTGAAGCCCGGCTTGCGACCTGTTGCGCTCGGATCGCGCGACGGTCCGTGTTGATTCTGAGCCAGCGCGCGGGTGATTGGGATTCTCGCCGGCGCCGTCCCAGGCATAGCGCGCAGGCGTGAAGGCGGGATCGGAGGCGAGGTGCGCTTGTGGGCCCACGGCACATCCGGCAAGCGCCAGCGACAAGACGAGGAGGGCGGGCGCTTTGACCATGATGCGGCACTCTGTACGCGACAACTGACGAAGGTTGCGCCGATCATGTTTAAAATTTCCTGAACGATCGCGGCTGCGCTGACGACCAATGCCAATGCGATATCTGATCCTCCTGCTCGTCCTGTTCGCAACCGCTGCGCGCGCTGACAACGCGAAGCCGTTCAATCCTGCCGACTATCCACCCGGCGTGCAGAAGGCTGTGCGCTACGCCAATGGGGAATGCGAGAGCCAAGGCGGCGGCGCGGTGACTTTTGCGCCGGATACGGTGCGCCGGATCGACCTGACCGGCGACGGCCGCGACGACTACATCGTCGATTTCCGCGACACCAAATGCGGCGATCGCGAGACGACCTATTGCGGAACCGGCGGCTGCATCATGAACATCCTGGTCACGTTGCCGGATGGCAGCGTGCAACCCGTCTTCGATGGCCAGGTCCGCAGCTACGAGATCAAGCCGAAGCCAACGAAGCGGGGTGCGGCGCGCACCATCCGTTTCGATCTGCATGGCAGCTATTGCGGCGGCTTTGGTGCGCAGGCCTGCGTCAAGGAGAGGGCCATCTCGGTGGCGCCGTTCGCGTTCAAGCAGCCTTAGGGCAGCTTCGCGGGCGGTGGCCTTGCAGGGGCACTGGCGATGGCGATAAATGGGCTGCAATGAGCGGGGGGCTCGCGTGCCGTCCGCCGCCGAAGAGGAAGCCCGATGCAGCCCTTGCGCATGTCCCGTCGCGTCATGAATCTCGCTCACATGCTGACCCAGAATGCGCGGCGGCATGGGGCGCGTCCCGGTTTCGTCTGGGGCGATAGATCCTGGACCTGGCGGGAGATCGATGCGCAGGTCTCGGCGCTGGCGGCAGCACTGGCCGCGCGCGGCATCGCGAAGGGCGACCGCATCCTCGTCCATTCCAAGAACGGCGACGAGATGTTCTTCTCGATGTTCGCGGCGTTCCGGCTCGGTGCCGTCTGGGTACCGACCAATTTCCGACTGATGCCGGACGAGGTCGCCTATCTCGCGCAGGCTTCCGGCGCGAAGGCGTTTCTGTGCCATGTCGATTTTCCCGAGCACGCCGCGACCGTGAGCGGTGGCGCGCTGGAATTCACCTGGAGTGTCGATGGTCGGGCGCCATTTGCTGAGACGTCGGTGGCGGATGCCGTCGCGTCGCGCGCCGGCACGGTGGTCGAGAACGTCGCGGTCGAGCACGACGATCCCTGCTGGTTCTTTTTCACGTCGGGGACCACCGGCCGCTCCAAGGCTGCGGTGCTCACCCACGGCCAGATGGGTTTTGTCGTCACCAACCATCTCGCCGATCTCACCCCCGGCGTCACCGAAGCGGATGCCTCGCTGGTGGTGGCGCCGCTGTCGCATGGCGCCGGCGTGCATCAGCTGGTGCAGACCGCGCGCGGCGTGCGCACGGTGCTGCTGCCGACCGAGAAATTCGACATCGACGAGGCGTTCCGCCTGATCGAGGCGCATCGGGTCAGCAATCTCTTCGTGGTGCCGACCATTCTGAAGATGATGGTCGAGCATCCCGCCGCCGACAAATACGATCATTCCTCGCTGCGCCAGGTGATCTATGCGGGTGCGCCGATGTATCGCGAGGATCAGAAGGCCGCGCTGAGGACGCTCGGCAAGGTCATCGTACAGTATTTCGGCCTCGGCGAGGTGACCGGCAACATCACCGTGCTGCCGGCAGCGCTGCATGACCCCGAGGACGGGCCGCACGCGAAGATCGGCACCTGTGGCTTCGAGCGTACCGGCATGCAGGTCTCGATCCAGGATGACGAGGGCCGCGAGCTCGGCCCCAACCAGAGCGGCGAGATCTGCGTGATCGGCCCCGCCGTGCTTGCCGGCTACTACGATAATCCCGAAGCCAATGCGAAGGCGTTCCGCAATGGCTGGTTCCGCACTGGCGATCTCGGCCACATGGACGAGGAGGGGTTCGTCTACATCACGGGACGAGCCTCCGACATGTACATCTCCGGCGGCTCCAACATCTATCCGCGCGAGATCGAGGAGAAAATATTGACCCATCCTTGCGTCGGCGAGGTCGCGGTGCTCGGCGTCCCCGATGCGACCTGGGGCGAGGTCGGGGTTGCCGTCTGCGTCGCGCGCGAGGGCGCCAAGCCGGTGAGCGAAGCGGAGATGGCGGCGTTCCTCGGCCCCAAGGTGCCGCGCTACAAGATGCCGAAGCGGTTCTTCTTCTGGGAGGCCTTGCCGAAATCCGGCTACGGCAAGGTTCCCAAACGGATGGTTCGCGACGAGCTCGAGGCGCGCGGGCTGCTCGATCTCGACAAGACACGGGCAGGCTGAGCGAAGGTCATGCGCAGCATCAAGCAGCCCGGCGCGCCGGTCGCCGAACGCATCCAATGGGTGGAGGCGAGGGGACGCGCCTTCTCCTTCACGCTTCAAGCAGGTCTGCCGCTGCTGGAAGCCGCGCGCCGCGGTTTTGCCGCGGAGGGATTTGCCGGCGGTGTGCTCAGCTTCGGGCACGGCGCGCTCGGGCCGTTCGGCTATGTCATGCCGGCGCTGTCGAAAACGAGTGAGAACGCCGCGTTCTATAGCGACACATTCCGGCCCAGCGGCGTGACGCGCACCAGGCTCGGCAGCATGACGCTGGGCATGCGCGATGGCGCGCCGTTCTTTCATTGCCATGGGCTGTGGACGGAGGCCGATGGCCGCGCAAGTGGCGGCCACATGCTGCCCGACGAGACAGACGTCGCCGAGCCGTTCGAGGTCGAGGCCTTCGGTATTGATGGAGCGATGTTTGCCGCGGAGCCAGATCCCGAGACCAATTTCAAGCTGTTCGGGCCGGTGGCGGCTGCGAGCACCGGCGCGCGCACGATCAGCCGCGCTTTCGCGTTGCGGCTGCGCCCCAATCAGGATTTCGCCTTCTGTCTCGAAGACTTCTGCCGCGCGCACGGCATCGCGCGCGCCAGGATCCATGGCGGTGTTGGTTCGACCATCGGCGCCCGCTTCACCCATGGTGGTGTGACCGAACTCTTCGCGACCGAGCTTGCGGTAACAGCCGGCATGATTGCGGTGGGCTCCTCCGGCGCGCTCGAAGCCGCACTCGACGTCGCCCTGATCGACTACACCGGCGGCATAGCGGAGGGCCGCCTGATCCGTGGCGACAATCCCGTGCTGATGACCATGGAGCTGGTGCTCGAGGTGTTGGACTAGTCCCGGCGAGCGATCATCAGTGGGTGCGTAGCTTGGCAATGGCCAAGTATGTGGAGTCGCTGATCCCCGAACCGGATCCCTGAAACAGGTTGAGCAGGGGGGATTGACCCTGGCCGGTGCTCTGACTGTTTCTGATGTCATACATGGCGGAGAAACGGTTCAAAAGCTTCGTAACCTTCGCGGGATCCGACAGATCCTTGATCTTCATGAATCTGTCCACGAACTTGGCCTGCTGATCGATCGGCATCGCCGCCATCGAGTCAGGCAGATCGAAGGTGGTCCTGAACACCTCCGAAAGAGCCTTGTCGGCAAGGATGTCGTACGCGGACGTGATGTCCCCCGCTTTTCGCTGGAAATAGAGCGCCAGGCGCACGCCGGGATTCGCATCCCCTTGCTGCTGCTCCAGGCTTTGCTCGACATAGTTCGCTTGTGTCTCCCGAAACTGATCCCGCTTCTGCGGACCTATCATCGGAAGACGCGCGACGTTGCCTTTGCTGTCGAAATTGAACGACGCCACGATTTCGGCAAAGCGAGGATCGCTCTGGGTGTTCGCGAAGCTCTTTGGATCGTTCAGATCGGAGCTGAAGATCTTCTTGAGAAATTCGGTGCCGACCTTCTTGGGATCCAGACCCTTGGCCAGGAGAATGAAATCGACCATCGGCCTGTTTGCGAGAAGATCGGAAACGCCGTCGATGCCGGCGATCGCTTGCTGATATTCCGACGCATCCTTCGTGGCCTGTGCCCGAACCGCGGCCTGTTGCTGGGGAGTTGCCGTGCTTGCGCTCTTCACCGCTCCAATGACGTAGTCCTTCGCGATCTGGAGGACTTCAGCCGAGTCCTGAGCTACCAAGGGGGTCGTCAGATTGCCTTTTGCGTCGAAGTTGAAGGCGCGGGCCAGTCCCAAATATCGATTGTCCTTGAGGGTATAGACGTAGCTCTTGGGGTCGTTGAGGTCGCTTTCGAGCACAGCCTTGACAGCCGCCGGCGAGACGTTTGCGGGATCGAGGCCGACGGCTCCCAGCGCAAAATTGTACACGCCCGGTGTCGATACGAACGCCTCGACTGAATCGATCTTGAGGATGGCTGTTCTGAATTGCCTGATTGCAAAGGCTTCGTTCAACGGGCTTGCCGCCGAATAAACGTCGGACTTGCTGTCGTCGAACTTTTGTTTCGTGATCGTGACATTCGCAGCAGTCTGCGCCGACACACCTGACGGAAGCGACCCGTCGGAGGAAAACTCGAACGCACCGGCCAGGTCGACGAGGCCGCCAATCGTCCCTATCTGGTCGCTGAGGCTGGAAATGCTGCTCGCATATGATTCCAGGTGATACTTTTCGACCAGGATCTGGACGTTCAACTGGGGCACGTTCGCGCCCGGTTGCGATAATTGGGTGGTGTAGTCGGCTATCCTTGAATTGGCCGCGGTGACATCCGATCGGGCTTGGGCAAGGTCGGCGTTGAGGCCACTCAACTGAGAAGCGAAAGTGGTGTTGACGTAGCTGTTGGGATCGGACGGATCGCTGCGCAAGACCTGGCTTATCGTGTCACGCGACCACTTGCCTTGATCGATCCCGTACGCCGAATAGACATAATTGCGAAGTCGGTCGTTGTTCAGGAGCTGGTCTGCACTGCTGATGTTGCCGATTTCGCCGCTGTAGTAATTCGAGTCGCCGGTAAGTGCATCGACCTGGCTCTTCCTGGTGGCCGTGTACAGACCGATCATCTCATCGGTCTGGTTCTCCGATTGCGCAACCGGCGTGGCGCTGCCATTGAAGGAAAATGCCGCGGCGAACTCGCGATAGCGCTTGTCGACCAGCTTGTTGACGAAGCTGTTTGCGTCGGAGAGGTCGCTCTCCAGCACCTTTTTCATGAAGGCCTTGGCGTAGGCCATGTCTTCCAGGCCATATGCCTTCGTTGCATAATGATAAAGGCGATAGTCTTTCATGAAGTCGTCGACGGACTTTACCTTGCCGATGTGGGCCTTGTAATAGGCGGCCTCTCGCGCCACGTCCTGTTGCTGTTCGACCCGCGTCAGGGACTGCTTGAGATTGCGCGTGATGTAGCTGTAACTGAAATACGTTGATACCATCGCGCACTCCTCGCGGCTGTTGCGGTCCCGGACGTCCGTCAATCATTGCGGGGTCGCGAGGTGGGGGCTGGCTTCATGCCAGGAAACTATCTCAGCTGCGTCTTCCCATGACGATTCTGGTCACATTCTCAGGTTACAATTTGCGTCCAAGTGACGGATACCGGGTTTGTTGCCGTTTGTTTCTAGCTGTTTCCCAGATGCAGCTTTCGCGAGGCTTTCGTACTTGGCATGTTGCTGTCGCCAGCGCGCCAGATAGAGTTCCACGCTCGTGTCCCGGACAAGCTGCAACGCGTAAGCGTTGCGGCGTAGAGCCGGGATCCAGAAACCGTGCATTTGTCGCTGCGTGGGCCCCGGCTCTGCGGCGCCCCGCCGAAGGGGCGCTGCGCCGCGTCCGGGGCACGCGCGCAAAATCCATCTTCGCATTTCAATCCACAGAGTCCGCGCAGTTTCGCATTCTCGCGGCCTGTGCGGCCCGAGCTTTGCGGAATTCTTTGCCCTCAAAAATGCCGAGGGCGCAGGGAAGACCGGGTGCCGGCTGGCACCCACGGTCCACTGTGCGAAGGTTGCGCTACAAGAGGCTGCACAGCGGCATGCAGGTGAAGCCCAACACACGGCCTTCCCTGCGCAGTGGTTCTACGGCTTATATCGTGCTCTCCCCGGGGAGCGATGCACTATTGCCCCCGTCGCCTTGCGGATGACTGATGCTGCGGACCCGGTCGGGCCGCCACATCACCGCAACACTTGGCGCACAGACCCCGGGCGCCAGGACCACACGATTTTGCCGTACGCAGGCTGCACCGGTCGTGTGCGCGACGCCTTCGCTCACGGTTGCCCGCCCTGCAAAGCCCTTCGCGCCGACGCCGCCTGCGTCCACCACGTCCCATCCCGCGTTCGTGACGATCGCGATCCGCCCCTCGGCCGGGTTGGGATGGCTCTCTATATGATAATCCGAAATACGGATAAAGAGAAATATTTTTACGCGCCATGATTGACCCTCTGCTTGGGTGTTTTGCCCCGCCGGGCGGCAAGGGGTTGTGGGGCGCGCGGACGGCCGCCGCAACGCGGCCACGAACGGGTCTCCCCCCGGCCGCAAAATGCGCTACCATGATCCCAGCGCGCATCAAGTCGCGCATGATCAACGAGACGCATGAGGAAACGAGATGAGGGTGACGATCGGACGGCGCATGGTCCTGGCCGCGGTGCTGACGGCCGCGGGCGCGGCGGCTCTGACGGCGGCGTTTGGCCCGGTTTTGACGTCGGCCTGGGCCCACGGGCCGACCCGGCAGAAGGTGCGCGAATCCATCGAGATCAACGCCGCTCCGGCCAAGGTGTGGGCCGCAAT
This sequence comes from Bradyrhizobium sp. Ken01, assembly GCF_055807355.1. Taxonomy (NCBI): domain Bacteria; kingdom Pseudomonadati; phylum Pseudomonadota; class Alphaproteobacteria; order Hyphomicrobiales; family Nitrobacteraceae; genus Bradyrhizobium; species Bradyrhizobium sp. Ken01. Next base: position 45,086 of record NZ_JBVVPC010000044.1, read on the forward strand.
GGGCAATTTCCAGGACATGAGCTGGCTGCCGCCGGTTACCAAGACCGAGGGCGAGAAGGGCAACGAGATCGGCGCCACGCGGAAGCTGACGCTGACGGGAGGCGCGACCGTCGACGAGGAGCTCTACAAGTTCGACGCCGCCGCCATGAGCTATTCCTACCGGATCACCAATGTGGACGTGAAGGTGCTGCCGGTGACCAATTATTCCTCGACCTTGACGGTGACGCCGAACGGCGACGGCAAGGGTGCGACGCTGGAATGGGCAGGCGCGTTCTACCGCGGCTTTCCCAACAACGATCCGCCGCCGGAGCTGAGCGACGAGGCGGCCAAGACTGCGGTGAGCGGGCTCTACAAGGCCGGCCTCGAGTCGTTGAAGAAGAAGATCGAGAGCGGAAGCTGACGGTGCGGGCGCTGGTCCTGGCGGCGCTCGCCGTCAGCCTTTGCCTGGACGGCATCGCGCACGCCTCCGCTGAGGAGGCGTTCGTCACCAACCAGCTCAGCGACGATCTGATGGTCGTGGACCTCGCCACCGCGCGCAGCGTTGCGACGATCCCGATCGGCGGCAAGCCGGCCGGCGTCGCCGTCAGCGCCGACGGGCGTTTTGCCTATGTGACGAGCCCGGATGCCAAGGCCGTGACGGTGGTGGACGCGGCAACGCGGCAGGTTGCGGGACGGATCGAGGTCGGCGGCGGGCCGCTCGGCATTGCCGTCGCGCCGGATGGCCGCACCGTCTATGTCGCGGACTGGTACGCAGCCGCCGTGCGGGTGATCGACGCGGCGAGCCGCAGCGTCACGGCCAGCATTGCGGTCGGCGCCTCGCCGTCGGGCCTCGCGGTGACGCCGGACGGCAAGCTGCTGCTCTCGGCCGACCGCGACGACGACAGCGTCTCGGTGGTGGACACGGCGACACGCCAGCGCAGGGCGACCATCAAGGTCGGCACCCGTCCGTTCGGCGTCACAATCGATGCCGAGGGCAAGCGCGCCTACACCGCCAATGTCGGCTCCGACGATGTCTCGGTGATCGACATCGCAGAGGCGCGCGAGATCGGCCGCGTGCCGGTCGGGATGCGGCCTTATGCGGTGGCGCTGGCTCAGGACCGCGGCTTCGTCACCGACCAGTATGGTGGCACTGTCAGCGTGTTCGATCTGGCGACCTTGAAGCCGATCAAGCGCATCAATGTCGGCGATTATCCCGAAGGCATCGCCGCGACCGCCGACGGCAAGCGCATCATCGTCGCCTGCTGGGAAAGCAATACGCTCGACATCATCGATGCCGCCGAGCTGAAGCTGATCGGCGAGGTCAAGACCGGCGACGGCCCGCGCGCGTTCGGGGCGTTCTTGCGCAGGACGGAGTAGGGGATTGTAGCCTGCATGGAGCGAAGCGGAATGCGGGGACACTTTCCCGGATTGCGCGTTGCTCCATCCGGGCTACGACGCCGGGCGCAATGCGCGCGCAATCTCGTCCATCCGTTCAAACATGTGATCTGGCGCCAGCGCCCGCAGCGCCGCCGGCGCCGCATAGCCCCAGCCCACCGCGCCGCAGGCAATCCCCACGGCCCGCGCCGCTTCGATGTCACGCACCTCGTCGCCGATCGCAATGACCTTGCCCGGCGCCACGCCGGCGCGCCGCATGACCCGTCGAAATTTTGACGGCTTGCCGAACAGCGACGCCGCGCAATCGAAATGGGCGAACAGTGCCGCACAATCGCCGAGCTTCTCGCGCGCATTGGCCTCGCTGTCCGACGTCACCAGCGCGAGCTGCACGCCGTTCTCCGCCAGCGTCCGCAGCATCGTTTCGACCCCGGCGAACAGCGCAATCTCCGCCGCCGCCTCCGCCTTCAGCCGCCGCGCATGCCGCGCGATCGCCGGCAGCTTCCACAGGGGCACCTCAAGCCGGCTGAGAATCTCGCGCGACGAAGCATGCCGCAGCCCTTCGACGTCCTCATCCGCAACACGGCGAAAGCCGAAGCGGTCGGCGACGCCGTTGATGGTCCGCAGGAACCACGGGAAGCTGTCGGCCAGCGTGCCGTCGAGATCGAAGATGGCGAGGGAGTAGGGCATGGATTCCGCGGCGTCCGCAACTCTCACAGTTGCGGAAATCATTTTGAGAGATTGGAAACGCCGGCGTTCCGGCAGCTGGCTTACGACGCGCCGACGCAATCACTCCTCAGATCGACGCTTGCTTTTCGACGGTGGACGCTTTTTTGGTGGCTTCCCAATTGTCTGGATTTGCGTCAAGGTCGCGTGCTCCACCGTCGCGCCCTTGCCAAGTGCTACCGCTTGGCGCGCCGAATAGCTGTCTCCGGCTACTGAAATCGCTTGGGCGTTAATTTGAAAACCATAGAAATCACCATAAATGTTTAGTCTCTCGATCGAAATGTTTCCTCCCATTATTTGCTTGAGGGGGAATTCAACAGGATTCGAAAAGTGATTCATATGCTCATCGAAGTCGGTCAAAATCGGCCGTTTGCTGTCTGAATATCGCCCTGCATAGTTTTCAAGCCAATCCGTTGCCTCAGCCAATCCGTCGCTCCCACGACTTGGGTCGAACGAGCAGAATGTCCATTGCTTTCTAAGATCTGTTTCGTATCCATCTAATGAAACTCTCGATGGTCCTCTCGCTCCACGGCTGTCTTCGTTTTTATAATAGCTTCCGGCAAACATCACGGATGCCGTCGCGATCAACTTGGTGGATGGGCTCCCGATAAAAGATATTGCGTCTGCGAACAGATAGTATTTTGGGACACAGCGATCGCTGATGATTAGTTGAGTGTGCTTAGGTGGAACACGTAGGCGACCAGCAATGCTCGCAACACAAGAGCCGCGTCTCTCTATTTCTGTACCGATGCGATCATACAGGTATTCAGGGAGCGCAATAATGATGCCTTGATGAGCTATTCCGTTCGAAGATGCCCCTAGTAGGTAAAAGACTTGTCGTTCGATACTGAACGATTGGAGGCGGACACAGCCGATACCACCCAGAACCATTTCTGCCTTTCCAGCGGGATAATATTCGTTATTGGTCCATGAGAAGAATTCGGCTGCACGATCTCTGGCCGTTGCTGCTTCAGGGGTGAAGTATCTGCCGGGAGCGAGTGGGCTCCACTCGGTGACACAGAATTCTGATAACAACAATCGATGGCCCTCCCGGACACGTCGGGTGTTTAGGTCGGTCCAAAGTGATTGATTTTCGGAATATACCGTAGGAGTTGGAGTGCGAGTTTCAATATCCGTAGAATTAAGGTCGGCAATCACCGGCCTGAACCCCAAATTATCATCTAAGTAGCTTGTAACGCTTTCAGGGCGTTCCTCGCGTGAGACGTCTCCACGAAAGTGAGCAACGCGGCGTTCCAGGTCGATCGACGACTCATCCATTGGTCCCTCCTCGGCGATGCAGACAACCTTGAATGTTTGCACACTCTGTGGTGGCATGTCTGCAGGTTAGAAGGGAGATGATTATGGGTAAATCGAGCTTCACGGGAAATCAGGTGGCCGCGATGGGGCCGGGTGCCACCGCTAACAACGTCACGATGATTCAGCTCTCGAAGGGGCAGATTGACCCGCAGGAGCTATCTAAACAATTGGGGATGCTCCGAATTGCGCTCAAGGGTGAAGCTTCGACCGCTGATCATGATGTGGCTATCGGTGGCGTTGCTGCTGCCGAAAAAGCGGCAGCGGAAGGTGATGGCTCAGCTGCGCTGCAGCATCTTAAAACGGCGGGGAATTGGGCACTCGCGATAGCCGAAAAGATTGGGGTAGGCCTCGCGGTCGCAGCCTTAAAGACTTCAATGGGACTGTAGCAGAGAAAGCGGCCCTCACTCCGCCGCCTCGCTCGCCGCGCGCCTCCGCTTCGGCTTCCGCGCCTTCGCCGGCACCGGCGCCAGAAACTTCCCCGTGTAGCTCCTTGGCGCCTTCGCGATGTCTTCCGGCGGGCCCCAGACGACGATCCCGCCGCCGTCGCCGCCTTCGGAGCCGAGGTCGATGAACCAGGCGGTCTTGATCAGTTCGAGGTTATGCTCGATGACGACGTCGTGGAAGTGCAGGCCGGTGGTCGGCTCGTCCAGGATGTAGAGCGTGCGGCCAGTGGCGCGCTTGGATAGCTCTTTCGCCAGCTTGACGCGCTGGGCTTCGCCGCCGGACAGGTCGTGGTCTGCTGGCCGACATGAATGTAGTCGAGGCCGGCGCGATGCAGCGTCTCGCGCACGCGCGCCTCCACCTTGACTAGGATTTCCACACGGTCCCCTCGGTCCAACCAAGATCGGCGAACTCGGTAGCCCGGAGCGGTGCTTCTCCCTCGGCGAAGAATTCGTCGGGCTGAGGCGGGGCAATGTGCGTTTCGGACAGCATCGCGTGGGCCTGTCCGCGATGATGAATTTGATGCTGGAACAGATGCATGAGTAGCCGGTCACGGCGTTCGGTCTGGACCCGCATGTCGCGGTTGATCCGCACAATGCCGTCGAGAAGCTCGGGCGTCAGCGCATCGCAGACGGCAATCAAGCGCTTGTCGATCGCAGCCTGCGCAGCCTTCAGCGCGGCAAGGGAGGGATGCGGCACTTCGTTCTTCCAAGCCGCCGGTCCCAGCCACCCGCCCTCCAGCGCATCGACATAGAAGAGGTCTATGACACGGATGTGGTTGAGCGTGCGCTGCAGGCTCGGAAAGAAGCCGGTTCGTGCGGCTTCGAAGTCGGCCTGAGACAGCGTCGCGCAAGCGGTGAGAAGCCGATGGTTCGCCCAGGGGCGAACGCACGATAGGTTTGCACAAGTCCTGCAGGCAAACGCGATCCTCCCTCAGACAAATGCTTCTGCTCATTCCAGGTGGGCTACTCCGCCGCCTCGCTCGCCGTCCGTCTCCGCTTCGGCTTCCGCGCCTTCGCCAGCACCGGCGCCAGGAACTTGCCCGTATAGCTCCGCGGCGCTTTCGCAATGTCCTCGGGCGGGCCCCAGGCGACGATTTCGCCGCCGCCGTCGCCGCCTTCGGGGCCGAGGTCGATGACCCAGTCGGCGGTCTTGATGACTTCGAGATTGTGCTCGATGACGACGACCGTGTTGCCCTGCGCGACCAGCTCGTGCAGCACCTCAAGCAGCTTCTTGACGTCGTGAAAATGCAGGCCGGTGGTCGGCTCGTCCAGGATGTAGAGCGTGCGGCCGGTAGCGCGCTTGGACAGCTCCTTTGCCAGCTTGACGCGCTGGGCTTCGCCGCCCGACAGGGTCGTGGCCTGCTGGCCGACATGGATGTAGTCGAGGCCGACGCGATGCAGCGTCTGGAACGTCTCGCGCACGCGCGGGACCGCCTTGAAGAACTCGGCGGCTTCCTCGACGGTCATGTCGAGCACATCGGCGATGCTCTTGCCCTTGAACAGCACCTCGAGCGTCTCGCGGTTGTAGCGCTTGCCCTTGCAGACGTCGCAGGTGACGTAGACGTCGGGCAAAAAGTGCATTTCGATCTTGATGACGCCGTCGCCCTGGCAGGCCTCGCAGCGGCCGCCCTTGACGTTGAAGGAGAAGCGGCCGGGCTCGTAGCCGCGCGCCTTCGATTCCGGCAGGCCTGCGAACCATTCGCGGATCGGCGTGAAGGCGCCGGTATAGGTCGCGGGGTTCGAACGTGGCGTGCGGCCGATCGGCGACTGGTCGATGTCGATGATCTTGTCGATGTGCTCGAGGCCCTCGATGCGGTCGTGCGGGGCGGCGCCCTCGCTGGCATTGTTCAGCTTGCGGGCGATCGCCTTGTAGAGCGTGTCGATCAGCAGCGTCGACTTGCCGCCGCCGGAGACGCCGGTGACGCAGGTGAACAGGCCGAGCGGAATTTCGGCCGTGACGTTCTTGAGATTATTGCCGCGCGCGTTGACCACTTTGATGGTGCGACGATGGTTCGGCGGGCGCCGCTCCGGCACCTCGACCTCGAGCTCGCCCGTGAGATATTTGCCGGTGAGCGAGTTGGGGTTGCGCATGATCTCGGCGGGCGTGCCTTCGGCGATGATGTTGCCGCCATGCATGCCGGCGCCGGGGCCGATGTCGAGCACGTGGTCGGCGAGCAGGATCGCGTCCTCGTCATGCTCGACCACGATCACGGTGTTGCCGAGGTCACGAAGTCTCTTGAGGGTGTCGAGCAGGCGCGCATTGTCGCGCTGGTGCAAGCCGATCGAGGGCTCGTCGAGCACATAGAGCACGCCTGTTAGCCCCGAGCCGATCTGCGAGGCCAGGCGGATGCGCTGGCTCTCGCCGCCGGAGAGCGTGCCGGAGGAGCGGGAGAGCGTGAGGTAGTTGAGGCCGACGTCGAGCAGGAAGGTGAGGCGCTCGCGGATCTCCTTGAGGATGCGGCCGGCGATCTCGTTCTGCTGGGTGTTCAGCGCCTCCGGGACGGTCTCGAACCACGCGCCGGCGCCTTTCACGGACATCTCTGAGATGTCGCCGATATGCTTGCCGCCGATCTTGACGCAGAGCGCCTCGGGCTTGAGCCGAAAGCCGTGGCACGCCTCGCAGGGCACGTCGTGGAAATACTTCGCAAGCTCCTCGCGCGCCCACTCGCTCTCGGTCTCGCGATAGCGGCGGTTGATGTTGGTGATGACTCCCTCGAACGGCTTCTTGGTGTCGTAGGAGCGGACGCCGTCCTCGTAGGAGAACTTGATCTCGTCCTCGCCGGAGCCATGGAGGATCGCGTTCTGCGTCTTCTTCGGCAGATCCTTCCATTTGGTGGTCAGCGTGAACTTGTAGTGCTTGCCGAGCGCAGTCAGCGTCTGAATGTAATAGGGCGACGAGGACTTGGCCCAGGGCGCGATCGCGCCCTTGCCGATGGCGAGCTCCTTGTCGGGAATGACGAGGTCTTCGTCAACATGCTGCTCGACGCCGAGGCCGCCGCAGGCGGGGCAGGCACCATAGGGATTGTTGAACGAGAACAGGCGGGGCTCGATCTCGGGGATGGTGAAGCCGGACACCGGGCAGGCAAACTTTTCCGAGAACAGCATGCGCTCGGGTCCGCTCTTGTCGTGGATCTTTGCGGTCTTCTTTTTCTCTTCCGCGGGTGCTGTCGCAGCCGGCGCATCGGCGAATTCGATGACGGCGAGGCCCTCGGCAAGCTTCAGCGCGGTCTCGAAGCTTTCGGCGAGGCGCTGGCCGATGTCGGCGCGCACCACGATGCGGTCGACGACGACGTCGATGTCATGCGGGAATTTCTTGTCGAGCACAGGGGCTTCCGCGAGCTCGTGGAAGGCGCCGTCGATCTTGACGCGCTGAAAGCCCTTCTTGAGCCATTCGGCGAGCTCTTTGCGGTACTCGCCCTTGCGGCCGCGCACGACCGGCGCGAGCAGATAGAGCCGCGAGCCCTCCGGCAGCGCCAGCACGCGATCGACCATCTGCGAGACGGTCTGGCTCTCGATCGGCAGGCCGGTGGCGGGCGAATAGGGCACGCCGACGCGCGCCCACAGCAGGCGCATGTAGTCGTAAATTTCGGTTACCGTGCCGACAGTGGAGCGCGGGTTCTTCGACGTCGTCTTCTGCTCGATCGAGATCGCCGGCGACAGGCCGTCGATCTGGTCGACATCGGGCTTCTGCATCATCTCCAGGAACTGGCGAGCATAGGCGGAGAGCGATTCGACGTAGCGGCGCTGGCCCTCGGCGTAGATGGTGTCGAAGGCGAGCGAGGACTTGCCGGAGCCCGACAGCCCCGTGAACACCACCAGCTTGTCGCGGGGAATCTCGACGTCGACGTTCTTGAGGTTGTGCTCGCGCGCGCCACGGATCGTAATTGCGCGCAGGTTTGATCCCACGTTCTGTTGTTGGCGCTTGGCCTTGATCACTTCATCCATCCTGGTGGTCCTCAGGGAATCCAAAAGCGCGCGATCGCGCCAACGCAATAGGCGCGCTTCGCCCGGAACCGGGATCGGCGCCGATGGGTATGTGAGCGAACGTAGGAAGAACGGGGACGGATTTCCAGTGGCGTTTACGAATCGTCAACGGATTGTTGGCGCGCTGGCGGCAACTGGCAGGAGCAGGGCGGGTGGAACTGCGCAGTAACGTGTCCGGCAAACAAAAAGGCCGGCGCGAGGCCGGCCTTTCGTAACACGATGGCGTCGATAGCGAAGATCAGTACTTCGCGACGATCGGGCCCCCGAAGTGATAGTTCACGCCGACCTGCACGGTGTGGAAGTTGAGCGTGCCGGACGGCAGCGCAGCGCCGAGGCTCGAGAAGTAGTTCTCGCTGCCGAGGCTGCGATAGAGGTACTCGCCCTTGACCGACCACTGCGGAGCGAAGAACGCTTCGACGCCCGCACCGACGGTCCAGCCGGAGTGCCACTTGCTGTCCGAAGCGGTCACGCCGAGCGCGCTGATGCTCAGCTTGTTGTCGATCCAGGCGTAACCACCGGTGCCGTAGAACAGCACCTGGTTGACGGCGTAGCCGATACGGCCGCGCACGGTGCCCATCGCATCGGTCTTCGAGCTGAAGGTGGTGCTCACGACGCCAAATCCGGGGACGGCAACTGGGCCAGTCACAGACGCGTTCACGTCAGCCCAGGCGCCATCGGCCTCGATGCCGAACACGACGTTGCCGGTCTGCCAATTGTAGCCGGCGGTGCCGCCGACGAAGCCGCCCTGCATCCGCGGGCTGTTCGAATCTTCCCAGGCGCCGCCACCGACGACACCGAGGTAGAAGCCGGTCCAGTTGTAGACCGAAGCCATGGCCACCGGGGCCTTGGTGTAGGGGCGCGCCGCGAGATCAGCGGCCGAAGCCGGGGCAGCGAGAGCGAACAAACAGGCCGAAGCCAGCAAAACCTTTTTCATTTTCAACTAATCCCAGTCCCAGTTTCTGATTGTGCCTTCCACGATAGGGAAGGGCATCGGACTCACTTGCCCAACTGAGGCCGTACTTACACCATTGAAGCTGCAAGTTGTGTCACTGGAAAGCCACAGCGGCCTGAAAATGGCGCAGTTACTGACCTATGGTCCTCCATGGGACCAGCAACAAAAAAGGCCGGCACGAGGCCGGCCTTGATTGATGAATGTCAGTTCGATCAGTACTTTGCGATGACCGGACCGCCCCAGCGATAGTTCAAGCGGACGAGTCCCATGTCGACGTCCTGGCCGATCCGGTCACTGCCGAAGACCGCACCCGCGGGCGTTGTGAAGCCGATCGTGCGATTGCCGAGGAAGATGTGGTCGTACTCGAGGCCCAGCGACCAGTTTGGTGCGAAGCCGAACTCCAGACCGGCCCCGACCGTGCCACCCCAGCGAGTTTCACGGGCGGAAGCCAACAGGGTGCCCGCGCCGGGCGTGCCCGCAGCAGCGTAGACGTCGTACTTGTCGCCGACGACGGCGGCGCCGCCCTTCACGTAGAACAGCACGTTATTCCAGGCGTAACCGACTTGCCCGGTGATGAGGCCGAAAGCGTCGATGCGAGAACGGTTGCGATCACCCGTCACCAGAGCGGTGCCAGGGAAGAGGGTGCTCACGTTGTCGCCCCGGAAGTCGGCCCAGTTGCCTTGGCCTTCAAGGCCGAACACCCAATTGGTGGATTGCCACCGATAGCCGATCTGGCCACCGACGGTGCCCCCCGTCGCATTGTGACAGCCTTCGCTGGCCAGAGCACCTGGGACCCCGGTCACCGCGCCGGTCGCATCCAGGAAACTCCAGCAATTGCGGCTCGAGCCCCCGCCGCCGTTGATGCCGATGTAGAAGCCGCTCCAATCGTAGATGGTGGCAATCGCCGGCGCGGGGGCCTTGGTATAGGGACGCGCAGCCAGATCCGCCGCGCTTGCGGGAGCCGACAGGCCCATCGCCACTGCACCTATTGCACCAATAAGAAGCTTATTCATTGCCAGTCTCCCCAGGTTCGTCCGCTTCTTATGTCCCCGAAGCGGCTGATCAGGCGCGAGGGCCCATATGAACTAAGTCCGAGGCAACGGTAGCTCTGCGGAGCGGCAGAGTCCGTCTCCGAAATGCAACAAGAACGGGGCAGTGCGAGTACCCATAACCTGCTGAATGTTAAGTTCTTTCTCCCGTTTCAGGGAACCTACAAAGGTTCCAATCTACCCGTGCCTTCCCGCAGCACATCGGCCGATCGATCTCACACCTTCAGTGCTGTCGTTCGCCAAGAACAAATCTGGAACGAGCCGGAGGTCGATGCTATATGTGGGGATAACCGGAGGGGTGACGGACTGATCGGCGTCCGCAAGCGTTCGGCGAGCGTATAGGGTCGCCTCAACAGGCACGGCGGAACGCGGGGAGCGGACCGGCCTTCTTGAATTCAATGGCATTCGGAGCGGAGAGCGGAGATGGCGGGAAGCGTCAACAAGGTCATTCTGGTTGGAAATCTCGGCAAGGATCCTGAAATCCGCCGCACCCAGGACGGGCGTCCGATCGCCAATCTGAGCGTCGCCACCTCGGAGACGTGGCGCGACAAGGCAACCGGCGAGCGCAAGGAAAAGACCGAGTGGCACCGCGTCGTGATCTTCAATGAAGGGCTCTGCAAGGTCGCCGAACAGTATCTGAAGAAGGGCGCCAAGATTTACGTCGAGGGTGCGCTCCAGACCCGCAAATGGACCGACCAGAGCGGGGTCGAAAAGTACTCGACCGAAGTCGTGCTGCAGGGCTTCAACTCGACCCTGACGATGCTGGACGGTCGTAGCGGCGGTGGCGGAGGCGGCAGCTTCGGCGACGAGCCGGGCGGCGATTTCGGGTCCTCCGGTCCGGTCAGCAGCGCGCCGCGGCGCCCCGTTGCCGCTGGCGGCGGTGGCCGCAACAGCGACATGGACGACGATATCCCCTTCTGAGCGACCGCGTTCTGAGAACGCGGCGTCTCGATGCGGAGGCACCGGCCGGATGAGCGGCGCTTCTCATCTTGTGTCAGAAAATCCCACTAATCGGCAGGGCGGGCTCGGGATTTCCGGGCCCGCTTCATGTTTGGGGTGAGCTCGGATTGCGGCTTGGCAAACGCGCTGGCGGGGCAAGCCCGTCGCGCGGTTTTCCGCGCGCAACGGGCGATTTTGCAAGGCCGATGCGGGGGCCGTCCGAGACATCGCTCGCAAGGGCTTAAGTTGTTGGAAAAATAGGCGGAAAAAGCGCTTCCCAGAACCCCGCGAGGGTGGTTATCAGAGGCTCGATGCGCTATATGATTCCCAGATAAAACCTCACCGGATTTCCCCTTGGCTGACGACGACGACAAGCCCGGCGACCAGCCGGCGCAACCCTCGGATATTCGCCCTGTCTCCATCTTCGAGGAGATGAAGAAGTCCTATCTCGACTACGCCATGAGTGTGATCGTGGCGCGGGCGCTGCCTGACGCCCGCGACGGTCTGAAGCCGGTGCATCGCCGCATCCTGTACTCGATGAACGAGCAGGGGCACACGCCGGACAAGAAGTACGTCAAGTCCGCCCGCGTGGTCGGTGACGTCATCGGTAAATATCATCCGCATGGCGACCAGTCGATCTACGACGCCATGGTCCGGATGGCGCAGGACTTCTCCATGCGCGTGCCGCTGATCGATGGCCAGGGCAATTTCGGCTCGGTCGACGGCGATCCCCCGGCGGCCTATCGTTACACCGAAGCTCGATTGACGAAGGCGGCGCTGGCTCTGCTGGCCGACATCGACAAGGACACGGTCGATTTCCAGCCGAACTACGACAACAACGAGACCGAACCGTCGGTCTTGCCGGCCAAGTTCCCGAACCTCCTCGTCAACGGCGCCGGCGGCATCGCCGTCGGCATGGCGACCAACATCCCGCCGCACAATCTCGGCGAGGTCATCGACGCCTGCGTCGCGCTGATCGACAACCCCGCGCTCACCATCGACGAGCTCATCAACATCGTGCCGGGGCCGGATTTCCCGACCGGCGGCGTCATTCTCGGACGGCAGGGCATCCGCGCCGCCTATCACCTCGGACGCGGCTCGGTCATGATGCGCGGCAAGGTCGCGATCGAGACCATCCGCAAGGAGCGCGAGGCGATCATCATCACCGAGATTCCCTACCAGGTGAACAAGGCGACGATGGTCGAGCGCATCGCCGAGCTGGTCAAGGAAAAGAAGATCGAGGGGATCGGCGACCTGCGCGATGAATCCGACCGCGACGGCTACCGCGTCGTCATCGAATTGAAGCGCGACGCGGTGCCGGATGTGGTGCTCAATCAGCTCTACAGGTTCACGCCGCTGCAGACGAGCTTCGGCGTCAACATGGTGGCGCTCGACAGCGGCCGTCCGCGGATCATGCATCTGAAGGACCTGCTGGCGATCTTCGTCGACTTCCGCGAGCGCGTCGTCACGCGGCGCACCAAGTTCCTGCTCGCCAAGGCCCGCGATCGCGCCCATATCCTGGTCGGTCTGGCGATCGCGGTCGCCAATATCGACGAGATGATCCGCGTCATCCGGACCTCGCCCGACCCGACCACCGCGCGCGACACCCTGATGTCGCGCGATTGGCCCGCCCGGGACGTCGAGGACATGCTGACGCTGATCGACGATCCGCGCCACCGCATCAGCGAGAACGGCACGATCCGGCTGTCGATGGAGCAGGCGAGGGCCATTCTCGATTTGCGCCTGCAACGCCTCACCGCACTCGGCCGCGACGAAATCCGCGAGGAGCTCGACAAGCTCGCCGGCGAGATCGCCGACTATCTCGACATCCTGCGCTCGCGCGACCGCGTGCTTGAAATCATCAAGTCCGAGCTCGCCGAAGTGAAGGCCGAGTTCGCGACCCCGCGCCGCACCGTCATCATCGAGCAGGAAGGCGAGGTCGAGGACGAGGACCTGATCCAGCGCGAGGACATGGTCGTCACCGTCTCCCACGCCGGTTACGTCAAGCGCGTGCCGCTGTCGGCCTACCGGGCGCAGCGCCGCGGCGGCAAGGGCCGCGCCGGCATGCAGACCCGCGACGAGGATTTCGTCAGCCGGCTGTTCGTGGCGTCCACGCATACGCCGATGCTGTTCTTCTCGTCGCGCGGCCAGGTCTACAAGATCAAGGTCTGGCGCCTGCCGATGGCCGCGCCGAATGCGCGCGGCAAGGCGCTGATCAACATCCTGCCGCTGGAGCAGGGCGAGCGCATCACCACCATCATGCCGCTCCCGGAGGACGAGTCCACTTGGGGCAATCTCGACGTGATGTTCGCCACGACCGGCGGCAACGTCCGGCGCAACAAGCTGTCCGACTTCGTCGACGTCCGCCGCTCCGGCATCATCGCGATGAAGCTCGACGACAACGAAGCGATCGTCGACGTGCAGATCTGCACCGAGCATGACGACGTGCTTTTGACCGGCGCCGGCGGCCAGTGCATCCGCTTCCCCGTCACCGACGTGCGCGTGTTCACCGGGCGCACCTCGATGGGCGTGCGCGGCATTGCGCTTGCCGAGGGCGACAAGGTGATCTCGCTGGCGATCCTGCGCCACGTCGAGACGACGTCCGACGAGCGCTCGGCGTACCTGAAGATGCGTCGTGCGGTCGCCGGCGAAGCTGCGGCCGAGGAGCCGGCGGCGGACGCCGAGGCCGAGGAGACCTCCGGCAGCTTCCAGCTCGCCCAGGAGCGCTACATCGAGATGTCGGCGCAGGAGCAGGTCGTGCTGACCGTCTCCGTCAACGGCTACGGCAAGCGGACCTCGTCCTACGAGTACCGCACCACCGGCCGGGGCGGCAAAGGCATCGTGGCCATGAGCGTCAACAACCGCAACGGCAACCTCGTAGCGTCGTTCCCTGTGGAGGACGCTGATCAAATCATGCTGGTCACCGACAAGGGCCAGCTGATCCGCTGCCCGGTCGAAGGCATCCGCGTCGCCGGCCGCTCGACCCAGGGCGTGATCGTGTTCGACACCGCCGAGGACGAACACGTCGTCTCGGTCGAGCATATTACGGAAGAGGCCGAGAGTGGGAATGGGGCAAATGGGGAGTCGAACGGGGAGTGATGCGTCACCCCTCGTAGCCCGGATGGAGCGAAGCGAAATCCGGGACTCTCTGCGCGGCGCAAGAAACCCGGATTTCGCTTCACTCCATCCGGGCTACGAACTGCCCTAAATCTCCAGCTCTGTGCCGAACTCCACCACCTGCTTGGTCGGCACGCCGAAGAACGCGGCGGAGCGTTCGGCGTTGCGTTGCAGGAAGGCGAATACGGTTTCGCGCCAGACCCACATGCCCGGCACGTCCTCGCGCGGGATGATGGTTTCGCGGCCGACGTAATAGGTGATGTCGGAGAGGTCGATGCCGGGGAGCTTGCCCTGGCGGCAGGCCAGGGTCAGCCCTTCGTAGATCGTCGGGTTCTGCATGAAGCCGTAATGCAGGACGACGCGGGTAATGCCGGGAATGATCTCGATCACCTCGATGCGGTCTTCGTCGGCGATGTGAGGAAGTTCCTCGATCAGCACGGTGACCAGGACGATGCGCTCGTGCAGCACGTGGTTGTGCTTGACGAACTGGGTCAGCGCCAGCGGCACGCCGCGGGGCGCCGAGGCCAGGAACACGGCGGTCCCGGGGAGTCTGGCGCTGCACTTGTTGACCGCGGTCTCGATCAGATCCTCTTCGGGCTGGCGCAGCTTCGCGCGTGCCGCTTCGACGAGCTTCACGCCGCTTCGCCAGGTCAGCATCAGGAAGGCGACGAGGGCGGCGAGCATCAGTGGAAACCAGCCGCCCTCGAACAGCTTGATCGAATTGGCCGAGAAGAAGATCACGTCGATCACGAAGAAGAATCCGTTCACGGCCACCACGAGCCATGGCGAATAGCCCCACTGGATCGCGACCAGGGCGGCGAGCAGCGTGGTGATCGCCATCAACAGCGACACCGCGATGCCGTAGGCGCCGGCCAGCGCATCCGAGCTGCCGAAGCTCAGGACGGCGCCGAGCGTTGCGGCGGCGAGCAGCCAGTTCACCAATGGCACATAGATCTGGCCGATCGCGTCGCTCGTGGTGTGACGGATCTGCATGCGGGGCAGGAAGCCGAGCTGGATCGACTGCTGCGTCAGCGAGAACACGCCGGAGATGATGGCCTGCGAGGCGATCACGGTTGCGACCGCCGAGAACGCGACCAGCGGATAGTGCAGGGCGTCAGGACAGAGCTGGAAGAACGGATTTTCGATCATGGTGGGGTCGGTGATCAGCAGCGCGGCCTGGCCGAAATAGTTCAGCACCAGCGCGGGGAGGCAGATCGCGAACCAGGCCAGCCGGATCGGCAGGCGGCCGAAATGCCCCATGTCGGCATACATGGCTTCGCCGCCGGTCACCGCGAGGAAGGCGGCCCCCAGGATCGCGAAGGAGACATGAAAATCCTGGTGGATCAGGAAGTCGAACGCATAGAGCGGGCTCAGCGCCGCCAGCACCGCCGGTGCCTTGACGATGCCATGGATGCCAAGCACTGCCAGCACGAAGAACCAGGCCAGCATCACCGGTCCGAAGATGCGGCCGATGAAGCCAGTGCCCTGCTTCTGCATCATGAACAGTCCGATCAGGATGACGACGGTCACGGGCACGACCGCCGGCGCGAGCGAGGGTGCGTCGACCTTCAGACCTTCGATGGCGCTGAGCACGGAAATGGCCGGCGTGATCGCGCCATCACCGTAGAGCAGGGCGGCGCCGACGAGGCCGACGACCAGCAGATGCGCGCGCCAGGTACCGGGTTGGGCGTTGCGGGCATGCAGCAAGGCCAGCAGGGCGACGATCCCGCCTTCGCCGCGGTTGTCCGCACGCAGAATCAACAGCGCATATTTCAGCGAGATGATCAGCAACAGCGCCCAGAGGATCAGGGAGGCAACGCCCAGAACGGCATCGTTCGTCAATGTGCCGCCGTGGGCGGCAGCCTTGGCGGCTTCCTTCAGGGCATAGAGGGGGCTGGTGCCGATATCGCCATAGACCACCCCGAGGGCGCCCAAGGTCATGGCAAGCGGCAGTGGATCAGGTTGATGGCCGGAGGCGACTGCGGGCGTACTGGACAATGGTAACCCCCCGATGGGTTCGCGCCCGACGGGTCATTCCGGCGGGCGCGAGCATCGGGCAGTCTGCGACGGGACGTCGCAAATATCCATGGGTTATCTTTGCGGTTTATCGTTGGGACTTATCGGGAGGTTTCCTGACGCGAAACTGACAGCCCGCGCTACGGAGTGCGGTTGGCGGTCACGAGGCGGGCCTCGCGGATGTCGGCTTTGGTGCCGGCCTGGCGAAGGCAGGACGCCTCGAAATTCGGCCAGGCCTGCCGCGAGCAGTCCTTGCCGATAGTGCGGATATCGAGCCGGTCGCCCTTGGCGAGCGGTTGCGGCACGCTCGCTTCGACGGTGGGGGCGAAGCCGGGCAGGAGGGTGAGGGCGGCAGCAACACACGCAGAGATGGCGATCGCCGAAAAAGCCTTGATCATGACAGTCCCCTGTGATGCGGCCGCTACGCCCAGTGTGCGGCCCGTCGTTCGTTGGCCAGATTAGTAACCATGGCCAGTTTCCGGACGTCTTCGCGAACGCGGGAAATGGTTTCGTTCGCGCTCCGTTTTGTTTCGTGGCCGCCCTCAGGACGAAACAATTCAGCGCATTCCGACACGGTTTTGCGGAAAAACCGCCAGGGAACCGGACCGGCTTGCCGGGCCGGGCAGGGCGCGGTAGGACGTGGCCATGCCCCGCATTGCCTTCTATCCAGGTTCCTTCGACCCCATCACCAACGGCCATCTGGACGTGGTCCGGCACAGCGTGTCGCTGTGCGACAGGCTCGTTGTCGCGATCGGGGTGCACCCCGGCAAGAAGCCGCTGTTCTCGACCGAGGAGCGGCTCAAGATGCTCCATGACGTCTGCGGGCCGGTGGCGGCCCAGGCCGGCTGCGTGCTCGAAGCCGCGACGTTTGACGATCTGTCGGTGACATCGGCGCGCAAGCACGGTGCGACGATCATGATTAGGGGCCTGCGCGACGGCACCGACCTCGACTACGAGATGCAGCTCGCTGGCATGAACGAGGCCATGGCGCCCGAGGTGCATACGGTCTTCCTGCCGGCTTCTCCCATGGTCCGCCCGATCACCGCCACTTTAGTGCGCCAGATCGCAGCCATGGGCGGGGACGTCTCGGCTTTCGTCCCGCCGCTGGTTGCTGCCCAGCTCAAGGCAAAATTCGCCTGATAACGGCGCGTTTCCTTTCTCATCTCTGATCCGGAGTTATCATGATCCGAATTCTCGCATTTGTTGCCGCGGTTCTGTTCGCGGTGCCGGCCTTCGCGCAAGCCTTGCCGGCCGGCCTCGACAAGGCCAACGCCATCGTCATCGACTCCACCAAGGGCCGCATCGTCATCAAGCTGAGACCGGACCTCGCGCCCCAGCACGCCGAGCGCATCAAGCAGCTCGCGCGCGAGGGCTACTACAACAACGTGCCGTTTCACCGCGTCATGGACGGCTTCATGGCACAGACTGGTGACGGTCAGAACTTCAACGGCACCGGCGGGTCGAAATATCCGAACCTGAAGCAGGAATTCTCCAAGGTGCATTTTGCGCGCGGCATCGTCGGCATGGCCCGGCGCGGCGACAGCGTGGACACCGCCAATTCGCAGTTCTTCATCATGTTCGCCGACGGCGGCAGCCTCGACAACCAGTACACCGTGATCGGCGAGGTCGTGCAGGGCATGGACGTCGTCGACAAGCTCAAGAAGGCGCCTCCCGGATCGAGCGGCGGCGCCGTCACCGACCCCGACAAGATGGTGAAGGTGCAGGTCGCTTCCGACATCAAATAGGAGAGACGATGGCGCGCTGGGGTGGCAAGCTCCTGCTGGTTGCCGCGGTGCTGCTGCTCGGCGTCCCGGTCGCAGTCGCCGCGGACGCACAGGTCAACACCATCCAGGACATCTTCCGGCATCTGCGCACCTGCTGGAAGCCGCCACCCGCCGCCAGGGCCCGCCCGATCGACATCACCGTCGTCGTGAGCTTTAACCGGGCCGGAAACATTCTGGGCCATCCGAGGATTACCTATGAATCCGCGGAGGCCTCCGACGAGGACCGACTGCAATACCGGGTCGCGGTGATGGAGGCATTGCAACGCTGCACGCCGATGCCATTTACCGATGCGATGGCCGGCGCCGCTGCGGGGCGTCCATTCGCGATCCAGTTTCGCAACCGCAAATCTTCACCTGACAGGACTTCACCCCCAACCCAAGAGAGACGAGCATGAGCGCCACCGAAAACACCCTGATCCTCGAGACCACGCAGGGCCCCGTCACCATCGAGATGCGGCCTGATCTGGCGCCCGGCCACGTCGCGCGCATCAAGGAACTCGTGCGCGAAGGCTTCTACGACGGCATCGTGTTCCATCGCGTGATCGACGGGTTCATGGCGCAGACCGGCTGCCCGCAGGGCACCGGCACCGGGGGCTCCGGCAAGAAGCTGAAGGCCGAGTTCAACAAGGAGCCGCATGTGCGCGGCACCACCTCGATGGCGCGCGCCGCCAGCCCGGATTCCGGCGACAGCCAGTTCTTTATCGTGTTCGACGACGCCCGCTTCCTCGACAACCAGTACACGGTGTGGGGCAAGGTCACCGAGGGCATGGAGAACGTCGACAAGATCAAGCGCGGCGAGCCCGTGCAGAACCCCGACAAGATCGTCAAGGCGCGGATGGCGGCGGATAAGGAGTAAGCGTTCAACCCTCATCCTGAGGAGCGCGGAACGCGCGTCTCGAAGGATGAAGGCCCCGCTGCTGCAGCTCGGCCTTCATGGTTCGAGACGGCGCTACGCGCCTCCTCACCATGAGGGTCCAACTGTACGGCCCCGAGCACGCGATGCGCACCGACCTCTTCGATTTCCACCTGCCGCCCGAGCGCATCGCGTTGCGCCCGGCGAGCCCGCGCGACTCCGCGAAGATGCTGGTTGTCGATCACGGCACGTTGCGCGACCAAATCGTCGCCGATCTGCCGCAATGGCTGAGGCCGGGCGACCAGCTCGTCGTCAACGACACCAAGGTGATCGCGGCGCAATTGAGCGGCCGTCGCATCGGCCGCGAGACCGAGCCAAAGATCGAGGCAACGCTGATCAAGCGCCTCGACGGCTCGCGCTGGCAGGCGCTCGTGAAGCCTGCCAAAAAACTCACAGCCGGCGACCGCATCCGCTTCGGCAATGAGGGCAAGGTCTGCCTGCTCGGCCATCTCGACGCCGAGGTCGAGGCCAAGGGCGTGGAAGGCGAGGTGACGCTGTCATTTTCGTTTCACGGCCCGACGCTGGATCAAGCCATCGCCGATCTCGGCAGCCCGCCGCTGCCGCCCTACATCGCCTCGAAACGTACGCCTGACGATCGGGATCTCGCCGACTACCAGACCATGTTCGCGGCGAATGAAGGCGCCGTTGCCGCGCCGACAGCCGGCCTGCATTTCACGCCGGCGCTGGAGCAGGCGCTGCACGCGCGTGGCGTCGGCATCAACCGCGTCACGCTGCATGTCGGGGCAGGGACCTTCCTGCCGGTGAAGGTGGACGACACCGAAGGCCACAAGATGCACGCCGAGTGGGGCACGCTCTCGGCCGAGACGGCGGAACGGCTCAACACCGCGCGCAAGAACGGCGGCCGTATCATCGCGGTTGGCACCACGTCGTTGCGCCTGCTCGAGAGCGCAGCCGGCGAGGACGGCACCATTGAGCCGTTCGCCGCCGAGACTTCGATCTTCATCACTCCCGGCTATCGCTTCCGCGCCGTCGATATTCTACTGACCAATTTCCATTTGCCGAAATCGACACTGTTCATGTTGGTGTCGGCGTTCTCCGGGCTGGAGACGATGCAGCAGGCCTATGCACACGCGATCGCGACCGGCTATCGGTTCTATTCGTATGGCGATGCGTGTTTGTTGTTCGGGCGAGCGGTAGGGTGGGTTAGCGAAGCGTAACCCACCACTGTTTGTCTCCGCGGAAGCGAAAGAGGCGGGTTCGCCAAGCGGACTGCGCTTCGCGCAGCCGCCTGGCTAAGCACCCTACGATACCCGCTACGCCATCTGCCGCTGCGGCAGGAGCTCCGCGATCTGCACCGCGTTGAGTGCAGCGCCCTTGAGCAGCTGATCCGCCGCCACGAACATCGAGATCGAATGCCCGGAGGGGTCGCTGAGGTCCTTGCGGATTCGGCCGACCAGGACGTCGTCCTGACCCGAGGCGTCGATCGGCATCGGAAAGTAGTTCTTGGCACGGTCGTCGACGATCTTGACGCCGGGCGCTCGCGCCATGATGGCGCGGACCTGGTCCTCGGTGATCGGCTTCTCGCATTCGAAGGTGATGGCCTCGCAATGAGCCCGCAGCACCGGCACGCGCACGCAGGTGACGCCGATCGCGATCTTGTCGTCCTCGAAGATCTTGCGGGTTTCGTTGATGACCTTGGTCTCTTCGTCGTTGTAGCCGGTGTCGGGGTCGATCGCCGTGTTGTGGTTGAAGAGGTTAAAGGCGTAGGGATGCGGCATCACCTTCGGCGTATAAACCTGCCCGTTGAGGTTGGCGCGGGTGGACTCGACCAGCTCGTCCATGGCGGCAGCGCCGGCGCCGGAGGCCGCCTGGTAGGTCGAGATGATCACGCGCTTGATGCGGTTGTTCTGGTGGATCGGCCACAGCGGCACCAGCGCCGTAATGGCGGCGCAGTTCGGGTTGGCGATGATGCCCTTGTGGTCGCGGATGCGGTTCGCGTTGATCTCGGGGATCACCAGCGGCACGTTCGAGTCCATGCGGAAGGCGGAGGAGTTGTCGACGACGACGGCACCCGCCTTGACCGCGATCGGCGCGTACTTCTTGGAGATGCTGCCGCCGGCGGAGAACAGGGCGATGTCGACGCCTTCGAGGGCGCGTTCGGTCAGCTCCTCGATGACGACGTCTTGCCCGCGGAACGACACCGTCTTGCCGGCCGAGCGGGCGCTGG
>NZ_JBVVPC010000045.1:0-60245 GCF_055807355.1 Bradyrhizobium sp. Ken01
ATCTGGCCGGTCTGATTGCTGTCGTCGTCGATCGCCTGCTTGCCGAGAATGATCAGGCCCGGCTGCTCTTCGTCCGCGATCTTCTTCAGGATCTTGGCGACGGCGAGCGGCTCGACCGCGCCCTCGGCCTTCACCAGGATGCCGCGATCGGCGCCCATGGCGAGACCGGTGCGGATCGTTTCCGACGCCTGCGCCGGTCCGATGGAGACCACCACGACTTCGGTCGCCTTGCCGGCTTCCTTCAGGCGCAGCGCTTCCTCGACCGCAATTTCGTCGAACGGGTTCATCGACATTTTGACGTTGGCGAGTTCAACGCCCGATCCATCGCTCTTGACGCGGACCTTGACGTTGTAATCGACCACCCGCTTTACCGGCACCAAGACCTTCATCGATCCTCTTTCACTCAATCTGGGAGGGGATTTATCAACTGGCGCGGAACCTAAAGGCCTGATCCGGCCCGGTCAACGCGCGAAGGGGTCTAATTTTGGCGCCCAGAAATGCGCCGCCTGATGGGTCAGCGATTCTGGCCCGGAACCCAAAGCACGTCGCCGGCGCCGTCGTCGTTACTGGCGCGGCTGGCCACGAACAGGAAGTCTGACAGGCGGTTCATATACTGGATGCCAGCGGCACCAACAGGCTCTTCCGGCCGGGCCGCCAGTTCCACCATCACGCGTTCCGCCCTGCGGCAAATCGTACGGGCGACATGGAGGTAGGCTGCGGCTGGCGTCCCGCCCGGCAGCACGAAGGAGGTCAGGGGTGCCAGCTTGTCGTTGAGCGCGTCGATGTCGCGCTCGAGCCGCTCGACCTGGCTCGCCACCACCCGCAGCCGCTCCGCCTTGCCCTCACGTTCGGGCACCGCGAGGTCCGCGCCGAGGTCGAACAGATCGTTCTGGATGCGGCCAAGCATCGCGTCGAGCTCGGGCGCATCCCTGGTGTGAAGCCGGACCACGCCGATCGCAGCATTGGTCTCGTCGACCGTGCCATAGGCCTCGATGCGCAGATCGTATTTCGGCCGGCGCTCGCCCGAGCCGAGCGCTGTCGTGCCGTCGTCACCGGTTTTCGTATAGATGCGGTTGAGCACGACCATGTTAACGCCCCATCGCCCACACGGCGACCATCGCGATGACGATCGCCACGAACTGAAGCAGCACGCGCCAGCGCATCAGCTTCTGCGAGGTGTTGGGCGAGCCGCCGCGCATCATGTTGATGAGACCGAGCAGCAGCACCAACGCCACGGCGCCGGCCGCGATCGGCAGGATGAAAGTACTCAGGAGAGATGCCATTCGAGGGTAGATAACACCCTGCGCGCCGGTCCGCCATGGCGTTCCCGATCTGGCTTTTAAGCCAATAATATCAGAAGCTAGCTGGATGAATCCGGATTTGCGCGAACTGCCCATCCTCTTCGCCTCTCCCGACTTGCGGGAAGAGGCCGGAATACGCTCCCCGCGCGCGGGAAGCGGCAGCGGCAACAGCAGTGCAGGTGGCGCGTGAAGGCAGTCCGCACCGTCTACCTTGTCGTAATGGACGCGTTCTACACGTTCCTTGCCGATGACGGCTGGGCGATCGCGAGCCACATCGCGCTGTCGACGCTGATGGCGCTGTTCCCGTTCCTGATCGTGCTGACCTCGCTCGCCGGCTTCTTCGGCTCCAAGGAACTCGCCGATCAGGCGGCCAGCCTGATGCTCCAGGTCTGGCCCAAGCAGGTCGCGGATTCGATCTCGGGGGAAGTCCACGACGTGCTGACCACGACCCGCACCGGCCTATTTACCATCGGTGCGGTGCTGTCGGTCTACTTCGCCTCCAACGGCGTCGAGGCGCTGCGGGTCGCGCTCAACCGCGCCTATGCGGTCGTGGAGATGCGGCCCTGGTACTGGCTACGGCTGGAATCGATCGCATACACGCTGATTGCGGCCTTCACCGCGCTCGCCATGGCATTCCTGATCGTGCTCGGGCCGCTGCTCATCGAGGCCGCGCGTGCGCACATTCCGCTATTCGTTGAATCCAACGAGAGGATCCTCACCTGGCTGCGCTACGGCATCACCGTCGCCGCGTTGGTGGTGGCGCTGATGATCCTGCATACCTGGCTGCCGGCGGGACGGCGCCGGTTCCTCCAGATCCTGCCCGGCATCGTCTTCACCATCGTGGCGTCGCTGATCTCGGGCATCGTGTTCGGCCAGTACCTCGCGCGCTTCGCCAACAATTACGTGACGATGTATGCGGGGCTCGCCTCGGTGATCATCGCGCTGGTGTTCCTGTATTTCATCGCCGCGATCTTCGTTTTCGGCGGCGAGCTCAATGCCGCGATCATCAAGTCGCGGCTTCCTCACGGCGTGTCGCTGCAAGCAGCGCAGTCGCTAGCGCCCGCGGAGACACAGGCTTGACCAGAAATGCGTCGGCGCCGGCCTCGCGTGAAGCGACTTCGTCTTCGCCGCGACCGGACACCCCGATGATGGGGATCTGAGCCAGCGGCGTCGCCATGGTGCGGATCCGCCTGATCGCCTCGACGCCATTGATGCCCGGCAGCACCATATCCATCAGCACCGCGTCGAAGGCGCCCTGCGCGAGCCGGTTCACCGCGTCCTCGCCGCGCCCGATGAATTCGGCATGATGACCGAGCTCGGTCAGGATGGTGTTGAGCACGACGCGGCCGAACGGATTGTCCTCGACGCTGAGCAAGCGCAACGCCGGGACCGCATCCATCTCGGCTTCGCCCTTCGACTTGCGGGACTTGCCCGATCCCGTGGCACACACCGACACCGTCAACGTGAAGGTGGCGCCGCCGCCGGGCCGAGGGGCAACCGTGATGTCGCCGCCCATCGCGCGCGCCAGTTGCTTCACCGACGACAGGCCCAGGCCGGCGCCGCCGAAGCGCGAGGCAATGGTGACGTTGGCTTGGGTAAACGGCCGGAACAACCGCTTGATCTCGGCCATGGTGAGGCCAATGCCGCTGTCGGACACGGCGAAGGCGACGCCGATGCTGCCTTTGCCCTTGGCTTTGCCTCTGCTCTTGGTCTTGTCCTTGCTCTTGGCGGAACGCCAAGGCGCGACCGTGAGCGCCACGCCGCCGTGCTCGGTGAATTTCACGGCATTGTCGATCAGGTTCTCGAGCGCGGCGCGCAGGCGGACGGGATCACCGACCACCAGCCCGGGCAGATTCTCTGAGATATCGACCTCGGCTTGGAGACCCTTGGCTGCGGCGCGACCGGCCAGCGAATCGCCGGCGTTGCGGGCAAGGGTCCGCAGGTCGAACAAATCCTGCCGCAGCGTGCTTCCACCTCCGACGCCCTTGCCGGTCCCCTTGCCGGTTCTGGCGGCATCGACGAACAGGGTGGCAAGGTTCGCCAGATGCTCGGCACCGGCCTTGATCGTGTCGGCCCAGCGTCTTTCCCGCTCACCGAGATCCGAAGTCGCGAGCAGATCGCTGATCGCGAGAATGCCGGTCAGTGGGGTGCGGACCTCATGGGCAAAGGCGGCAAGCGCAGCCTGGACGACGTCCGGCTCGACCCGCTTGGTGCTGCGCTTGCGCAACCGGGCGGCCGGCCCGGAGCGCTTCCGAGCCACTCGCTTGGACGTCCCCGTAGTGCGCGCTGCGCGCGTTTTCGCCGCCATAACTCCCCTTCGAAGTATCCCCTTCGAACCCGGGCCGTCAGGTGAGCATGGCACGGCGGAACACCCGGAGTCACGGCGGCGTTTGGCTAACCCCCAGAGAAACTTAACCTAATCCCACCAGCTGGCGGATACCGGCCGGCGTGGCGCCGGCAGCACGCAATTCACGTAGGCCGGTCGAGTTGGTTGATTTCGACAGCTTCCGGCCGGCCTCGTCACGAAGTAGCCCATGGTGGCGGTAGACGGGTTCCGGCAGGCCGAGCAGAACCTGGAGCAGACGGTGGACCGAAGTGGCGTGGAACAGGTCCTGGCCCCGCACGATCTCGCTGATGGCCTGGAGCGCATCGTCGACAACAACGGACAGATGATAGCTGGTCGGCGTCTCCTTGCGGCCCACAATGACGTCGCCCCAGGCTTCTGGCCGCGCCGGGACGACGCCGCGCTCACCATCGGGCCCCTCGCCCAGTTCGTTCCAGCTCAGGCCGGCGGCGCGGCGGCAGGCTCCCGCCATGTCGAGCCGAAGCGCATAAGGCGCGCCGGTGTCGATGAGGCGGTCGCGCTCGTCGGCGGACAGCGATCTGGCGGCGCCGGGATAGAGCGGCGCGCCGTCCGGATCGCGCGGCCACGGCCCATCCGCTTCACGCGCCGCAACCTGCCTTGCGATCTCGGCGCGGCTTTCGAAGGCGGGATAGACCAGGCCGAGCGCCGAGAGCCTGTCCAGTGCCGCCCGATACGCGTCGAGATGCTCCGACTGCCGCCGCACCGGCATCTCCCAGGCGATGCCGAGCCAGGCGAGGTCTTCGTCAATCGCTGTCTCATATTCCGGCCGGCAACGCGTCGCGTCGATGTCCTCGATCCGCAGCAAGAGCCGCCCACTCGTCTCGCGCGCGCGGTCGGAATTCAACAGCGCTGAATAGGCGTGGCCAAGGTGCAGGTAGCCGTTCGGACTGGGGGCAAATCGGAAAACGGGTGGCGACATATGCACAAATCTCGTCATGGCCGGACTTACCCGATCATCCATCTTCCAACACTCTGTTACGATAGGAGATGGATGCGCGGGTCAAGTCCGCGCAGGACGAGTTGAGCAAGCAATGACCATCCACCTCGAGACCCAGTCCGACCTCGAAGAAGCCGTCCACGCGCTGGTCAAGCGCGATCCGCGCCTGAAGCCCGTGCTGGCGACTGCCGGCATGCCGACGTTGCGGCGGCGCGAGCCGGGCTTTGCGGGGATTGCCCACATTGTCTGCGGGCAACAGCTCTCGACCGCAAGCGCCGCGGCGATCTGGGGACGGCTGTCGGCTGCCTTCGATCCGTTCGACCATGACGCGGTGCGACGCGCGCGCACCGACCGATTGGGGCGGCTCGGCCTGTCCGCCGCCAAGATCAAGACGCTGAAACATCTCGCGCGCGAGATCACCGCACAGCGGCTGAACCTCGACGTGCTCGCCGAAGAAGACGCCGATGCCGCGCATCACACGCTGATCGCACTGCCCGGCATCGGCCCCTGGACCGCGGACGTCTATCTGCTGTTCTGCCTCGGCCATGGCGACGCCTGGCCGGCCGGCGACCTCGCCGTGCAGGAAGGCATTCGCATCGGGCTCGGCTTGCAGGCGCGGCCAACGGAGAAGCAGATGGCGCCGCTCGCCGAACCCTGGCGCCCCCTGCGCGGTGCGGCGGCGCATCTATGGTGGAGCTATTATCGCGCGGTGAAAAAACGCGAGGGCGTCATCGCGGGATCAGCTTAGCCCCGCAACCCAACGCGATCGGTCCGGGCGCAATCGGCGACGAAGTCGACCACGGCCCGCACCGCCGGCAGATCGACGAGGTCGGGATGGGCGAGCAGCCAAAGGTCCGCCACGCTGGCGAGCTTCTGCGGCGCGACGCGCACGAGATCGGGATAGCTTTCGGCGACAAAACACGACAGGGCGGAGATTCCGAGTCCGGCGCGGACCGCCGCCAGCATGTCGCCCTGCGACGAGCAGCGCATCACCACCCTGGCCTGACGCGTGACGACGTCGCTCCAGCGCGCAAGCTGGACGTTAGAGGTCTGATCGGCGAAACCGATGACGCTGTGCCCCTTCCACTCGCCGCGCCGTTCCGGCAAGGACCGCCCGCCGGTGTAGTCGCGCGAGGCGTAAAATCCCGTGCCGAGACGGCCGATCTTGCGGCCGACCAGATTTTCCTCGCCGCTGTCAAAGGGCCGCAGCACCACGTCCGCCTCGCGCCGGCGTACGCTGGCCGGAAACGGATGGGTGATGATCTCGAGCTGGACGTGATCATGCGCGCGCAGGAAAGCAGGCAGGCGCGGCATCAGCCAATGCGAGGCCAGCGTCGCGCCGATCGACAGCTTGACGGTACCACGCGCCTTGTGCCCTCCGGCCGAGACGGCCGTCTCCGCCCGCAGCGCGGCCGCCGCCATCGCCTCGGCGTGCTCGCGCAGTGTCCGTCCATCCGCGGTCAGCGCCAGACCGTCGGCGGCGCGTGCCACCAGCCTGGTGCCGAGCTGGGCTTCCAGCGCCGCGATCTTGCGGCTTACGGTGGGATGGCTGCTGTGCAGCCGGCGTGCCGCGCCGGTGAAGCTGCCGGTCTCGGCGACCGCGACGAAGGTCTTGCAAAGGTCCCAGTCCATGCGCGGCCTCTGTTCAAATCTGAATAGTCATGCGTTCAATATTGAACGATCGGAGGCCGCACTCCAACCCTATAATGGCGTCAAATGAACATGGGCGGCAACTCGCCCGCGACGATCAACAGGGAAACGCCTCGTGATCCGCCTGCCGGCGGGCTGCGTTTCCGGGAGGACATCATGGCGCTGCCGGCTCTCTTGAAGGATTCGCTCGAGCTGCCCGTGGTCGGCTCGCCGCTCTTCCTCGTCTCCGGCCCCGAGCTGGTGATCGCCCAGTGCAAGGCCGGTGTTGTCGGCTCGTTTCCGGCGCTCAATGCCCGTCCGGTGGAAAAGCTCGACGAGTGGCTGAGCCGCATCGAGGACGAACTCGGCGAATACAAATCGCGCAATCCCGGCAAGAAGGTCGCACCCTACGCCGTCAACCAGATCTGCCACGCCTCCAACGACCGGCTGATGAAGGACATGGAGACCTGTGTGAAGCACAGGGCGCCCATCATCATCACCTCGCTGCGGCCGCCCGCCGAACTCGTCGAGGCCGCACATTCCTACGGCGGCCTCGTGTTCCACGACGTCATCAACGTCAAGCACGCGCGCAAGGCCGCCGAGCAGGGCGTCGACGGCCTGATTCTGGTCTGCGCAGGCGCTGGAGGACATGCAGGAACGCTCTCGCCTTTCGCGCTGGTACGTGAGGTCAAGCAATGGTTCGACGGCGCGATCCTGCTGTCGGGCGCAATCAGCGACGGCTTCGCAATCGCCTCCGCGCTGACGCTGGGCGCCGACCTCGCCTATATCGGTACGCGCTTCATCGCGACGAAGGAAGCCAACGCTGACGAAGCCTACAAGTCCGCGCTGACACAGCACGCCGCGCACGACATCGTCTACACCAACCTCTTCACCGGCGTGCACGGCAACTATCTCGGCCCTTCGATTGCCGCGGCCGGGCTCGATCCGGACAATCTGCCGGCCGCCGACAAGACGAAGATGAATTTCGGCTCCGGCGGCAACATGAAGTCCAAGGCGTGGCGCGACATCTGGGGCTCGGGCCAGGGTATCGGCCAGATCGCCGACGCGCCGCCGGTCGCCGAGCTCGTCGACCGGATGAAACGGGAATTCGACCAGGCCCGACAGGATTTCCTGATGCGCGCCAGCGCCTAAAGGCTCGGACCGACAACAAAACGGGAGGACACCATGAAGCTGACAGCCGCACTGATCGGCATGTCGTTGCTGACGCTCGCTGGCGGTAGCGCCCATGCCGAAGGCAGCGACGAGATTCGCATCGGGCAGACCCTGCCCTATAGCGGTCCGGCCTCCGGCTTCGGCGCGATCGGACGGACGCAGGAAGCCTTCTTCGAGAAGGTCAATGCCGAAGGCGGCATCAACGGCCGCAAGGTCAAGTTCATCACGCTGGACGACGCCTATTCGCCGCCCAAGACCGTCGAGCAGACCCGCAAGCTGGTGGAGCAAGAGGAGGTGCTGATGATGTTCGGCTCGCTCGGCACCGCTACCAACAGCGCCGTGCAGCGCTATCTTAACGCCAAGAAGGTGCCGCAGCTGTTCGTGCTCTCGGGCGCCACCAAATGGGCGGATCCACAGAAGAACCCGTGGACGATGCCGGGCATGGCGGCCTACGAATCCGAAGGCGTGGTCTATGCCAAGTACATTTTGCAGACCAAGCCGGATGCCAAGATCGCGATCCTCTCGCAGAACGACGATTTCGGCCGCGACTATGTCGCGGGGTTCAAGCGCGCGCTCGGGACCAAGGCCGCAAACATGATCGTGGCGGAAGCAAGCTATGAGACCAGCGCGCCGACGATCAGTTCGCAGCTCTCGACCTTGAAGGCATCAGGCGCCAACGTGCTGTTCGGCGTCGTGCTCGGCAAGTTCACCTCGCAGATGGTCAAGGGCGTGGCCGAGATCGGCTGGAAGCCGGAGCTGTTCTTCGTGCCGACCTCGGCGTCGTCGATCTCTTTCCTGGAACCGGCAGGGCTCGACAACGCGGTCGGCCTGATCTCGTCCAGCAACCAGAAGGACACGATGGACCCGCAATGGGCCGACGATGCCGGCGTGAAGGAATATTTCGCCTTCATGAAGCGCTACATGCCGACCGCGGACCTCTCCAACTCCAACTACGCCGCGGGCTATCACTATGCCACGCTGCTGATGACGGTGCTGAAGGCGTGCAGGGATGATATCAGCCGCGACAACATCATGCGACAGGCGGCCTCGTTGAAGGATGTGAAGCTGCCGCTGCTGCTGCCGGGAATGGCTGTTACGACCGGCCCCGACGACTATCTGCCGTTCCAGCAGCTTCAGCTCCGGCGCTTCAACGGCAAGAGCTGGGTCGGCTTCGGCGACGTGCTGGATGATCGCTAGACGAGCGGGATGAGGAGACGCCATGATCATCAGCGGCGAACGCCAGATCAGCTATGACGACATCCGGGCCCGGATCAGGCGGGCGATGAGCGGCTTCCGCGCTCTGGGGCTTGCCGAGGCCGCGCCGGTCGCGATGATGCTGCGCAACGATTTCGCCCTGTTCGAGGTGGTTGCGGCCTCGGCCGCGCTGGGAAGTCCGGTGGTGCCGATCAACTGGCATTTGAAGGCCGAAGAGGTCCGTTACATCCTGGCCGACAGCGGGGCGAAGATCCTGGTCTGCCATGCCGATTTGCTGCCGCAGATCCGCGACGGCATACCGGCGGATGTCCTTCTCCTGGTCGTCGCGACCCCGCCCGAACTCGCAGCGACCTTCTCGATCCCTCGCGAGCTGACCGAGATCCCGGTGGGACTGACCGATTGGGACCGCTGGCGCGACGACCATCCGCAAGCGCAGGAGCCGCCGCGGCGGGCCGCAGCGATGATCTACACATCGGGCACCACGGGCATGCCGAAGGGCGTGCGGCGCATGCCGATGCAGCCCGAACAGGCGGCCGCCTCGGAACGTGTGGGCGGGATCGCCTACGGCATCAAGCCGCGGGACAACCAAATCGTGCTGATCAACGGGCCGATGTATCACTCGGCGCCGCATTCCTACGGCATGCTGGCGTTCCGCAGCGCTTGCACCATCGTCCTCCAGGCGCGGTTCGATGCCGAGGAGCTGCTGGCGCTGATCGAGCGCCACCGCGTCACGCACATTCACATGGTACCGACCATGTTCGTCCGGCTGCTGCGGTTGCCCGACGCGGTCAGGCAGCGTTACGACCTGTCGTCGCTGCGCTTCGTCGTGCACGGCGCCGCGCCCTGCCCGCCGGACGTCAAGCGCGCCATGATCGACTGGTGGGGACCGGTCATCAACGAATATTTCGGCTCCACGGAGACCGGGATCCCGGTGTGGCACTCGGCCGAGGAAGCACTGAAGAAGCCCGGCACGGTCGGCCGCGCCATCGAAGGCGGCATCGTCAGGATCTTCCGCGATGACGGCAGCCCGTGCGGTGCCAATGAAGTCGGCGAAATCTACATGCGCCAGACGGCGGTGCCCGATTTCGACTATCACGGCAGATCGGGGGCAAGGGCCGAGGCCGGCCGTGACGGCCTCGTCAGCGTCGGCGACGTCGGTTACCTCGACGAGGACGGCTATCTGTTCCTGTGCGACCGCAAGCGCGACATGGTGATCTCCGGCGGCGTCAACATCTATCCCGCCGAGATCGAGAACCTTCTGATTGGAATGCCCGGCGTGCGCGACTGTGCCGTGTTCGGCATCCCCGACGCGGAATTCGGCGAACGGCTGTGCGCCTTTGTCGAGCCTGAATCGGATGCCGAGCTCTCGGCCGACGCCGTCCGATCGTTCCTGCGCGAGCGGCTTGCCAATTTCAAGGTGCCGAAGAACGTCGAATTCCGCGACGCGCTGCCGCGCGAGGCAACGGGAAAGATTTTCAAGCGCAAGCTGCGGGAGCCCTATTGGGCGACGTGAGCCGGGAGCTCACTTTCGGCCCATGATCGATGCCAGCCGAGCTTATCGAATACAAACTTCTCGCGCAAAGTGCAGACCGCATAAACGGGAAAGAGCGGCAATCGTTCCTGGATTCTTGAGAATTCGAGAACGTTGAATCCACGCGCTTCGATTTCCGAGCTGCCGCAACCAATTCGAATCTCGTCTGTTGTCGACCGGCACAATCACTGCCGGAGGATAAACTATGTCACGTCTAATTTCGCTCGCTGCGGCTGTCCTGCTGCTCGGATCAATGCCCGTAAGCGCACAGTCGCAAAAGGCACAAAGCGGCCCGGGCAACAACGCCGTCAACAGCTCTGATCACAACAACTCCAACGCACCCGTCGCAGGCCGCAACAGCTTCACCGAGGGACAGGCGAAGTCGAAGATCGAGGGCGCGGGCTATTCCAATGTGTCCGGCCTGAAAAAGGACGACAACGGCGTCTGGCGCGGCAAGGCCGACAAGGCCGGCACCAAGGCGGACGTGAGTGTCGATTTCCAGGGCAACGTGAACCCCGCCAAGTAAGGAGGATAAAACATGACCACCACCATTTCTCGACTCTATGACACCTATTCGGATGCGGAACGTGCGGTCAGGCGTCTGGAGGCCGCGGGCGTGCCGCACTCCGACATCAGCATCGTCGCGAACAACTCCGATAATTGGTACGGCTCATCCACCGGCAAGGTCGACCGTGATCGCGACGGGGTCGACGATCGCGCCGAAGGCGCCGGCACGGGTGCCGGCATCGGCGCGGGCCTCGGAAGCGCGGCGGGCCTGCTTGCAGGACTTGGCTTGCTGGCGATTCCCGGACTCGGCCCGGTGGTTGCTGCCGGATGGCTGGCTTCGACCGCAGTTGGTGCCGCGGCCGGCGCCGCGACAGGCGGCATCGTCGGCGCGCTGACCGAAGCCGGCGTCTCCAAGGATGATGCGTCACGCTACGCAGAAGGTGTCCGTCGCGGCGGAACGCTGGTATCGGCGCGGGTACCCGACCAGGACCGCACGCGTCTCGACGCCCTTCTGCATGAGAAGGCCGTGAACCTGCAGGAACGCAGCACCGCCTGGCAAAAGTCCGGCTGGAACGGCTTCGATGCCGCAAGCCCACCGCTGTCTCCCGACGATGTCGGCCGCGAGCGTGAGCTGTACGGCGCCGGGATGCGTGGCAGATAGGGCGACGCAAGCCAAACCAAAGCACGAGGAGGCTCCACTCAGGTGGAGCCTTTTTCGTCACACACTCCAGTTCGGCGAGCGTGGCCCGGGCATCTCATAACGCTCACGGGCGCATTCCGCCTGAGCAGGGCCACATGCTTTCACTGACCGGGTAAAGCGCTTTCGATGACCCTCTTTCCAGTATAGCGTTCGACCTCAGAGGAAACGCCGCGAAGACGGCACGAGGTCGCGCATGCTGGACAGAACCAAGGATATTGCCGCATCCGCGCAAGCCTGGCTCGACGAATTCGAGCGCACGCTTGGCGCACCTGATGGCGCTGGGCTGGATGGTCTTTTCCTTGCCGACAGTTACTGGCGCGATGTGCTGGCGCTGAGCTGGAATCTGCAAACGCTTGCCGGCGGCGACTTGATCAAACGGGGGCTGACAACGCTCGCGGCAAAGGCCGCGCCGAGCCATTTCAAGATCGCGCCGAACCGGGCTCCACCGCGCTGGATCACGCGTGCCGGGACCAACACGATCGAAGCCATCTTCAATTTCGAAACCGCACTGGGGCGCGGCAGCGGCATCGTCCGGCTCGTGCCCGACGCCGCCGACGGCGACCGCCTGAAAGCGTGGACGCTCCTCACCGCGCTCGACGAGCTCAAGGGCTTCGAGGAGCAGCTCGGCACCTCGCGGCCGCGCGGCCAGGCCTATTCGCGCGACTTCCGTGGACCGAACTGGCTCGACCTGCGCAACGCCGCGCGCGACTATGCCGGTCGCGATCCCGCCGTGCTGGTGGTCGGCGGCGGCCAGGCCGGGCTCGCGATTGCGGCGCGGCTGAAGCAGTTGAACATCGACACCCTGATCGTCGATCGCGAGGCCCGGATCGGGGACAATTGGCGCAAGCGCTATCACGCGCTGACCCTGCACAACCAGGTGCAGGTCAATCATTTGCCCTACATGCCGTTTCCGCCGAGCTGGCCGACCTATATCCCCAAGGACAAGCTCGCCAACTGGTTCGAAGCTTACGTCGACGCGATGGAGCTGAACTTCTGGACCGGCACCGAATTCGAAGGCGGCGCCTACGACGATGCCAAGGGCAATTGGACCGTCACGTTGCGACGCGCCGACGGCAGCAAACGGACCGTGCACCCGCGCCATGTGGTGATGGCAACCGGCGTCAGCGGCATCGCCAATGTGCCTGCTATTCCGACCCTCGATAACTTCAAGGGCACGCTGCTGCATTCGAGCCGCTACGAGGACGGCGAGACCTGGGCAGGCAAACGCGCCATCGTCATCGGCACCGGCAACAGCGGCCACGACATCGCGCAGGATCTTCACTCCAGCGGCGCCGAAGTGACGCTGGTGCAGCGCTCGCCGACGCTGGTCACCAACATCGAGCCGTCGGCCCAACTCGCTTATGCGACCTACAATGAGGGCACGATCGAGGACAACGATCTGATCGCGACCTCGATGCCGACGCCGCTGGCGAAGAAGACCCATGTGATGCTAACGGAGCAGTCGAAGCAGCTTGATAAGGAGCTGCTTGACGGCCTTTCCAGCGTCGGCTTCAAGCTCGATTTCGGCGAGGCCGGCACCGGTTGGCAGTTCAAATACCTCACCCGTGGCGGCGGCTATTATTTCAACGTCGGCTGCTCCAACCTCATCGTCGAAGGCGCGATCAAGCTCAGGCAGTTTTCGGACATCGAGGGCTTCGTCGCCGAGGGCGTCCGGATGAAGGACGGCACGACCGTTCCGGCTGACCTGATCGTGCTTTCGACCGGTTACAAGACGCAGGAATATCTGGTGCGGAAACTGTTCGGCGAGGCCGTCGCTGACCGGGTCGGCCCGATCTGGGGCTTTGGCGACGGCCTCGAACTGCGCAACATGTATGTGCGCACTGGGCAGCCCGGCCTCTGGTTCATCGCCGGCAGCCTCGCGCAATGCCGGATCAACTCCAAATATCTGGCGGTCCAGATCAAGGCGATCGAGGAAGGGATTCTGGGGCGGACATGAACACAGCCGTCATTCCGGGGTGCGCGCAGCGCGAACCCGGGATCCATTCCTCCTCGAAAATGCCGTACGACGGATTCCGGGTTCACGCTGCGCGTGCCCCCGAATGACAACAGGAGAGGACATTCAATGCCAGCCATTCTCGGCACCGGCGAGCACCGCTACCGCGTCGTTGAGAACTTCGCAAAGCTGCCGGACCGATGGCAGCTCACCGACGTCGCCTCGGTCGCGGTCGACAGCAAGGACCGCGTCTACGTCTTCAACCGCGGGGCCCATCCGATGGTCGTGCTGGATCGCGAGGGCAACTTCTTGCGCAGTTGGGGCGAAGGCCTGTTCTCGCGCGCCCACGGCCTGCACATCGATGCCGACGACAATCTCTATTGCACCGATGACGGCGACCACACCGTGCGCAAGTGCACCACCGACGGCAAGGTGCTGCTGACGATCGGCATCCCCGAGAAACCGTCGCCGTTCATGA
The DNA here is from genome assembly GCF_055807355.1 of Bradyrhizobium sp. Ken01. Lineage (NCBI taxonomy): Bacteria > Pseudomonadati > Pseudomonadota > Alphaproteobacteria > Hyphomicrobiales > Nitrobacteraceae > Bradyrhizobium > Bradyrhizobium sp. Ken01. Next base: position 13,791 of record NZ_JBVVPC010000045.1, read on the forward strand.
GCGGCGATCCCTTCCACCGCTGTACCCACACTGCACTGTCGCCGAAGGGCGAAATCTACGTCTCCGACGGCTATGGCAATGCGCGTGTGCACAAGTTCACGCCCGACGGCAAGCTGATGACGAGCTGGGGCGAGCCCGGCACCGACCCCGGCCAGTTCAACATCGTGCACAACATCGCCACCGATGGCGACGGCTTTGTCTATGTCGCCGACCGCGAGAACCATCGCGTGCAGGTGTTCGACGGCAACGGCAGGTACGAGACGCAGTGGAACAATCTGCACCGCCCTTGTGCGCTATGCTGCTGCGGTGGCGGCAAGAGCCCGACCTTCGTCATCGGGGAACTCGGCCCCGGCCTCGCGGTCAACCGCAAGGTGCCCAATCTCGGCCCGCGGTTGTCGATTGTGGATGCAAAAGGCAACCGCATCGCGCGGCTCGGCGGCGAGGAAGGCCCGGGCGTTGCGAACGGCAAGTTCCTGGCACCGCACGGCATCGCGCTGGATTCCAGGGGTGACATCTATGTCGGCGAGGTCGGAGTCACCGACTGGAAGACCAGCTTTCCGGACGAGGAGATGCCGGCCGCGGTGCGCGCGACGCGATGTTTGCAGAAGCTGGAGCGGGTGCGGGACTAGCTGCCTCGGCACATCCACGTCGCGCTGTCAGGACGACGCTGCCTCCGCGGCCTCGGACCTGGAAATCATGGCGTTTTGCGCGGTTTGCCACCCCCCGGCCGCATTGCTTGCGCCGGAATAAGTCGCTCAACGGGCTTCACAATCCCGTCACGCTGCATGTAGTATGTCAGTTACGTGCTGCTTCGCAGCGTACATTGGAGGCCAGGAGCGTTACTTGAACGCACATGTCTCGCAAGGCCATTGGCCGGTGTTGGTGCTGAATGCGGACTTCCGGCCGCTGAGTTACTACCCACTGTCTTTGTGGTCGTGGCAGGACGCGATCAAGGCGGTATTCCTCGACCGCGTCAACATCGTCGCGCATTACGATCAGGCGGTCCATAGTCCCACGCTGCAAATGCAGCTGCCGAGCGTCGTCTCGCTCAAATCCTTCGTCAAGCCGACCACGCACCCTGCGTTCACCCGATTCAACGTCTTCCTGCGCGATCGTTTCGCCTGCCAATATTGCGGTTCGCCCGAAGACCTCACCTTCGACCACATCATCCCGCGCAGCAAAGGCGGCCAGACCACCTGGGAGAACGTGGTCGCGGCGTGCTCGCCCTGCAATCTGCGCAAGGGCAATCTCACGCCGGTGCAGGCCAAGATGTTTCCACGCCAGCACGCGTTCGCGCCGACCGTGCACCAGCTCCACCGCAACGGCCGCCTGTTCCCACCGAACTATCTGCACGACAGCTGGCTGGACTACCTCTACTGGGATACGGAGCTGGATCCGTAAGGGAGCGCCGAACTGCGGCACCAATCTCGGCTCCGCGCGTCAGGCTGCGGTCCGCGGAGTTGAGCCTCTACACCCGCTGCAAGGCAAGCGTCTCCCGAGCGTGAGTGCAAGCGCTGCTCATTCGCGGGAGCCAAGCGGCTTGTCATGGATGATTGCGGCGGAGACCACGCTGATCACGAGAACGATCAGCATGCCTGTCGATGCAGACGGAGCGTCTCGAACCAGGTGAGCTGGCAGATCTCAAAGGACGGAACTTGAAGCGCCGGCGCCCGTTCAAAGCCGAGGCCAGACGTTTCCACAGGCGCCGATTGTCGGCGACACGCCACACTGCCACAGCACAAGAGGGGAGACTTGCGATGCCCACAGCCGAGCACGATCACGTCTACAAGATCCTGGAACTGGTCGGATCGTCCGAGACCTCGATCGAGGACGCGATCAAGAACGCGGTCAGCCGGGCCGCCAAGACCGTTCGCGAGATGAAATGGTTCGAGGTGGTGCAAACGCGCGGCCATATCGAGAACGGTGCCGTGCGCCACTACCAGGTTACGCTGCGCGTCGGCTTCACGCTGGATGAATGAGGCAGAAAGGCCAGGCGAAACCGACGCCCGAGGCCAGCCTGGTTAGCTCGACAATAGCCCGTCAATTATCGAGGACTGTTCCGACCGGAAGCGCACAATCCGCACGGATGTTGCAACAGGCCGTTAAGGCCAAAGTGGGAGGTTTGCGCCGGAATGGAGCAAGCCTGATGGCCACGGGCCGCGAACTCGGAAAGACGCGCCTTCCGCTCTGGGCGGCGGGTTTCGTCATACTGACCTGCTTCGCCATCCTCGGCTTGAGCGGCTGGCGCGAATGGGAAACCCGCAACGCCGAACTCAGGAACGCCGAGATCGACGTCGCCAATCTGGCGCATTCGCTGATCCAGCACGCGGACGACACGTTCGAACTCGTTGATACGATCCTCGTAGGCCTGGTCCATCGGCTCGAAATCGACGGGACGGGTCCGGACACGATTACCAAGCTTCAGGCCTATCTGCCGACACGGAAATCATCGGATCGCATCCGCGGGATCTTCGTTTATGACGCGACCGGGCAGTGGCTTGCCACGACCGAGCACCTCGACTTCTCCAAGCTCAACAACAGCGACCGCGAATATTTCCAGCGCCATCGCGACTCTCCGGAAACGGGCACGCTGATCGGACCGCCCGTCAAGAGCCGATCCGGTGGACAATGGATCATCACCGCATCTCGCCGGATCAACGATGCCGACGGTGGCTTTGCCGGCGTTGCCCTGCTCACGATCGACGTCGGCTATTTCGTCAAGTTCTACGAACGGTTCGACATCGGTCCAAACGGCTCGACATCGCTGCTCAACAATGGCGGCATTTTGCTGGCACGCAGCCGCGATGATGTTGCCGCCTTCGTCGGGCGTGACCTGTCCAGTACGCCGTTGTTTAGGGATTGGGAAAGCCGTCCCGCCGCGGCGGTCTACTATTTCAAATCACCGCTCGATGGCGTGCAGCGGCTGAGCTATTACCAGCGCAGCAGCCGCTATCCTCTGATGGTGCTCGCGAGCAAGTCGCGGGACGACGTGCTGGCGCCCTGGCGGCGCGCTGCCGCCGCGCGCACGACCTTCGTCCTCGGCCTCGTGCTGCTAATCGCGGTGATCGGCTTCTACCTGGTCCGTCAGCTCGCGCAGCGGCAGCGCATGGCCCAGGCCCTCGTCGTCAACGAAGCAAACTTCCGCCTGTTGGCCGAGCAATCCAGCGACATGGTGACCCGGATCGGGCTGGACAACCGGCTGCTCTACGTTTCTCCCTCGTGCGTACGCATCACGGGCTGGTCCTCCGAGGAGCTGCTGGCCACCTCGGCACTGGCGGGCATTCACGCCGACGACATGGAGCGCGTCGAGCAGGCCATCGCTGCGCTCAGGAATGGCGAGGCCGAGGAGGCGCGGTTCGTCTATCGCCAGCGTCATCGCGACAAGGGCGAGATCTGGGCGGAGGCTGCCTTGCACGTGACCCTGGCGTCGGACAGCGGCGAGATCGACGGCGTCGTCGCGGTGGTGCGCGACATGACCGAGCAGAAGGATCTTCAGGACAAGCTCGCCTCGCTTGCAACGACCGACGGCCTCACCGGCCTCGCCAACCGGCGCGCCTTCGACGAGCGTCTCGTGGACGAATGGGCGCGCGCAAGGCGCGACGGCACCCAGCTCTCGCTCCTGCTGATCGATGTCGACCATTTCAAGAAGTTCAACGACCATTACGGACATCCGGCGGGCGACGGGTGCCTGCGCGCGCTGGGCCGGATGCTATCAGCCCACACCAAGCGCCCAGCCGACCTCGCGGCGCGCTACGGTGGCGAAGAATTCGCCGTGCTGTTGCCGAACACCGGCCCCGAGGGCTGCGCCGAGGTCGGCGAAGCAATTCGCAAGGCGCTGCACGATCTCGCCATTCTGCATGCGCAAAGTCCCCCCTCGCGCCTCGTGACCGCAAGCGTTGGCGGCGCGACGAGTCTTCCGTCTCAAACCACGACGGACTGCAGCACGCTGGTCGTCGCCGCCGATCGCGCGCTCTACGCCGCCAAGGACAACGGCCGTGACCGGCTGGTGATGTCGGGGCAGGTCGTTCCCTGGCCCGCCAGGAGCGCGTGACGGATCGACCGTTGCCTCGGATTGTCGCCTGCGCTCCAGCGCGGTATGGCTTGGATCACGGCCGGATGTTCGGCCAATCCGAGAGTGCTGCTGTGGCTGGTAGAATAAAACTCATCCTCTTCGACATGGACAATGTCCTCTGCGACTACGACAGGGCAAAGCGTGTCGCATCGCTGGCGAAGGTTGCCGGGACCACGAGCGAATCCGTCCACAAGGCGATCTGGGACAGCGGCTTCGAGCTGCTCGGCGATTCCGGCACTCTCGATGCCGCGGAGTATTTGCAGGGTTTCGGTGACCGCATCGGCTATCCGCTGTCATTGGACGAGTGGATCGAGGCGCGACGCCGTTCGATGCAGGCCGATCGTGCGATGCTGGAGATTGCCGGCAGCTTGCGGCAAACCGTCGACGTTGCCGTCCTGACCAACAACACCACGCTGGTCGCCGACCATATCGCTGCGCTGCTGCCGGAATTGCCGCCGCTGTTCGGCTCGCGAATCTACGCCTCGGCCCGGTTCAAGACGGCGAAGCCGGACCCGGGCTGCTTCCGCCTTTGTCTGTCGGAGCTCGACGTCAAACCGGAGAGCGTCCTGTTCGTCGACGATCTCATGCCCAACGTCGCCGGCGCGCGAGAGGCGGGTCTGTTCGCGCATCACCACACCTCGGTTGAGACTTTCAGGCGGACCCTTTCGGAGCACGGCCTGCTTCACGCATGAATGCGCGCTCCGCATTTGTCGGCGTCAGGCGAGATGGCACGCCACAAAGTGCCCGCCCGCTCCTTCCTTCAGCTCCGGTGCGCTTTCCGCGCAACGCGGCTGGGCGATAGGACAACGGGTGTGGAAGTGGCAGCCCGACGGCGGCTTCATCGGGCTCGGAACGTCGCCCTTGAGGCGGATGCGCTCGCGCTTGAGCTTGGGATCGGGCACCGGCACCGCTGATAACAGCGCCCTCGTGTAGGGATGCTGCGGATTGCGGTAGAGGTCGCTGGCCTTGGCGAGCTCGACGATACGGCCAAGATACATCACCGCGACGCGGTCGGAGATGTGCTCGACCACCGACAAATCATGCGCGACAAAGAGATAGGTGAGGTTCAGCTCGGCCTGGAGATCTTCCAGCAAATTGATGACCTGCGCCTGGATCGAGACGTCGAGCGCGGACACCGGTTCGTCGCAGACGATCAGCTTCGGCTCGACCGCGAGCGCGCGCGCGATCACGATGCGCTGGCGCTGGCCGCCGGAAAACTCATGCGGATAGCGGCGCATGTGCTCGGCCTTGAGACCGACCTTCACCAGCAAGCTCGCGACGCGATCCTCGCGCTCCTTGGCCGATGAGCCGAGCTTATGGATGACGAGCGCCTCGCCGAGGATGGCGCCGACCGTCATGCGCGGATTGAGGGAGGCGAACGGGTCCTGGAACACGAGTTGCATGTTTCGCCGCATCGCGCGCAAATCGGTGCCGCCGAGCTGGCCGACGTCCTGGCCGTCGAACACGACCTCGCCGTCGGTCGGCTCGATCAGGCGCAGCACGCAGCGTCCCGTCGTCGACTTGCCGCAGCCGGATTCGCCGACGAGGCCGAGCGTCTCGCCGCGATTGACCGAGAACGAGACCCCGTCGACCGCGTAAACGCTGCCGACCTGGCGCGACAACAGCCCGCCATGCACGGGGAAATATTTCTTCAGGCCGCTGACGCGGAGCAAAGGCTCGGTCATGCTGCGCCTCCCAACTGCGTATCTCCCAGATGACAGGCCATGCGGTGGCCGGGCGCGATCTCGCGCAGCAGCGGCTCCCTCTCGGTGCAGACGCTCATGGCGTGGCGGCAGCGCGGAGCGAAGCGGCAGCCGACCGGCGGATTGATCAGGATCGGCACCGAGCCGCCGATCGCCTCCAGCCGTAGCTTGTGCTCGCTGGCGAGATCGATGCGCGGGATCGAGCGGATCAATCCCTGGGTATAGGGATGGCCGGGATTGCCGAAGAGGTCGTCGACAGGCGCCTCCTCCACGACCTTGCCGGCATACATCACGACGACGCGTTGCGCGGTCTCGGCGACGACGCCCATGGCATGGGTGATCAACATCACCGCCATGCCGAAGCGTTCCTTCATGTCCTGGAGCAGGTCGAGGATCTGCGCCTGAATGGTGACGTCGAGAGCCGTGGTGGGCTCGTCGGCGATGATCAGCTTCGGCTTGCACGCAAGCGCCATCGCGATCATCACGCGCTGGCGCATGCCGCCGGAGAACTGATGCGGATAGTTGTGAACGCGGCCTTCGGCGTTGGGAATCTGCACCAGCTTGAGCATCTCGATGGTGCGCTCGAGCGCCTGCTTCCTGGTGACGTTCTCATGGCGGCGCAGGCTTTCGGCGATCTGCTCGCCGATCGTCAGCACCGGATTGAGCGAGGTCATCGGCTCCTGGAAAATGAAGCCGATCTCCTTGGCGCGGATCTCGTCGAGCTGACTGCTCGTCAGCGGCACGAGATCGCGGCCCTCGAAGATGATCTCGCCTGCCGCGATGCGCCCCGGCGGCATCGCGATCAGCTTCAGGATCGACATCGCGGTGACGGTCTTGCCGCAGCCGGATTCGCCAACGACGCAGAGCGTCTCGCCGCGGTTGATGGAGATGTCGACACCGTCGACGGCCTGGAGGATGCCGTCGTCGGTGGAGAAGTGGGTTTTCAGTCCCTTGATCTCGAGCAGCGGCGCCATCAGATCACCCGCCGCGCATCGAGCGCGTCGCGCAGGCCATCGCCGATGAAGTTGATGGCGACCACAGCGATGAAGATTGCGCCGCCCGGGAACAGCGCCCAATGCGGGCCTATGTCGAGAAAGTCCTTGGCATCATAGAGCAGCCGGCCCCAGGTCGGCGTATCCGGAGGGAAGCCGAGGCCGAGGAAGGACAGCGTGGATTCCGCGATGATGGCGGCGGCCACGTCGATGGTGCCGGCGATGATCACCGGACCGAGCGCATTGGGCAGGATATGGCGCACCACCTGCCGCACCGGGCTTGCCCCGAGCGCGCGCGCGGCTTCGACGAATTCCTTCTCCCGGATCGACAGGAACTGGGCGCGAACGAGGCGGGCGACCGGCATCCACCGCAAGCCACCGATCACGAGCACGATCAGGATGAAAATGCCGCCCTCGGGGCCGAAAGCGGCCTTCAGCCCGTCGCGGAAGAGATAGATCAGCAGCAGCAGCAGGGGCAATTGCGGCAGCGACAGGAAGAGATCGGTGAGCCACATCAGCCCATGGCCGAGCGCGCCGCGCGACATGCCGGCGAGCGCGCCGATCAGCACGCCGACAAAGACCGAGACCAGCATCGCGGCGAGACCGACCGCCAGCGAGATGCGCCCGCCATAGATCATCCGGGCGAGGATATCCTGCCCGAGATCGTCGGTGCCGAAGGGATGGGCCAGAGACGGCCCCTGCATGCCCGCCACGATATCGATGTCGTCGATCTTGACCCGCCAGACGAAGGGGCCGACCACCACCGCCAGGATCAGAACGAGGAGCAGGAACGCGCTGACCACGGCAAGCTTGTGCCGGCCATAGCGCCGCCACGTCTCGCGCCAGGGCGAGTAGACGCGCCGCTCAGCGGAGGGAGATGCGAGGGTCAAGCCAGCCATAAAGAACGTCCGCGATGAGATTGAACAGCACGACCAGGCACGCAAAGACGAAGGTGACGGCCATCACCACCGGCGTGTCGTTGGAAAGGATGGAGGAGATCAGCAGCGAGCCGATGCCGGGGATGCGAAAAATCTGCTCGGTGACGATGGCGCCGCCGAACACCGCCGGGATTTGCAACGCAATCAGCGTGACGACCGGAATCATCGCGTTGCGCATCACGTGCTTGATGATCACCCGCCGCTGGCCGATGCCCTTGGCGCGCGCGGTGGTGACGTAGTCCAGCCGGATGACGTCGAGCATCGCGGAGCGCACGAAACGCGTCATCGACGCAGCCTGGAACAGGCCGAGCACCGCCACCGGCATGATCGCCTGACGGATCATCTCCAGCACCCAGTGAATACCAGTGCCTTTGATGTCGGTCGTGTAGACGAAAGGCAGCCAGTCCAGCGTGACCGAGAAGATCAGGATGAACAGGATACCGGTGAAGAAGGTCGGCAGCGAGAAGCCGACAAAGGCGAGCGTGTTGGCGACTTGGTCGAACAGCGAATAAGGTTTCGTCGCGGCATAGACCCCGACCGGGATCGCGATCAGGAGCGCCAGAATCTGCGCCGAGCCGATCACGTAGAGCGTCGTTGGCAGTCGCTGGAGAATGAGCGTGTCGACGTTCATCCGGCTGACGAAGGAGAAACCCCAGTCGCCGTGCAGCATGGCGTTGAGCCAGTGCAGGTAACGAAGGTAGATCGGATCGTCGAGGCCGAACTTCGCCCGAAGCGCGAGAGCGACTTCGGGCGGCACGTTCGGATTGGTCGCCAGCTCCGAGAAGGGATCGCCCGGGGCGAGTGCGAGCACGACGAACAGCACGAGCGAAATTCCGAGCAGGCTCGGAATCGCGATCAGGAGGCGACGCAGGACATACTGGCTCATGAAGAAGGACCGCTCTAGGCGTGCGTGATCATTCTTCGCGGTACCAGTCGAACAAATTGTCGGTCTCGTTGGCCCAGCCGGAAACGACCGGGCGCAGATTGTTGGCGGCCGCCTCGACCTTCAGGCGGTGCTGCACCGGGATGAAAACGATGTCCTGGTACATCAGGTCATTGGCCTTGATGTAGAGCGCCGCGCGCTTGACTGGATCCATCTCGCCGTCGGCGGCCAGGATGGTCGCGTCGTACTCCTTGTTGACCCAGCGCGGGAAGTTGGTGCCCTGCCACTTGTTCTCCTTGGTGGCAACGAGGTTCGAAAGGTAGCGACGCATGTGCTGCGACGGATCCGGCTGGCTCAGCGGGATCTGGAACATCTCCATGTCGGCGTAGAACTTGGAATAGGTGTCGGGATTGCCGACGTCGGAGGAGAAGAACACGGAGGCGACGACCGATTTCAGCTCGACGTCGATGCCCGCCTTCTGGCAGGCCTGCTTGACGATGGCCTGCGTCTTCTGGCGCGGCCCGTTGATCGCGGTCTGGTAGAGGAGCTTCAGCTTCTTGCCGTCCTTCTCGCGGATGCCGTCGGCGCCCGGCTTCCAGCCGGCGTCGTCCAGGATCTTCGAGGCTTTCTCGACGCTGAACTCCCACGATGTGTTCTTGGACACGAACTTTTCGGGCCCGTTGAGGAAGTTGGCGGTGGTGCGCCCGGCGCGGCCGTAGATCGCCTTCTTGACCGACTCGCGATCGATCAGCAGCGAGAGCGCCTTGCGCACCGCCGGATCGGAAAACAGCGGGTGCTTGGTCTTTATCGAGGAGCGCTCGCCATCGACCTCCGTGTTGGGATCCGTGAAGTTCAGCGCGATGAATTCGGTGTCGCCGCCGACGGCGTAGACGGTCTTTCCCTTGCCGCCCTTCTCCAGGCGCAGCAGCACGTCGTCCTCGACCTGAATGTTCCAGCCGAAATCATATTCGCCGGTCTGGATCACCGCGCGCGCGGCAGAGACGGCGTCGCCGCCGCCCTTCATCTCGATCGAATCGAAATAGGGGCGGTTGGCCATGTGATAATCGGGATTGATCACGCCGCGGACGAGATCGCCCGGCTTGAACTCGACGAACTTGTAGGGGCCGGTGCCGACCGGCGAGAGGTTGGTCGGCGCCTCCCGCGATTTGGACCCCATATAGTCCTTGAACAGATGTTTCGGGATGATGGTATTGGGAGCCCCGACAAAAGCGTCGGCCCAAAACGGCGTCGGCTTGTTGAAGAGGATGCGGACCGTGAGGTCGTCTACCTTCTGGACCGTGATGTCGCGGAGCGTCGCGATCGTCAGTGCGGAGGTCGCCGGATCCTTGGCATATTCCCAGTTGAACACGACGTCGTCGGCTGTGAACGGCGTGCCGTCATGCCATTTGACGCCGGGCTTGAGCTTCCAGGTCACCGACTTGCCGTCGGCGGCGAGGCCGCCGTTCTGGATCGAGGGAATTTCGGCGGCCAGGACCAGCTTCATATTGCCGTCGGGATCCCAACAGGCGAGCGGCTCGTAGAACAGACGCGCGCCGTCCTGGTCCTTGGTGCCGGTGGCGAAATGCGGATTGAGCAGGGTCGGCCCCTGCCACCACAGCAGCTTGAGCGCACCACCGCCGCCGCGCTTGGTCGGCTTGTAGGTCGAGACGCCCTCAGCCATCGCGACGCCGCCAAGCGCGAGGATCTGGTTGGCCAAAGGTGCGGTGAGACCCACGGCAGCCAGGCGCTGAATGAAGCCGCGGCGATCCATCCGCCCGTCCTTCACGTCACCGATCATCGAACGCAGTTGTTTATCCAGCATGGTTGTCCCCCGTCTGGTTCCCGTATGGATGCAGGCGGTCGCGCGAGACGACCACCGGGCTTGGCTGGCGGTAGATGGCACACCGAATGGGGTGCGCGTCAACTGCGACCGTGTGTATGCAAACGGTCTTCTGACTGTCTGTTGGGCAAAACCATATTCCGCAGCCCATCCGTTCGGCAATCCAGCATCAAAACACGCTGAATTCCGCGCTGCACTGCAGAAAATTTGATCGCCGCATCAGACGAAGTATCGAGGCGAAATTCTACGCCACGGACATGTCGAGCGGCGGCGCGACGTGGTCTGGCAGCGGACAGACGTAAGGCGTCTTGGCCGTCCGCTTCTCAAGGTCAGCCTTGGCGGCCTCGATCAGCTCCGGGTCCGTCAGCGCCTTGATGCCGATGCCGGCCATCGCCTTCGCCGCCTGCACCATGGCCTTGTGCGCATGCGCGCTCTTGCCCTGCGCGACCACCTGCCAGGTGTGGAAGGGGGTTCCGATTGCAACCGTGGGTGCGTGGACCTGCACGGTCGGCACCACCCAGCTCACGTCGCCGACGTCGGTCGAGCCGACCAGCGGATTGCGCTTGGCATCGAGCGGCACCAGGAAGTCAGCCAGCGGCCGGTCGGTCGGCTCCATGCCGATCGCGTAATAGACCGACTCGATGTCCTTGTCGCTCAGCGTCGCGCGGATCTCCGTCGCAAAGCCCTTGTCCGCGTCGTCGAAATGCGGTGGTCCGAGCTCTTCCATGACCCGGTGCAGCGCCTGCTCCAGCGGCGTGTTCGGCAGGATATTGGAGACCGCGGAGATGATCTTCATCTCGACCTTGGTCTCGGTCATCAGCGCCGCGCCCTCCGCGATCTTGCTCACGCGTCCGACCAGCTCGTTCATGCCGGGCAGATCACGGGCACGGATCGAATAGCGCACGCGCGCATGCGCCTGCACCACGTTCGGGGCGATGCCGCCGGTGTCGAGCAGCGCGTAGTGCACGCGCGCGTCGCTCGGCATGTGCTCGCGCATATAGTTCACGCCGACATTCATCAGCTCCACGGCGTCGAGCGCGGAGCGGCCGAGATGCGGCGAGGCTGCCGCATGCGAGGTGCGGCCGGTGAAGATGAAATCGGCGCGGGTGTTGGCGAGTGACGGCGTCACCGCGACTTCCCAGAAGCTGTGCGGATGCCAGGTGATGGCGATGTCGGCGTCTTCGAATGCACCGGAGCGCACCATGAAGGCTTTTGCCGCGCCGCCTTCCTCGGCGGGGCAGCCGTAATAACGCACGCGGCCCGGCACCTTGTTCTCGGCAAGCCAGTCCTTCACCGCGGTCGCGGCGAGGAGAGCTGCGGAACCGAGCAGATTGTGGCCGCAGCCATGGCCGTGGCCGCCGGTCTCGACCGGACGATGCTCCGCGACGCCCGCCTCCTGGCTGAGGCCCGGCAGCGCGTCATATTCCCCCATGAAGGCAATGACCGGCCCGCCCTCGCCCCATTCGCCCATCACCGCGGTCGGAATGCCCGCGACCTGCTCGGTGATGCGAAAACCCTGATGACGCAACTCGGCAAGATGCTCGGCGGCGGACCGCGCCTCGGTGTAGCAGACTTCGGGCATGCCCCAGACCTTGTCGCTGAGGTCGATGAAACGTGCCTTGATCGTGTCGATGCCACGCCAGATGTCGCTGCGGTTGTCCATGCTTTGGTCCGTGATCCCTGGGTCAAACGAAGCGGCAATGGTTAGCAGCTTCATTGTACGGCGCCTAGCACCTCGCCGGACAGCAGCCATGCGGCCAATGCCTGAGGCGCTCGACCGACCGTGCATCAAGCTTCCCGCGCCTTTCAAAGATTTCACCCGGTGCGTCGGGAATAGTTGGGGAACGAGGCTTTCAAGACGGCCTCCTCCAGCCTAAATTATCCGTGCTTCGCGCGTCGTCCCGCTAATCGGCGGAGCGATGCTCTCAGCCAGGAGAACTCCATGCCCGCCCTGACCGAATGGAGAGTGCCGCCCGCCAATCAGCCGCGTGCGAGCGATTACGCTTTCGATCTCGACCACGCGCTCGCCTCTGTCGTCGGCCTGCATGCCATCATCCCGCCGGACGCCTTCAGCGCCGAGACACTGGGCACCGAACGCGCCGGCAACGGCGTCGTGATCGACGACGGGCTGGTGCTCACCATCGGATATCTCATCACCGAAGCAGAGTCGGTGTGGCTGCATGTCGGAGACGGGCGCGTGGTGGAGGGACATGTGCTCGGCTTCGATGCCGTCACCGGCTTTGGCCTGGTGCAGGCGCTCGGCCAGCTCGACGTCGATCCCTTGCCGCTCGGCATCTCGGCCGAGACCCGGCTCGGCGACCGCGTCGTGGTCGGCGGCGCCGGCGGACGCACGCGCTCGGTCGCGAGCCAGATCGTGGCGAAGCAGGAATTCGCGGGCTACTGGGAATATCTGCTGGACGAGGCCATCTTCACCCATCCCGCGCACCCGAACTGGGGCGGCACGGCGCTCCTCAATGATCGCGGCGAGTTGATCGGCATCGGCTCGCTCCAGCTCGAACGTGAGCGCGACGGCAAGGCCGAGCACGTCAACATGATCGTGCCGATCGACCTGCTGAAACCGATCCTGGACGATCTGCGCAAGTTCGGCCGCGTCAACAAGCCGGCACGCCCGTGGCTCGGACTCTTTTCGACCGAGATCGACAACCGCGTGGTGGTGATCGGGATCTCCGCCAACGGCCCGGCCGCCCGTGCCGAGCTCAAGACCGGCGACGTCATCCTCGCGGTTGACGGCGAGAAGGTCACGAGTCAGACCGGCTTCTACAAGAAGCTGTGGGGCCTCGGCGCTGCCGGCGTCGACGTGCCGCTGACGGTACATCATGAAGGCGTCACCTTCGACGTTACGGTGACCTCGACCGATCGCTTCAAGCTCTTGAAGGCGCCGAAGCTGCACTGACAAGCCGAACTGAAGCAAGGAAACGACGATGAGCGAGGCCGTCGTTGACGAAATCGTGGCCGTGCTGCCGCCGCTGCTCAATGCGCTGGAGGCGCTCGCCTTCTTTCAGCGCAACCTGCACCCGCCGGCCTTCGGCTCCGTGATGAACGCGATCGGCGCTCCCGACGAGACGCTGCAAACGGCGCGCGCGGCAATCGGAGAATGGCCGGAGCAGTTCACCGGACTGCGTGAGCGGCTCGACCGTGCCTGCGACGAGACGCTCGCCGCCTTTGCCGGCCTGCGCGAGGTCGAGCACGGCAATGGCGACCTCGTCGCGGTCTTCCGCGCGCTGCGTCATGTGCCGCGCGCGCAGGAGGCACTCTATCCGCTGGCCGTGCAGTTTCCGCCGGTCAGCAGCTTCTTCCTCAACGCCGCCCATCGCGAGAATGCCGACCTGTTGTCGCGACTCGAAGCCGGCGCGGACGCGCACACCGGCATCATCCACGATCACAACGAGCCCGGCAGCCGCGGCGGCTTTTCGGTCTACGTGCCCGAATATTACAGGCCCGACCGCGCCATGCCGCTGGTGATGGCACTGCATGGCGGCAGCGGCAACGGCCGCGGCTTTCTGTGGAGCTGGCTGCGCGACGCCCGCAGCCTCGGTGCGATCCTGGTGGCGCCGACCGCGACCGGCCCGACCTGGGCCCTGATGGGTGACGATTCCGACACGCCCAATCTCATGCGCATTCTCGATACGGTGCGCGGCCGCTGGACCATCGACGCCTCGCGCATGCTGCTGACAGGCATGAGCGACGGCGGCACCTTCTGCTACGTCACCGGCCTCGACGGCGCCTCGCCCTTCACGCATCTCGCGCCGGTGTCGGCAACCTTCCATCCGCTGATGGCGGAGATGGCCGACGCCACGCGCCTGCAGCGCCTTCCGATCTTCATCACGCACGGCAAGCTCGACTGGATGTTTCCGGTGCAGACCGCGCGGCAGACACAGGCGGCCCTCGCCGCCGCCGGCGCGAATGTCACCTATCGCGAGATCGACGACCTCAGCCACACCTATCCTCGCGAGATCAACGCGGAGCTGGTGCAGTGGCTGAATGAAGCGTGAACGGATCGTCCTTACCTACGCCGCACTGTCGCGGAACAATCACTCCGGGTCGACGTTATCGCCCGTCATCGGAGGTTTCGCCATGCGGATGTTTCTTGGAATGATTTTGGGCGCGTTGCTGCTCGGCTGCGGCGTGTACGTCTATGACTCCATGCAGACGTCGTCGGTCGCCAATGGCGAGGTCGCGACGACCAATCGCACCATCGTGAACTGGGATGTCGCCAAGGCCGATTGGGACGCGCTGCGTGATCGCGCGCACAAGGACTGGGTCCGCATCTCCTCGAAGTAACGACTTGGTATCAAGATGAAATGAGGCGCCGTCGCGGGTCCGCGGCGGCGCCTTCGTATTGCGCGGTGAATATCGCTCGGCTCAGTTCATCTTGGCCTTGCGGGCGTCGGCAATGACCTGCTCGAACTCGTTCATGCTGAGCACGCCCGGCACGCGATACTTGCCGACGATGAAGGACGGGGTGCCGCGGAAACCGAAGGCTTCGGCCTGCTCGTTGTTGCGCTTGAGCACGGCGTCGATGTCCTTGGCGCGGTCGGCGAGATCGCGCTTCAACCGATCCATGTCGACACCGGCGACCGCGAGCAACTCGTTGATGCGCGGCTCGGTCAGGCGCGAGCTGACGCCCATCATGGCGTCATGGGCCTGGTGGTACCTGTCCTGGAATTTCGCCGCGAGCGCCGTCCGCGCCGCCGTGACCGAGACCGGCCCGAGGATCGGCCAGTCCTTCATCACCAGCCTGACCTTGCCGTCGTCCTGGATGACCTGACGCAACTCGGGCTCGAGCTTGCGGCAATAGGGGCAGTTATAGTCGGACCATTCGATGATGCTGATATTCCCGTCGGGATTGCCGGCGACGGGAACATCGGGGTCGCGCAGCACCTTGGCTTCTGTGAGCACTTCGTCTTCGTCGGTCGCCGCGCGCGCCGAAGTGATCCCACCCGCTACAAGGGCGCCCGCCCCGATCAGCGTCAGCGCCGCGCGCCGCGTCGGCACAAGGCCCTTGTTCCTGAATCCAGCCATATCTCGTTCCATTTCGGTCCCATCTCCGTCGATACGGTTCGAGACTGGGAATTGTTACAGCTCATATAGAGTGTCGCAGAGCCGATGTCATCGCCACGCTATGCGGGTATCGGGGTCGGCTCGTGCGAAGCCGCAACGCGGGGCAGCATTGCCATCAGCGTCCCAGTCATCATGGCGATCAACGTGACCTTGCCCTCGTGCTCGGCAAACGCCTTTGCCTCGCAAAAGGTCAGCGTGCGGCCGGGCTTGACCACCTCTGCCTTGAAGACGAAACGCTCGCCCCGCGCCGGCGCGAGCAGCGTGGTCTTGAACTCGACGGTGAGGATATCGGCCTCGCGCGGCATCAGGGTGAAGGCGGCGACACCACAGGCATTGTCGAGGCCTGCGGTAACGATGCCGGCGTGGACAAAGCCGTTCTGCTGCGTGAGGGCCGGCGAATGCAGCATGGCCAATTCGACCTCGCCCGGCGCAAGGCGGACGATCACGATGCCGAGCGTGTGCATCGCCGGCTGGCCGTCGAACATGGCGATGGCAGCCGCGCGATAGCCCGGGTTCTTCGGCTCATATGCAGCCATGGCTCAGGCCCCCGCCGGCTCGGCGAGATGCCTCAAAGCGATCTCGCGTATGGCATCCGTGAACGGCACCGATTTGCGCTGGCTACGGTCCATGTGCACGCCCGCGATCTCGCAGAACGCGGCGATCTCGCCGGTCTCGGCATTGGTCATGTCGTGCCGGAAGCGGATCGATTTGTCGCGTATCTCGAGCAGGCAACTGCGGATCTCGACGATGTCGCCGGCGAGCAGCTCGCGCTTGTAGGTGATGTTCTGCTGCACGGCGGCCATGCCGCGGCCGGAGGCACGCAGATAGCTCGGCGTCAGCCCTAGGCGGGCAAACATATTCCAGTTGGCCTCGTCGAATTTGCCGACATACCACATGACGTTCATGTGGCCGACGTGATCGCACTGCCACGGGTAGACCGTGCCGCGGTAGGTCGCCTCCCGCTCCATCGCAATTCTCCCTGGCCTTTTCTTCCTTTGATTATTGATACGGTAGCGTATCAACCTCCTCCCGCGTTAGCAATACGGCACCGTATCAAGAATCGGCGAGGCTTCCTGCATGAGTGACGGCAAAGGCGATATCTGGGTCGAGGCAGGGCTCACCGAGCTCGCCCGATCCGGGGTCGAGGGGGTGCGGGTCGAGGTGCTCGCCAAGAACCTGGGCGTCACCAAGGGCGGCTTCTACCGCCGCTTCGCCGACCGTGCCGCGCTGCTCGGTGCCATGCTGGAACGGTGGCGCGAGGGGCGCTCAACGGCGATCGCGCAGCAGACGAGTCTCGATGGCCAGGAGCCCCGTGAACGGCTGAGGGTGGTGATCCAGCTCTATTCGGAGCGGCTCAATCCGGACGGGATGGCAATCGAGCTTGCGATCCGGCAATGGGCCCGCTCGGACGAGGGCGCCGCGGCAGCGGTGGCGAACGTGGACGCGGCGCGGCTGAAGCACGTCGCCGAACTCTATCGCGCGACCGGCCTCGATACCGAGGCAGCCGAAGCGCAGGCCTTCCTGTTCTACTGCTTCATCTTCGGCCAGAGCCTGCTGTTCGTCGAGCGCGGCCCGCGCAAGCGATCGCAGCTCGTGGCGAAATCGGCCGAGAAACTACTGGATTAAAGCAAGAGGCCGAAGCTTGGCTCCGGCCTCTGTGTCGTCTTAAAGCGTCAGGCGGCGCCCTTCAGCTTCTTGTTGCATTCGCTGTAATAGCCGCCGCCCTTCTCGATCCACTTCATGCCGCCATTGCCGTTGGTGGTCTTGTTGGCGTTGTACTGGTCGACGCAGGTGTGCAGGCGTCCCTTGCCGGGGGTCTCCTTGGCGTATTTCGGATCGACCGCGTTCGGGTAGATCGCGGGGCCGGCCGGCAGGGTCGGCGCAGCAGCCGGGGCGGCCTCCTTCTTCGCCTGCTTCGGCTCGGCGGGAGCGGCGGGCGCAGCAGGAGCGGCCGCGGTTGGTGCAGCCGCTGGCGTCGCATCCGCGCCGCACTGGGCCTTGCGGAAGTCATTCCACTTCGTGGTGCCGAGCGAGCCGTCCTTCTTGGCGGCCTGGTATTTCGCGCTGCACTCCTGCGAGGTCAGCGCCTGCGCCGGCGCACTTGCCACCAGCGCGGCAAAGCCCGACAGCACAACTGCACACAGCAACTTTGATTGAATGGTCATCCTTGGTCTCCTCCTTGATCTTCCCCCGAGGGAAGTGAACCGAGGATTGCTATCCTAGCGTGCCGCCCGCTCGCGACAAGGAAGCGATGGCTGCTGCCGCCAAAATATAGTGACCCTCCACGTTCGAATTATTCATGTCGCGTTCAGCAACGCCAGCCGACTTTCGCGCCCTTCGCAATTCCCGCAAGAAGAGTGCAGCACCCATGACCTTCACATCTCGCCTCGCCGTCGTCGCTCTCGCCTCCCTGCTCGCCACCGGCACCGCCTACGCGCAGACCGCCGCGCCGGCAGCAAAGACCGACGCCAAGACCACAACCGCCGCCCCGATGGACAAGAAGGCACCGAAGGAACACTCGGCCGAGTCGCTCGAATGCTCCAAGCAGGCCGACGCCAAGGGCCTGCACGGCAAGGAGCGCAAGAAATTCCGCTCTGAATGCATCAAGACCGCCAAAGCCGGCATGACCGCGCCGGCTGCGGACAAGAAGTAAATCCTTCCCCCTGCTCGCGGCTTCGGCGAGAGGCGCGCGCATTGCGGCATGACGTGGCCGCAATTGTGCGTCTCTCGCTGATTTGCGATAAGGCGGTGTGAAGCAAATCACCGCCTCCCTGCCGTTCGAATGGCCGAGCCGTGCCAAGATCTTGAGCACGGTGGAAACGCTTGTCATCGGCACCGCCGGCGGCCTCGTGTTTCTGCTCGCGGGCCTTCCGGGGGGATTGATCTCGGGCTCCATGATCGCGGTCGGGATCGCCGCGATCGCCGGTCGCCAGCTGACGCTGCCGCCGATCCTGACCCAGACCGTGCTGGTGCTGCTCGGCATTTCGTTAGGATCAGTCGTCTCGCGCCACCTGCTTCAACAGGTCAGTGCCTATCCGCTCACCATCGGGCTGCTCGCGCTCGCGACCTTCTGCTCGACCTTCGGCTCCAGCTATTATCTCCAGCGCATCCACGGCTGGGACCGCACCTCGGCCTTCCTCGCCGGCAGCCCCGGCGCGCTGTCGCAGATCACGATTTTGGCGGTCGAGCGCGGCGCCGATTTGCCGGGCATCGCGGTGGTGCAGACCATGCGCGTCATCATCCTCACCGCGGCGCTGCCGATGGTGCTGGCGTTCGCCGGCGTCGCGCCCTCCGTCGCGCCGTCGCTGACGACGACGATTGCCTCGCCGCTTGACCTGGTCGAGCTGGTCGCGGCCTCGCTGGCCGCGGCGCTCGTCCTGCGGCTGATCAGGTTTCCGGCGAGCTGGATGTTCGGTGCGATGATCGGCTCAAGCGTGCTGCATGGCGCAGGCTGGGTCGAGGGCGGCCTGCCGGACTGGGTACGCGGCGTGGCGCTGGTCGGCATCGGCGCCCTGATCGGCAGCCGCTTCGCGCGGATGCGGATCAAGACGCTTGCCGGCCACATCAACGCGGCGCTGGGCTCGTTTGCAGTGGCCATCGCCGTCTCCGCGATCTTCGTCGGCATCGTGGCGCTCACCACGCAGGTGAAATTCTCTGACGTCGTGGTCGCCTACGCACCGGGCGCGATGGACGCCATGCTGGCGCTGGCCCTGACGCTGCACATCGACCCGATCTTCGTCGGCGCACATCACCTCTCGCGTTTTGTCTTCGTGACGATCGCGACGCCAGGCATCGTGCACCTGTTCGGCCGGACGCAGGACGATGTGGATGATTGAGCCTCAGCGCTTCGCCGTCGCAACGAATCCCCACGCGGCGATCGCAGCCATCAGGAGCGAGATCAGCACATTGTAGCCGGCAAGCGAGAGGCCGAGGAAGCGCCACTGCACCTCGTCGCAGCGGATCACCTTCACGGTATCGAGCCGCGACAGCAGGTCGGTGGCGCTGCCGAGATTGACCACGGGACCGGAGCAGTCGGTCGGTCCCTTCCAAAAACCCCATTCGACGCCGGCGTGATAGGTGCCGAGTCCGGCATTGGCGAGGCTCGCCAGCACAAGGATCGCAAGGCCCGCGAACAGCAGCGGCCTCGGCGCACCGCCCCGCGCCGCGAGTGCGATGAGCAGGCCGAGCGGGATCGCGAGGTAATAGGCGTAGCGCTGCTCCAGGCAGAGCGGACAGGGCACGATCCCGAGCACCAGCTGGAAGAACCAGGCGCCCGCGATGGTCGCGGCTGCCGTCAGTGCGACCGCGAGCGAAGCGGCCAGCGCGGGGCTCGTCGCCGCCGGTTTGAACGCAGGTATTGCGGCACTCTGGGTCGTCACGGCAGCCTCATTTCGATGGGTCGCTTTCCAAGGCTGTAACCCCGGCCCATGCGGCTGTCGAGAACGGCCGGGATCACTTTGGCGCGGGTTGACCCCGCTTGGTCCATGGCTATAGTCCGCCGGCTTCGCGACGCCTTGTTTGGGGCTGACCGAGGGCCCCTGTGGCGGAACTGGTAGACGCGCTCGACTCAAAATCGAGTTCCGCAAGGAGTGCTGGTTCGATTCCGGCCAGGGGCACCAAAACTAAAAGACGAAGCAATTACAATAACTTACAGAAGAAGTTAGAGTCCTGATTCTTCAGGAAAATTTTTAATCGCGCATTGAAAACACACGTAAAAGTTCGGCGTTGAAATTCCGGATGTGAGTACGATTCAAGCGAGCGCACCTCACACATGCGGATCGTACTCACACAGCGCTCCGCCCATCGCGTCACGAAACGCATCGCGAGCCATCGCGCTCGCACGCCGCGCACGTTCAATATTTTTATCCGCCTAATCAAGCGAGGCCATTCGACAGGACTCGCAACAACATGCACGGAGATTTCCAACGACAGATCCGGTTTAGTCGTGAGTAGGCAATGCCGTCTCGATGGACATTCACCATCAAACCAATCGCCTCGCTGCTCGCAAGACACCTCGGCTCAGGATTTCTCAAGAGCGGAAAATGTATCGATGCATTTGCAGGTACCAAATGATCTCGATCCCGCACGACCGACGATGCATCACCTGGCCGCCTTATGTTATTTGCGTTCTCAGCCGGATGGTCCTGGCGAGTGTGTTACCGGTGCTTACGGCCGATACCAGGCGCCCGGGTGTCGCCGGGCCCGATCCGGTGCGTTCAACGATCCGACCGCTCGACGACAACCTCGCTGAACTGGAGCACCGGCACGATGTCGGTGTAGTTGGCGAGGTCGCCCCGGATCTCGGCGGCGTGCTCCTCCACGGCGGCCTGATAGCCCTCGGCCGAAGTACAGATGAAAGCGCACATCGCCACGTAGGCGGGCGGCGCACCGGGCGCTCTGCCGGCCAGGCCCTTCTCGACGGTGTAGTAGGCGCAGACACTTCCCAGCTTGGCCTTTACCATCGGCATGTGCCGGTCGCGGTAGTAGGCGTGGTCAAAGCGCGCGCCTTCGGTGTATGGGTACATCAGGTTGATCTTGATCATGCGGTTCTCCTTGTCATCATTGCCGTCGTCGCCTAGGGATTCTCGTGACCGCCGACGATGTCAAACATGCAGATGCTTGCACGAGTTCGCAAGTGGGTGTCGAGCACGAGGAATTTGCCGACGTTGCGGAGCTGTTCCCGCCTGAAGCGGAAGAAAAAGCGGCGCGTTCTAAAGACAGCTACACCTACCTCATTTAGTGGGGAGAAATTTTCAAGACCGGTCGAGGGCAGGATCTGGAAAAGCGAGTGAGCAAATCACAAAGCGCTCAGCGTCAAGTGGAGTCGTGGCCGCTCAGAAACTGTGTCACGACCTCGATCTGTTCGTCAGCGATCAGGGCCGGCGCATGCCCGCAGTCCGCGACGGTGTGAACGCGGACATTGCGATTGCGCCGCATCATGTCCCTGAGGACGCCTTCGGAAAGCAAATCCGATTGCTGCCCGCGTATCACAAGAATGGGGACGTCGATCGCGTCCCAGTATTTCCAGAGATCGACGCTGTAGTGCCAAGGATTTCGAAAGGCATGGGCGATATTCGGATCGCACAGCGGCCTGAAACAGCGCCCCTCCGCGCTCCAGACCACACTATGCGTCGTCAGATGCCGCCAGTGCGCATCCTCCAATCGCCCGAAGGGCGCGAGAACCCGCCGGTAGTAGCCTTCGGCTTGTTCGATTGTCTCAAAGGATTTTGGAGCATCGTTGAGATTGGTGCCGAGGCGAAGCAATCCGGTCCAGGGCAGATAGGGTCCGA
Organism: Bradyrhizobium sp. Ken01; assembly: GCF_055807355.1. Lineage (NCBI taxonomy): Bacteria > Pseudomonadati > Pseudomonadota > Alphaproteobacteria > Hyphomicrobiales > Nitrobacteraceae > Bradyrhizobium > Bradyrhizobium sp. Ken01. Next base: position 35,591 of record NZ_JBVVPC010000045.1, read on the forward strand.
TATCGTTGATGACGATGCGACGGATCGGACTGCCCGGAAGGGCAGCCAGCACCATCCCGATCAGGCCGCCCAGCGACGTTCCAACCCAATCGATCTCCGTTGCACCAAGAGCTGCCATCAACACGGTCATGTCGCTGCAATATTGCGGCAAGGCATAGTCGCTGCTGTCGTGCAGCCGTTCGCTTTGTCCGCGGCCCGGCAAGTCCGGGCAGACGACCTGCCGCCCTGCCATCGCGAGAACTGCGGCGAGGTGATCGAAGTCCCGACCGTTTCTGGTCAACCCATGGACGCAGAGCACCGGCCGCACCGCGGGCGTCGGCCCCCAATCCGTGAATGCGATGCGATGGAAACTGCGCCGGGTCAGCCCGCGCACCGATCCGGTGCGCTCGGGCGCCCTCTGCCGTCCTACAGGCCAGTCCGCGGGGCGCAACTCGGTGGATTTCAGCCCCATCGGTCTATTCGACAAACTGGTGGGCATCGGCCGACGTTTCGAAGATATGCGGTGCGACGTCGCGGCGGGACAGCGCGTCGCCGAGCTTCAGGCGCATGAATGCGCTGGTGGTGTAGCGCGAGGCATGATCGTAGCAGGTCCGCTCGATTTCGGCGGCCATCGAAAACCACTTGTCCGTCATGTGGGACGCGATATCGGACGAATCGTAGTTGATCACAGCGGAAAACCGATGTCCGACCCGGTTAAAGATTTCGAGGATGGCGGCCCGGATCACCTCGACATCGGCGTCGGAATGGACTCGATAGCCGTCGAGACCGAGAAACAGCGTGTTGCGATCGGCATCATATGACAGCCGCTCCGCCAGCGGGCGATTGAGCAGCCGGTCGTCGAGCTGCATCAGCGCTTCGCTGAACAGCGAAACATCCATGGATTTCGGCGAGCGGATGATGGGCGGAAAACCCATGAGCGCGAGAATGTCGCGCTCCATATCGATACCTGGTGCGATCTCGATCAGTTCGAGACCCTCGGAAGTGAGCCGGAACACGCATCTCTCCGTCACATAGAGAACGGGCTGCCTGTTGATTGCGGCAAGCTTGCCCGAAAACGTGATCTGATCCACCTTGTCGATGAATTTCGAGGACTTGCCTTCGCCGAGGATCTTGAGCTGACCATCCACGACTGACGTCTTGAGGCCGCCGGTGGTAAAGGTGCCTGCGAAGATCAGCCGCCGCGCATTCTGGGATATGTTGATGAAGCCCCCGGCGCCGGCCAGGCGGCCATTGAACAGGCTGACGTTGACGTCCCCGCGGCCATTGACCTGAGCCATGCCGAGACAGGCCAGATCGAGCCCGCCGCCGTCGTAGAAATCGAACATCTGGTTCTGGTCGATGATCGATTCTGCATTGATCGAAGCGCCGAAATCGAGGCCGCCTTGCGGAATGCCGCCGATGATGCCGGGCTCGGCAGTCAGCGTTACAAAGTCGAACAGCTTTTCTTCTGCAGCAACCGACGCAACTCCCTCGGGCATGCCGATGCCGAGATTGACCACGCCGCCCATCGGCAATTCCAGGGCGCAGCGGCGCGCAATGATCTTGCGGTTATCCAGCGCCATCGGAACATTGCGATCGGCCGGCGCACGCAATTCGCCCGAGAATGCTCCGTTGTAGCCGGTGGCATAGGTCTGGACATGGTTTTCGGGCTGCGCAACGACGACGCAGTCGATCAAGACGCTCGGAATTTTGACATGGCGCGGATTGAGCGAGCCGGAGGCGGCGATGCGCTCCACCTGCGCGATGACGAATCCCTTGCAGTTCTTGGCGGCCGTTGCCAGCGCCAGATTATCGAGGGTCAGCGCCTCCTTTTCCATTGAGATGTTGCCGTTGTGGTCGGCGGTGGTACCTCTGATGATCGCAACGTTGATCGGAAATGCCTTGTAGAATAGCCATTGCTCGCCGTCGATTTCGATCAACCGCACCAGCTCTTCGGTGGTGCGCGCATTCAGCTTTCCGCCGCCGTTGACTGGATCGACGAAGGTGCCGAGTCCGACCTTGGAGAGAAGCCCGGCCTTGCGCCCCGCAATTTCGCGAAACAGATGCGATACGCATCCGAGCGGCAAGTTATAAGCCTCGACGTGATTGTCGACCGCCATCCGGGCGAGCTTCGGAACCAGGCCGAAATGTCCGCCGACCAGGCGTTTGATCAGGCCGGGATGCGCCAGGCGATTGAGGCCGCGATCGGCGCCGTCCCCCGGCGCCGCCGCGAACACCAGCGAAAGGTCCCGCGGCTCTCCGGTCTGCACGAAGCGCCGCTCCAGCGCCTTGATGATCTCATCGGGCGTTCCCACGCCGACGAAGCCGGACGACGCGACGGTGTCACCGGAACGGATGATGGCCACCGCCTCGGCGGCGTCGACGATCTTGTTGCGCATCAGGCTTCACTTCCGGGATTGGCGTCGCGGGCGACCAACCAGTCGGCAATGCTCTGGCTCAGCTTGCCCTGTGATTTGCTGGAGACGAACAGGCCGACATGGCCGCCGGGCAGCGGAATTTCAGTGTAATCCGTGCTGCCGATCTTCGCTGCGAGCGCACGCGAGCAGTCCGGCGGAATGATATGGTCGTCCAACGCGAAAACATTCAGCACCGGAGCCCTGATCGACTTCAGATCGACCCGACGGCCGGACAGTTCAAAGCTGCCATCGACCAAGCGGTTCTCCTGGTAGAGATCCTTCAGCCACTGCTTTGCCGCTTCGCCGGGATGATGCGGACGGTCCGCGAGCCACTTTTCCATGCGGAGGAAATTCATGAACTTCGCCTCGTCATCGACGACGTCGATGAGATCGACGTTGTATTTCGTCAGCGAGCGCATCGGCGTCATCATCGAAAACACCGAGCTCATGAACTCGCCCGGCAGCACGCCATAGGTATCGACCAGCTTGTCGATGTCTTCGGGATCGAGGCTCCGGGTCCAGATATTGAGGAAACCGTGGTGCGCGGCCTTGTCGTTGACGTCGGCATGGAAATCGATCGGGGTGATGGTGATAACGAGATTTTTCACCTTCTCCGGATGCAGAGCGGCGTAGCACGTCGTAAAGACGCCGCCTTCGCAGATGCCGAGCAGCGTGATCTTGTCATGGCCGGTTTCCTGCGCGATGCGGTCGACCGCGGCATCGATGTAGTCATTGACGTAATCATCAATCTTCAGCCATCGCTCGGTTCGGCCCGGCTGGCCCCAGTCGATCAGCCAGAGATCGAGCCCTTTTGAGAGCAGGCTGCGCACCAGCGAACGGTCCGGCTGTAAATCAGCCATGGTATACCGCCCGATCAGGCCGTAGGCCAAAAGGACGGGCGTCTTCGCGGTCGCTTCCGCCAGCGGCTCGTAATGGAACAGCTCGACCTTGTCGCGGCGCATGACGAGATGCTTCGGCGTCGTGCCGATGACGACGTCTTCGTCCCGCGTGTTGGCGATGAGCTGTGTCGCCTTGAACATTTTCTCGGCGTTGGCCGCCATGTCGCGGGCGAAGCGCGAGGTCTGATTCTCCTGGTCGCTCATCGTGCGCCTTCGCTCTTCTGGTCGCGCATCTGGCGGGAGAGCGTACGGACTTCACGGCGGAGTTCGGTCAATTGCCGCGTCACATCGTCGAAATCCTTGCGAGTCGGCAGGCCCAACATGGCTGACGCCGCTTCAGCCACGTCATCCTGCCGGCTCCGTAATTTGAGTCCCGCCTGGAGTAGCTCTTTCTGAGCTTGCAAAAAGCCGTCGGTGCGCTGGTTACGGATAAGTTCCTCGTTGGAGATTTCGCCCCATTTGGCGAACGCCTCGCGCCAGTCCGGAGGTGGGGAGCCACCGCTACCGGTTGCGGACATCGTCTCGTAAAACCGCTTCGACGCTTCGGGCCAGGGCGCGGCGGCAACCGCATTGTAGCTCGCAAGCCGCTGGCGCATCTCGATCCAGGCGCCAAAGGCCAACGCCATTTTCCGGTCGATGTCCCAGACGTCGGCAAGCCGCGGCCCCTGCGCCATTCGCTCGATCGCCGCGGACAATTCGTTGCCGTCGCCAAATCCACCCGGCTTCTCGGACAGACGCGCCATCATGAACGGTGCCATCGACCCCGACCACGCCTCGACCATGCGGTTTGAGGATTCCGCCATCGTCTGCCAAAGCTTCGCCCATTCGAGGCCGGGATCGGAATCGGCGGAAGCCGATTTGTCGTTCTCACTCATGCTACTCACTCTTTGTGCCCGTTCAGGCTGCCGCGCGGTTGCCGAACGCCTCGGTGTAGATCGCCAGCGCATCGTCGAAGCTCAACTCCCTGGGATTGTTGACGAGAAGCCGCGTCTGCTTCATCGCGTCCTCGGCAAGCTTCTTCAGGTCGCCCCTCGCAATGCCGACGTCGGCCAGCGAGGCTGGCACGTTGCAGTCGCGGCAGATCGCTGCGATCGCGTCGACGAACAGCCGTGCCCGCTGGCTGACACTCATTCCTTCCGACTTGGGATCGACGATCGGCGCCAGTTCGGCGTAGAGGCCTTCTGCCTCCGGCAAATTGAACCGCAGCACCTGGGTCAGCACCAAGGCATTCGATAGGCCATGCGGCACGTGGAACAGCGCGCCGATCGGATAGGCCAGCGCGTGCACGGCGGCAACCGGGGAATTGGCGAACGCCATGCCGGCCAACATCGAACCCAGCAGCATTTGCGACCGCGCTTCGAGATTAGATCCGTCCGCACAGACCGTCCGGACATTCGCCGACAGGAGCGCGAGAGCCTGCCGCGCCAACTGGTCCGACATCGGATTCTTCCGGTGCTTGCTGGTATAGGCTTCGATGGCATGGACCATGGCGTCGATGCCGGTCGCCGCGGTGACATGCGCGGGCAGGCCGAGCGTCAGCTCCGGATCAAGGATCGCCCAGTCCGGAAGCAGGCGGGGCGCAACGACGCCCTTTTTCTCAGTCGTCGGCGTGGTGACGATCGCGATCGGGGTCACCTCCGAGCCCGTTCCGGCCGTTGTCGGCACCAGCAGCAGCGGAAGGCGTTCGCCCTTGGCAAGACCGACGCCGTAGATATCTTCGAGGCGATCAGGCGTCTTGGCCAGATAGGCCACCAATTTCGCGGTATCGAGCGCGCTGCCGCCGCCGATCGAGGCAACCAGCTCGATGTCCTTGTCACGGCAAAGTGCGACCGCCCGCTCGATGATATGCGACGGCGGATCCGCCTCCACGTCCTCGAATATTGTCAGCTCGCAGCCGCCGGCAATCAGGCCAGCCTCGGCGTTCTTAGTCAGGCCGGCATTGCGTACACCCTTGTCGGTCACCAGCAGGACACGTTTTGCCGCGTATCCAGCGACCAACTCCGCCAGCTTTTTCGAGGCGCCTGCCTCGAACAGGATGTTGGGCGGCGCCTGGAAGGTAAACGCTTTCATCTGACATCACTCCTGATCTGATCGGACGTTAGTGCCGCAAGCGCCGCGGCGAGCTGTTCGGTCACGGCGTCAATCGGCTGCAAACCGTCGACGATGTTGAGCAGTCCCTGCGACCGGTAGTATCGCGTGACCGGCGCGGTTTGCTCGCGATAAACGTCGAGCCGGGTCTTGAAGACCTCGGGATTATCGTCGCGGCGCACCGGCTCGCCTCGGCTTGCCGCCTCGTCGGCGCGCCCCTTGATGCGGTCGAGCAGCGCACCTTCGTCGACCTCGAGCTCGAGCACGGCATCGAGCTTGATGCCCCGGGTGGCGAGTTCCCGATCGAGCGCTTCGGCCTGGGCGACCGTGCGCGGGAAGCCGTCAAGGACAAAGCCGTTTGCCGCGTCGGAATGATCGATTCGGTTGGCGATCACGGACACCACGACATCGTCGGGCACGAGTTCACCGCGATCCATGATGTGCTTGACCCGCAATCCCGCAGCCGTGCCTTGCGCGACCGCTTCGCGCAGCATGTCGCCGGTCGACAATTGCGGGATCGCAAATCGAGTCACGATCCTCGTCGCCTGCGTGCCCTTGCCTGCGCCTGGCGGCCCCAACAGAACCAATCTCATATCGTTGCCCATATCTCGGTTTCAGCTCTTTGCTCGCGCGATGGCCTCGACGATCAGCCGGCGCGCTTCGGCACTGTCGCCCCATCCGATCACCTTCACCCACTTCCCAGGCTCCAGATCCTTGTAGTGCTCAAAGAAGTGCTGGATCTGCTCGATCGCGATCTGCGGCATGTCAGCGATCCCGTTGACGTGGGCATAGCGCATCGTCAGTTTCGGCATCGGCACGGCGATGATCTTCTCGTCGCCGCCGCCCTCGTCGTCCATCTTGAGCACGCCGATCGGCCGCACATTGATTACGGCGCCGGGAGCGATCGGCCGCGAATTGGCCACGAGGACGTCGATCGGATCGCCATCGTCTGAAAGCGTGTGCGGCACGAAGCCGTAATTTCCGGGATAGCGCATCGGCGTATACAGGAAGCGATCGACAAACAGCGCGCCGGCCGCCTTGTTCATTTCGTATTTGATCGGTTCACCGCCGATCGGAACCTCGATGATGACATTGACGTCTTCAGGAGGGTTGTCACCGATCGAAATCGCTTCAATATTCATGTCGACACCGGCTTTCGGCCGTGGCGATTCTTGATGAGATCGTCGACCACGGCGGGATCGGCCAGGGTCGAGGTATCGCCGAGCGCGCCGACTTCGTCCTCGGCGATCTTGCGCAAAATCCGACGCATGATCTTTCCAGAGCGGGTCTTGGGCAGGCCCGGCGCAAACTGAATGACGTCAGGTGCGGCGATCGGTCCGATCTCCTTGCGGACCCAGGCCACCAGCTCCTTGCGCAATTCCCCGGATGGCTCCGCATCGGACATCAACGTGACGTAGGCGTAGATGCCCTGCCCCTTGATGTCGTGCGGAAAGCCGACGACGGCGGCTTCCGAGACTTTCTGGTGGGCAACGAGCGCGCTTTCGACTTCGGCGGTCCCCATGCGATGACCGGAGACGTTGATGACGTCGTCGACGCGACCGGTGATCCAGTAGTACCCGTCGGCATCGCGGCGGCAGCCATCGCCGGTGAAATACTTGCCCGGATATGTCGCGAAATAGGTCTGCATGAAGCGCTCGTGATCACCATAGACCGTGCGCATCTGGCCCGGCCAGGAGTCCGCAATGACGAGATTGCCTTCGCACGCGCCGGTCAGCACGACGCCATTTGCGTCCACCACTTCCGGCATCACCCCGAAAAACGGCAGGGTTGCCGAACCGGGCTTCAAGGCCGTCGCGCCGGGAAGCGGCGAGATCAGGATGCCGCCGGTCTCGGTCTGCCACCAGGTGTCGACGATCGGACAACGTCCATCACCGACGACGCGGTGATACCATTCCCACGCTTCCGGATTGATCGGCTCGCCGACCGAGCCGAGCAACCGCAGCGATGCACGGCTGGTCTGTTTGACCGGCCCTTCGCCCGCCCCCATCAACGAACGGATCGCGGTCGGCGCGGTGTAGAAGATGTTGACCTTGTGTTTGTCGACGACCTGCCAAAAGCGCGATGTCGAGGGATAGTTCGGTATCCCCTCGAACATCAGCGTGGTCGCGCCGTTGGCCAGCGGGCCGTAGACGATGTAGCTGTGGCCGGTGACCCAGCCGACATCGGCGGTGCACCAGTAGACATCGCCGTCGTGATAGTCGAACACATATTGGTGCGTCATCGACGCAAAAACGAGATAGCCACCCGTGCCGTGAACGACGCCCTTTGGAGCACCGGTTGAACCCGACGTGTAGAGAAGGAACAGCGGGTCCTCCGCGTTCATTTCGACCGGCGCGCAATCGGTCGAAGCCTTTGCCACTTCGTCCGCGTACCAGACGTCGCGGCCGTCGACCCAGTCGATTGCACCGCCGGTGCGCTTGACCACGATCACCGTCTTGACAATGCCGGTCGCCTTCTTGACCGTGTCGTCGGCATTGACCTTCAGCGGTACCTTGCGGCCGCCGCGCAACCCCTCATCGGCGGTGATCACGACTTTGGACTGGCAGCCCTCGATGCGCCCGGCCAGCGCATCCGGCGAGAACCCGCCGAACACGATGGAATGGACCGCCCCGATCCGCGCGCAGGCGAGCATGGCATAGGCGGCTTCCGGAATCATGGGCAGGTAGATCGTGACGGTGTCGCCTTTCTTCACACCGTGACTTTTCAGGACATTGGCGAAACGACAGACCTGATCGTGCAACTCCGCGTAGGTGATGTGCCTGGATTCGTCGGGATCGTCACCCTCCCAGATGATCGCGACCTGGCCGGCGCGCTGGGCAAGATGCCGGTCGATGCAGTTCATCGCCACATTCGTGGTGCCGTCCTCGAACCACTTGATCGAGACCTTGCCGGGCGCGAAGGACGTGTTCTTCACCTTCGTGAACGGCTTGATCCAGTCGATCCGCTTGCCGTGCTCCGCCCAGAAAGCATCCGGCGTCGATACCGACGAGGCATACATGCGGCTGTATTTCGCAGCGTCAGCATGAGCCCGCTGTGACCAGCCGGCCGGCACGTCATGGATCACTGTATCTGACTTTTTTGTGCCCACCCTGGAGCCTCCCCGACGCACCGCGATACGATTGTCTTGAGGATGATGCATCGTCCGCGCTCGGACCGCGTGCAAGCAACATCCAGTGATCAGGCGATTTGATCTCGATTTGAGGCAACCGGCCTCACTTATTCAGGTCGACGGTCGACGGTGGGCTCATCGCACTTGCAAGCTCGCGAAACTGCGCGTTCATTTTTTCCATCTGCTCCTTGAGATGGCTTTGATAAACCGCACTCATTTCCTGCGGGTCCTTGGCATGCAACAGCCGTTGCGCAAGCTCGAAACCCGAAGCCACATTTTCCTCGGCGAACGCGACGGCTCTTTCGTTCATCTCCTTCGCAGCCGAATAGGTTGAGCGAACGCTGGAATCGGCCTTCTCTCTCAATTTCTGGGATTCGGTCATGTACTTCGACACGGCCTCTTTCGCCTTGTCGAGCGTGGTCTGCGCCATTTCCCGCATCTTCTCGGCCTGCTCGTTGATCTGCTCACTCATTGCACTCTCCATTGCCGGCGTTACGACCACGCCAATTTCAGCTCAGCTGCTCAATCGACCCTTGCCGACGGCTCACACGGCCGGCTCAACGACCTGTTTCAGCTTCTCGCGAAGTTCATCCACGAGCACGCGTGTATTTTCGCTGTAGTCGATCGGCACCACGACGAGGTGCACACCGCCGCCCTTGAACGCGTTTTCGAGCGTCGGAATCAATGAATCCGTGCTTTCGACCCGCGAGCCTCTCGCGCCGTAGCTCTCGGCATATTTGACGAAATCCGGATTGCCGAACGTAAGGCCGAAGTCCGGGAAACTATCGACCGCCTGTTTCCAGCGGATCATGCCATAGGCCGAATCTTCTAGGATCAGCACGACGAGATTCAATTTGAGGCGAACCGCGGTTTCCATCTCCTGCGAATTCATCATGAAGCCGCCGTCGCCGCAGACCGCGAGCACGCGACGTTCCGGATGCAACATCGCCGCCATCATGGCGGATGGCAGCCCGGCGCCCATTGTCGCGAGCGCGTTGTCCAGCAGCAGCGTGTTCGCCACATAGGTGCGGTAGTTGCGGGCGAACCAGATCTTGTACATCCCGTTATCCAGCGCGACGACGCCGTCTTCGGGAATGACCTTTCGCACATCGTGCACGATGCGTTGCGGTGTCGGCGGCCAGCGCTCCTCGGTGGCGCGATCGCCGATCCGGGCCAAGATGCCCTCGCGAAGGCTCAACAGCGCGCCGGCATGATGCAGTCGCCCCTCGAGACGGTCGGCCAGCAACTCCAGGCTCGGCCCGACATCGCCGACCACTTCGCATTGCGGAAAGTAGACCCGCTCCACGTTGGCCGGCGTGTAGCTGACGTGGATGACTTGAGGACCTTTCGGGCCCATGATGAATGGCGGCTTTTCGATCGTGTCGTGACCGATGGCAATAATCAGGTCGGCCCGGTCGACTGCTTCATGCACGTAATCGCGCTCGCTGAGCGCCGCCGTTCCCATGTAGAGATTGCTGCCGCCAGGTACCGTTCCTTTGCCCATTTGTGTGGTGAAGAACGGAATTTTCGTGCGGCGGACGAAGCCACCGATGCCAGCCGTGCTGCGCGGCCGGGACGCGGCGGCGCCGAGCATGATCAATGGCCGCTTGGCCTTGAGGATCATGTCGGCGGCGCGGTCCAGCGAGGCACGATGAGCGACCGGAATCTCGATCGGATGCGGCGCCACCATCGCGACGTCTTCGGCTTCCTCGCCCGCGATGTCCTCGGGCAGTTCCAGAAGAATCGGACCCGGACGCTCTTCCATGGCGATCCGGAAGGCATCGCGAACGATTGTCGGAATGCCGCTTGTGCTGACGATCTGGAGCGACAGCTTGGTCAACGGCTTGAAAGCGCTAACCACGTCGACGATCTGGAATTTGGCCTGCCGGCTGCTCATGATGCCCTTCTGACCCGTGAGCATGATCATGGGCATGGCACCGAGCAGCGCGTAGGCGGCGCCAGTTGTCAGGTTCAATGCGCCAGGGCCAAGCGTGGTGATGCACACGCCGGGCTTGCCGGTCAGCCGTCCATAAGTCGCGGCCATGAAGGCCGCGCCTTGCTCGTGGCGTGTCAGGATCAGCTTGATCGAAGAGTTGCGCAGGCTTTCCACGACATCGAGGTTCTCTTCACCGGGAACACCGAAAATCCGGTCGACGCCCTCGTTCTCGAGCGCGGCAACCAGTAGATCTGAACCCTTCGGCATTAGCGCGTCTCCTTTTCAATTCACTTCTCAGCAGACACCATCCCACGCATGGACGAGGCCCGTGGTGTTCGATCAGATCCGGCCATCGCCTTCGAGATAGCCTCGCGTCCTCGTGTCTGGCATCCAGAGCGAGGCAATGAAGGCAACGAAAGCCATCGCCGCGACGTACCAGAAGAATACCGTTTCGTATCCGGACGATTTCAGTGACAACGCAACATACTCGGCGGTTCCGCCGAACATCGCATTTGCAATAGCGTAAGGAAGCCCGACCCCAAGCGCGCGTACCTCGGGCGGAAACAGCTCGGCCTTCACGACGCCGCTAATCGAGGTGTAGAAACATGCAATCATGAGGCCGACCATGATCAGGCCGAAAACGGCATAGACGCTGGTCGTGCTGGACAACATCATCAACAGCGGCACCGCGGCCAGCGTCGCGCATCCGCTGAACAGAAGCATGTTGTTGCGGCGACCAATCCGGTCCGAGAGCATCCCGAACGCCGGCTGCAGCAGCATGAAGGCGATCAGGGCAGCGGTCATGATCGAGCTGACCACCTTGGCATCCAGCTTCACGCTATTGACCAGGAACTTCTGCATGTAGGTCGTAAACGTATAGAAAAACAGCGATCCGCCGATCGTGAATGCGAGAACGATCAGCAGCGCGCGCTTGTGATGCCAGAGGCCGGCGAGAGAACCAGCCTCCTTGCGATGCATGGTCTCTGCCGACGCCGTTTCCTGCAACGAGCGGCGGAGATACAACGCCACAACGGCTGCGACGGCTCCGAACAGGAATGGAACCCGCCATCCCCATTCCTTCAACTCGTCGATCGACAAGGTCTGCTGCAGAACCACTACGACGAGGAGCGCGAGAAGTTGTCCGCCGATGAGCGTGACATACTGGAAGGACGAATAGAACCCGCGGTTGCCCTTGCCGGCAATCTCGCTCATATAAGTTGCCGCCGTTCCATATTCTCCGCCGACCGACAGGCCTTGCGCCATGCGCGCAAACAGCAGCAAAGCGGGCGCCGCCGCGCCGATTGTTTGGTACGTGGGCAGCATCCCGATCATCAGGGATCCGGCACACATCAGGAGCACCGACAGCACCATCGAATTCTTGCGGCCATGCGCGTCGGCGATCCAACCGAACAGCCAGCCACCGAGCGGCCGCATGAAGAACCCTACGGCGAAAATGCCCGCCGTCGCCAGCAACTGGCTGGTCTGGTCGCCCGACGGGAAGAACGCGGCCGCGAAATAGATCGAGGTAAATGCGTAAGCATAAAAGTCGTACCACTCGACCAGGTTTCCCGACGAGGCAGCCACGATCGCTTTGATACGCGAGAGCTTTTGCGCCGTGCTATCAACGGGGATTGCCGCGTGCGACGCAACAATAGCGGTCATTGCTTACCCTCCCAATCGACGGATGATGCTTCGCGTGAAGTCGCCAGTGGACGCCTTTCCGCCCAGATCGGGCGTGCGGACGCCGTCCTTGCGCAAGACCTGATCAATTGCCGCTCTAAGACGGATTGCGAGATCAGGCTGATCAATGTGCTCCAGCATCAGCCCGACCGCCAGCAGCAAAGCGAGCGGATTGGCGATTCCCTTGCCAGCGATATCCGGCGCCGAGCCGTGCACGGCCTCGAAGATCGCCGCATCCGGTCCGATGTTGGCACCGGGCGCCATACCGAGGCCGCCGACCAGGCCGGCGAGCTGATCGGACAGGATGTCACCGAACAAATTGGTGGTGACGATGACGTCGAACTGCCAGGGATTCATGACGAGCTGCATGGCGGTCGCATCGACGATTCGATCGTCCATCTTGACCTTGCCTTCGTATTTCTTTGCAACCTCGTGACCGACCTCGAGAAAGATGCCGGTCAGCGCCTTCAGCACGTTGGCCTTGTGCACGACGGTCACCTTCTTGCGACCGTTCTTGAGCGCGTAGTCGAATGCGAATTCGATGATCTTGCGCGATCCTTCGCGGGTATTGACCCCGGTCGAAATGGCGACCGCGTGCGGATCGTCCCCGATCGGGATGTAGTGTTCGAAAGCGACATAGAGGCCGCCGAGGTTCTCTCGGACCAGCACGATATCGATTTCGTCGAATCGTCCTCCGGGAACCATGCTTCGAACCGGCCGCAGATTGGCGTAAAGGCCGAACTCCTCGCGCAGACGAACATTGATCGAGCGGAATCCTCCCCCCACCGGGGTCGTTAGCGGGCCCTTCAGGGCAAGCCGCGTGCGCCGGATGCTGTCCAGCGTCGCCTGCGGCAGCGGATCACGGCAATCCTCGATCGCGGCCAAGCCACCCTGCTGGATATCCCATTCGAATGGAGAGCCTAGCGCTTCGAGAATGTCGACGGCCGATTTCACGATCTCGGGGCCGATACCGTCGCCTGGAATGAGCGTGGCGGGCCGCTTCTGCAGTGATTTAGCTGTGGTCATCGCAAATCCCCATGAATGAAACGGCGTTCTCAGCCGGCGTCCTTCGAAACGTTGGCCCGGCGTTCAATGGACTGGCTCCTGCACGGCCACGGCGTCGCGTTGCGGATTTCGGCCGAGCGCCAGCACCATGATGCATCCCGCGCCGGACAGAGCGGCAAGCGGCAGCAGCCCCAGTGAGTAGCTGCCAGTGGCATCCTTGATCACGCCGAGCAGATAGCTCCCCAGGAATCCGCCGATATTTCCAATCGCGTTGACCTGCGCGATCGCGGCGGCGGCAACGCCAGCCGACATCCATTCCGTCGCAAGCGCCCAGAACGGCCCCTTGACGATGTAGGTGGCGGTGACGGAGACACACAGCAACAGGACCACCGGAAGCAGCGCACTGGTGAATGGAGCAAGCGAAAGGCTGACCGCCAAGAGCAGCAGCGGAATCGCGGTGTGCCAGGTTCGCTCGCGCGTGCGATCCGAATTCCGGCCCCAGAGCACCATCAGCACCGATGCAATTCCGAACGGGATGGAATTGACCAACCCGGTTTCCATGTTGCTCAGGCCGAACGACTTGATGATCTGGGGCTGCCACAGCGACAGAACCTGGCTCGAGCCGGACGCGCCGGCATAGATCAGCGACGCGGCGAGAACATATTTGTTGGACACGACCTGCCAAAGCGACAAATGCGCCGCGGCCTTTTTCGGCGAAGAAGTGTCGGCGGCCAATCTATTGGCCAGCCAGTTGCGCTGCGCATCGGTGAGCCATCGCGCATTGGCAGGACCGTTGGGCAGCACGAAGAACGAGGCGATGCCGAGAAGGACCGCAGGTACCGCCTCCAGCACGAACATCCACTGCCAGCCGTGATAGCCGAGATATCCCTCAAGCTGCAGCAACGAGGCGGAAATCGGCGAGCCGAGGAAACTCGAAATCGGAATGGCAACCATGAAGATCGCGACGATCCGGCCGCGGTATTCGGCGGGGAACCAGTAGGTCAAATAGAGAATGACGCCGGGAAAGAACCCTGCCTCGGCAGCCCCCAGCAACATTCGCACGAGATAAAACGAGTTGGGCCCCACCACCAGCGCCATGCATGCGGCGACGATGCCCCACGTAATCATGATCCGCGCGATCCAGAGCCGGGCTCCCACCTTCTCCATCGCCAGATTGCTCGGCACCTCGCAAAGGACATAAGTGATGTAGAACAGCCCGCCACCAAGCCCGAACGCCGCCGACGAGAGGCCGATATCCTGGTTCATTTGCAGCGCGGCGAAACCGGCGTTGACGCGGTCGACGAACGCTATGAAGTAACAGACCATCAGGAAGGGAATGATGCGGAACGTCACCTTCCGCATCGTTTCCTTTTCAATGTGCGATGGCCGTGCAGCAGTTGAAGTCATGGCGTCCTCATGATCGGTGGCCGTCAGGCTGCCAGTTGGCGTAGGACGTATTGAAGAATTCCGCCGTTGCGGAAATACTCCAGCTCGTCGAGCGTATCGATGCGGCAGGTCAGGGGAACGAGGATCTTGCTCGCGCCATCGGACTGGCGGATCTCGATCGCGAGCTTCTGGCGCGGCACCAGGCCGCTCTCGATTCCGCGCAGGGTCACGATCTCGTCGCCTTTCAGTCCGAGCGACCGCCAGGACGTACCCTCCTCGAACACCAGCGGCATCACGCCCATGCCGACGAGGTTGGACCGGTGAATGCGCTCAAAACTTTCGGCAATAACGGCGCGAATACCGAGAAGGTTGGTGCCCTTGGCCGCCCAATCGCGCGACGAACCGGTGCCGTATTCCTTGCCGGCGAAAACCACCAGCGGCACCTTGTCGGCCTGGTAACGCATGGCGGCGTCGTAAATCGACATCCGCTGGCCGCTCGGCTGATGAATGGCATAGCCGCCCTCGACCACCTTGCCGGCTTCGTCCTTCACCATCTGGTTCTTGATGCGGATGTTGGCGAACGTGCCCCGCATCATCACTTCATGATTGCCGCGGCGGGTGCCGTACTGATTGAAGTCGACGACGCGGATCTGGTGATCGCGCAGATAGCGCCCGGCAGGGCTGCTCTCCTTGATCGAACCCGCGGGCGAGATGTGATCGGTGGTGATCGAATCGAGGAACATGCCAAGAATATGCGCATTGATGATGTCGGTCGGCGGCGTCGGCTCCCTGGTCATCCCGACGAAGTATGGTGGGTTCTGGACATAGGTCGAAACCTGGTCCCACTCGTAGGTTTGCCCCTTGGTGACGCCGATATTCTTCCAGTTAGTATCGCCGCTGAAGACGTCCGAATAGCGCGTCTTGAACATCTCGCTGCCGATCGTACGATCGATGCAATCCTGCACATCCTTGCTCGATGGCCAAATATCCCGCAGATACACCGGCTTTCCGTCGCTGCCGAAGCCGAGCGGCTCCTTCACCAGATCCAATGCCATCGATCCGGCGAGCGCATAGGCGACGACCAGCGGCGGCGACGCCAGATAGTTCGCCCGCACGTCCGGATTGACCCGCCCCTCGAAGTTGCGATTGCCGGAGAGAACCGCGACCGCCACGAGATCATTGCCCGAGATGGTGTCGGAGATTGCTTGCTGGAGCGGGCCGGAATTTCCGATGCAGGTCGTGCAGCCGAAACCGACCAGATTAAAGCCGAGCCTATCGAGATCGGTTTGAAGACCCGATTTCCTGAAGTACTCCTCGACGATCTGCGACCCCGGCGCAAGCGAGGTCTTGACCCATGGCCTTGTCCTCAGCCCTTTGGCGACGGCGTTGCGCGCCAGCAGTCCTGCCGCCAGCATGACGCTGGGATTCGACGTGTTCGTGCACGACGTGATGGCGGCGATCACCACGTCGCCGTGACCGAGATCGAAGTTTTCGCCTTCAACGCGATGCCGCGTGCCGGTCTGCGCGATTTGCCGGAACTCCTGATCCATGGCGCCGAGGAAGGCACTTTTCGCGGTGTCGAGCGTCACGCGATCCTGTGGCCGTTTTGGTCCGGCGATCGACGGCACGACATCGGTCATGTCGAGTTGCAGGGAATCCGTGAACACCGGGTCCGGGGTATCGGCGGAGCGCCACATGCCCTGGGCTTCGGCATAGGCCTTGACCAGCGCGACGCGGTCGGGATCGCGGCCGGTTATGGCCAGATAATCGATTGTCCGCTGATCGATCGGAAAGAAGCCGCAGGTCGCGCCATATTCCGGCGCCATGTTCGCAATGGTCGCACGGTCCGCCACCGTCATGTCGTCGAGCCCCGGGCCATAGAACTCGACAAACTTGCCGACGACGCCGCGCTTGCGCAGCATCTGAGTCACGGTCAGCACGAGATCGGTCGCCGTGACGCCCTCCTTGAGCCGGCCGGTAAGCTTGAAACCGACGACTTGCGGCAGCAACATCGAAATTTGCTGACCGAGCATGACAGCCTCAGCCTCGATACCGCCGACCCCCCATCCGAGTACGGCCAGGCCGTTGACCATTGTGGTGTGCGAATCCGTGCCGACCAGCGTATCCGGGTAGGCCAGTTCATTGCCGCCGTCTTCGGCCGGGCCGGTCCAGATCGTCTGAGCCAGGAATTCCAGATTGACCTGGTGGCAGATACCGGTCCCCGGAGGGACCACCCGGAAATTCGAGAATGCGCCCTGCCCCCATTTCAGAAAGCGATATCGCTCGCCGTTGCGCTGGTATTCGAGCTCGACGTTCCTGGCCAGCGCCTGACCATTGCCGAAAGCGTCGACGATGACGGAGTGATCGATGACGAGATCCACGGGCACTAGCGGATTGATTTTTTGTGGATCTCCGCCGAGCGATTTCATGGCGTCGCGCATCGCGGCGAGATCGACGACGGCTGGAACGCCGGTGAAATCCTGCATCAGCACCCGGGCCGGCCTGAAAGCGATTTCCTTCTCGGCCGAGCCCTTGTCCTGGCTCCACAGCGCGGCATGCTCGATGTCAGCCTTGCTCGTGCCGCGGCCGTCTTCGTTGCGCAGCATGTTCTCGATGATGACTTTCAGGGAAAATGGCAGCTGTGAGACGCTGGGAAGGCCGTTCTTTTCCGCGGCGGCAAGCGAATAATAGGCGTAGGTCTTTGCACCGACGACAAGTGTCTGGCGTGCGCCGAAGCTGTTGAGATACTGCTTCATTTTCAAGTCCCCCTTCGCTGGAATCGTCCGTCTCCCGCAGATCTGAAGCCGGTCTATTTCTCCGATGCAGCGAAGGGATCGAGACCCGCTTTTTTTAGGGCCGGAGCAGCTGAAGCTGAAGCGAGGAAGGCAATGAGAGCCCGTCCGGCTTCCGGCTGACTGGCACTGGATGTTATGCCTGCAGAAAAGATCGTGATTTTCTGGACGTCTGGCGGGAGCGGCCCGACGAGGTCGGCTCCAGCGATCGGCAGAAGTTCGCTGATCTGTTGAAAGCCGAGTTCGGCGTCACCGCGTGCAACAACACTCGCGACCGGCTCCGCCGGAATCATTTTGGCCTTCTCCTTCATCTCGGCGGCAATCCCGAGACGCTTGAACAGCTCAGTGCCGACATAGACGCCGCTGGCGCTATCGGAGTACGCAACCGACTTCGCGTTCAACAGTGCCTGTTTCAATGCGTCGGGCGTCCCGATGTCAGGCTTTGACGCCCCAGCGCGTACCGCGATCCCGATCGGCGAGCGTACCAGGTCGACGCGGCTGGTTCTGACCGCCTTGCCGTGCTCGATCATCTCGCCAAGCGCGTCGCCGACCATGATGAGCACGTCCGCTGCCTCCCCGCGTGCCAGTCGCACGGGGATGGCGTTCTCCGTCGTTCCCATCGAGGGGCCGTAAGCCGTGACGACCGTGTGTCCCGTCGCGCGTTCGAATTGCGGGACGAGTTCCTTGTAAGGTGTCGCCAAGCCTCCCGAGATCATGACCCTGACCTCGGACGCCCCGGCGATTCCCGCCGCAGCCGTCAAAACAATCAGCAAGCTCAGCGCAGTCAGCCTGCGCATGACGATCGTCACGCTCATCGGCAAATTCCTTCGATGCAATTATTCGGGGACTTTGCTTGTTCGATGACGGTCGACGTCATCGAGCACTTGGTGGTCACGTCCCTATTGCCGTCTCAACCGAACCAGCGCCGGACAGCGCGCGTCGTTGTTGCGGCCTGTAAACGAGGTACGTTCCGGCCAGACCGCAGAGCGCTGCCGCGCTCATCCAATATCCCGGCGACGCATTGTCACCAGTGGTAGCGATCAGCCAGGTGCAGATCGCTGCCGTAAACCCGCCGAACGTCGTTGCCAGACTATATGCGAGGGAGAATCCCGACGTTCGTACACCCACCGGCATGACCTCGGTCAATGCGACGATCATCGCACCGTTGTAGCTGGCGTAGATGAAAGACAACCAAAGTAGGACCGTCAGCATCTTCGGGAACGTCGGGCCTGCGGCCAACCAGGAAAGTGCGGGATATGCAGTCAGAAATGCCAAAGTCGAAAAGGCGATGAGGATCGGCCGACGACCAATCCGATCGGACAACGAGCCCATGATGGGAAGCCAGATGAAATTCGATATTCCCACGCAAATCGTCACGATCAGGCCATCGGCCGCGGTCAGCTTGAGGACCGATTTGCCGAATGTCGGCGTGTAGACGGTAATGAGGTAGAACGACACCGTAGTCATGATCACCATCATCATCCCGGCAAGAACAATGCTCCAGTTTGCGAGGATGGAGCGATAGATCTCGCGGGGTGTCGGATGATGCTTCCGTGCCAGGAATTCATCGGTTTCCTGCAGCGAGCGTCGAATGAAAAACACGAAAGGAACGATCAGGCAGCCGATGAAGAACGGAATGCGCCAGCCCCAATCGTCAAGTTGCGCCGGTGCAAGCCATGCATTGAGAGCAAAACCCAGCGAGGCTGAGACGATGATCGCGACCTGTTGACTTGCCGATTGCCAGCTGGCGTAAAAACCCTTCTTTCCCGGTGTGGCCATTTCCGAGAGATAGACGGAAACACCACCAAGCTCGACGCCAGCCGAGAAGCCTTGCAGCAGGCGTCCAACCAAGACGAGGATCGGGGCCAATATGCCAATGGTTGCGTAACTTGGCACGAACGCGATGAGCACCGTGCCGGCAGCCATGATCGACAATGTAACGATCAGGCCTTGGCGTCGGCCGATCCGATCCACGTAGGCGCCGAGGATGATGGCGCCGAGCGGACGCATCAGAAAGCCTGCGCCAAACGCGACAAAGGTCAGCAGCAATGACGCGTATTCATTTTCGAGCGGGAAGAATGCTTTGGCGATGTACGACGCGTAGACGCCCGACAGAAAGAAATCGAACATCTCAAGAAAGTTGCCACTGGTGACGCGGAGCACCATGCCAAGCTTCGACTGTCCGGTGGTAGCCGTCATGCCGTCCTCCCTTTTATCGTTTATGATTTTTTCTCTTGTCCACCCGTCTGGCAGGTGTTGGAAACCTGATCGCGGCCGGGTTGACCGATACGCGAGGTGCGATCGTTCAAGCCACGATTGCTGCCTCATCGTATATCAGCTGCCTGTCACCAACCTGTCGCTGATGCACCCCGCAGGAAAATCGGGTTGAAGACGGCGCGCCTGACGAGCCGGCAGATACGGGGGCTTCTCTCGATGTTGTTCCGTTTGAAATCCAGATCCGTGGATTTCTATCGGTCCTGCAATGCGCGGCGCCACTCTTTGAGAAAGCTCGCTCGTTTCGATTGATCGAGATAGGTGAGCAATTCTGCACCAATATGGATCGGCTTGACCGCGCCGCTGCGATCCGCAGGTATCACGCCTTGTGCACCGAGGCCGAGACGCACAGGGCCGACCGATCGGGCCAGGAGAAATTTCTGGCCGCGCTCCGAAAGCAAGTAGTCAAGAAACAGTTTCGCGGATTCCGGGTGCGGCGCGGTGACCGGTATGAAGGCTATGCGCGACATCAAGGTGATGTAGTCGGCAGGAAACACGATTCCGATAGAGGCATCTTCCTTGGCCCGTTCGATCGCGTAAGACCCTATCATATTGTAGGCGATCAGATGTTCGCCGGATGAAATTCGATCAAGCACCGTTCCGGTGGTCGAGTAGAGCTTGATACCGGCGCCGCCAAAGGCACGGACCATATCCCACGTCGTCCTCGTGATTCCGGCATCGCGCGTGATGAACAGGAATCCGGTCCCGCTCTGCTCCGGGTCATAGGTTGCGATCTTGCCCCGATAGGTATCGCGCCTCCGGCTCAGAAGGCTCTTCAGATCTGCGCGGGTTCGAGGAACATCGGACTCCGCAACGAGGTTCTTGTTATAAACAATGACAATCGGCTCCGCCGTGATGGCATAGGCTTCGTCTTTCCAGATTGCCCAATCCGGGATATGCGCAATTTCCTTCGACACATAGGGTTGGGCATAGCCGTCATTGACGAGCTTGATCTGCAGATCCATCGCGGAGCTCCAGACAATGTCTCCGGGGGCTGCGCTCGAGGTCGAGGGATCCACGACTTGATTGTAGATGTCGTTGGAATTGATCTTTGTATGGACGATCTCGATGTCCGGATGACTTGCCCGGAAATCGGCAAGCAAGTCGGCGACGTCCGCGTCCTGGGTAGTCGATACGACCTTGAGTTGCTCTCGAGCTCCGGCGGTAGCGGATGCTTGCCCCTTGAGAGGGCCGAGCCGCGCCTGCTCCGACATGGCAGGCCACGCCAGCAAGATTCCAACGCACAAGACCAAGGCTCTCGTAGCCGCCATCGTGACGTTTCCTCATCGGCTTGCGAACTTCAGTTTGGTTCGGGACTGCGGCCACTTCTACAGCAGCGCACAATCCAGCCTCAACTTGAGCTTTCACGGTCACGCTTGGCAAGAGGAAAGCTCACGGAAACCCGCAGACCCCGGCCTTCCGGGCCAGGTGCAAGCACGATTTGAGCTCCGAGGCGGTCCGACAGCGCTTTCACGATGGCCAGTCCAAGGCCGCTGCCCTCAGGTCCGTTCGCCGTCGGAATCCGATAGAAACGCTCGAAGACACGGGCCAGATGGGCTTCCGGAATTCCCGGACCGGTATCCTCGACTTCAATTCGCGCGGTCGTGGCGTCAACAACCGCGCGAACTAGGACCAACCCGCCGGGTCGGTTGTAGCGGATGGCATTGTCGATCAGGTTTGCCAGCAATTCGCCAATCAGGACGGTATTGCCGGCGATGACCGCGGGACCGTCAAATCGATCGAACTGGACGTCGATGTCGCGCGCGAAAGCCTGTGGGGCACGCTCCAACAGGACATTGAAGGCGACCTCATTCAGGTCAACGTTCTCCGCGGCCGGTTGCGCAATGTTCTGCTCGTCGGCCCGAGCCAGTGTGACGAGCTGTCCGAGCAGCCGTTCAAGGCGGTTGATGGCGTTATCGACCTCGTCGAGGGCAGATTTGCCCGCCGGCGTCTCCGACCCCAGGCGTCGCACCAGATCGAGATGCGTCCGCAATATCGCCAATGGCGTTCGCATCTGGTGCGAGGCATCGGCGGTGAATCGGCGTACCAGTCCAATGGCCAGATCCAGCCGCTGTAGCAGGGAATTTACCGCGAGCGCCGGTGCTAAAGCTTCCTGCGGCACCCGGGAAAGGTCGAGCGGATTGAGATTTGGACCGCCCTGAATACCGCGCGCGTCGATTTCTTGCTTGAGTTCGCCAAGCGGCCTCAGGCCTCGATCGACCGCGTACCAGCCGAGGCAAGCGATGAGGCCAATCAACCCGCCCTCGAGCATCACCAATCCAATCAGCATTTCACGTTCGACGACGCGGCGCGCCTGCACCGTTTCGGCAACTGCGACGACGACCAACCCTGGCCGGCCGTAGACCTGCCGCGCCTGCGCACCGATACGAACCGCTTTGCCGCGATACGCGCCATCGCCATGACCGGTTTCGCCGGCCTTCAATCGATCGAACCCGGCGAGCGGAAGATCCTTGTAACCGGTGATCAATTCGCCAAGATAAGTCACGCTGTAATAGATGCTGTCGTGCGACTGGCTTTCCAGCATGCCGAGCGCAACCTGCGGCAAGTCGACGGTCAGTTCGCCATCTTCCACGCCGACGCGTTCGGCGATAGCGAGAACCGACCCATCGAGCAACCGGTCATGAACTGTCTGCACAACGCGCTGGATCAGCAACATACCGCCGAGTCCAAGCACCATCGCCAGTACGATGGCGGGCGCCACCAGATTGGTGAGGAGCGTTCGCCTCAACGACGGCCGCCAGGTGGCGATCACTATACCTCCAGCAGATAGCCCAGCCCGCGGACGGTTCGGATCCGCGGCCCGGCGGGACCGAGTTTCTGGCGAACGCGACCAACATAGAGTTCCGCCGCGTTCGGCGCTACCGCCTCGTCGAAGCCAAACACCTCCGCGATCAGGCGCTCCTTCGACACGACTTTGCCGGCGCGGGTCATCAGCACCTCCAGCACGGCAAACTCGCGCCGTCGCAATTCAAGCGGCCGGCCGCTCAATGTAATCGTGCCCGCGGCGCGGTCGAACGCGAGCGGGCCACAGATCAAGGTTGGATTGGGAAGCCCCTGTCCCCTCCTCACGAGCGCACGAACGCGGGCATCAAATTCGGCGATATCAAATGGCTTGGAGAGATAATCGTCGGCGCCGAGATCGAGCCCGCTGACCTTGTCGCCGGTCGCGTAACGGGCAGTCAGAATCATGACCGGAACGGTTGCCCCGGCTTGCCGTATCCTGTGCAGGACGCCGAAACCCGACACGTTCGGCAAGTTGATGTCCAGGATGATGAGGCTGTAGGGTTCCAGCAAAGCGGTCAGCGCCGCCGAAGCGCCATCGGACTCTATATCGACCGCGAACCCGGACAGCTTGAGCCGCTCGGCAAGGCCCCGCGCCATGGCGGCATCGTCCTCGACAATCAGAATCCTCACTGAACAAACCCTTGCGTTCGCACCACCCGTGCGAGGGAGACGTCAACGTGAGGCTAGAAGGACAGTATCGAAAGATCAAATCGGAGCTTCCTCGCGGATCCTAGCGGACTGGATCGACGAGACCAGTCCCTCCCCTCCCCCGACGGTTCGACTTCGCCGGGCCAGTCCCTATATCGTGTGTAACAGGTAATGATACAGCGAGCAGCTTTGATGGCCAGGAGACGCGCGACGGAAAGGGAAACCGACGATCTCCCCCGCTATTTCGTCTGGGTGCGCGGTCTCGAGGGCCCCGAACCGCAGAAATGGATGGCGATGGATTTCGGCGTCGGTGACTGGAAACGGCCGCTCGTGCTCGCCTATCTGGAGCTGCCGGAGGGCGAGCGACACTTGCCGCTGTCGGCGCTGGCCCGGAGATATCCGCCGCCGCGGGGAGAGGCTTCGTAGAGGGAGCATCCTGGACGGACGCGAGGATCTCACCAGCCCCTCAACTCGGGGCGAGCAACGTTGCATCACTGGCAGTACTGCTTTCCGCCATAGGTATAACATTTGCCGCCCTCGCTGCTGGCCGGAGCAGACGGCGCGCGCGAGCTCGGTTCGTGGCGGGACACAGCCTTTGGCTTCTGCGGCGGCGGATCGGGACGCCGCTGGCACACGCCCTGGGCGTCCAGCACGAATTTGTTGTCACAGACGATCTGGACGCAGCGGTCGCCAACCGCCTTTTGCCCCCTCGCACAAACCAGCGGACAGATGCGATCGGGCCGGGCGCGCACCGCATCGAGCGCATCGAGGCTTGCGATCTTCACGTCGAATTTGGTGCCGGCATATCTGTTGAAGCTGTCGAGCGCCTTCTGCGACGGTGCAGTCCAGGCGCCATCGGCCGCAACGGGATCGCAACCGACGCGCTTCAGGTGCGCCTGGAGCAAGCGGGCGATGTCCGCAGGATCCATCGCCGGCGCAGTGGTCGGCGCCACGGCGAGAGCAGCAGGCGGCGCGGCGGGCGGGGTCAGAGCCGCAAGTGTGGCCTGTCGCTCCCGCTCGCGCTGTTCCTGCTCGCGCCTTGCGGCCTCGATCTGTTGCTGCGCTTCCAGCGCGGCCTGCTTCTTCGCCTGCTCGACCTGAAGGGCCGCGTCCTCGGCCTGCCGGCGCGCCTCCGCAACCTGCCGCCGGGCATCGTCGAGCTCGCGCTTGGCCTGGTCGGCGAGGCGTTGGCGCTCCTTCTCCAGATCGCGCCGGGCCTGCTCGGAGATCTGCTGCGTGGCCCGTTCGGTCTCGCGCGCCGCCTGCTCCTCGAGCTGTTTCCTGAAATCGTCGCTCTTCTGCCGGACCTGCTGCTCGGCCTGCCGCTGTACGGCATCGGCGTTCTCACTTATTTTTTCTGCGGCCTCGAGCTTGTCGAGCGCCGCATGCGCAAAGCTGGCATAGATACCGCTGGCATGAACGGCGAGAAAGGATAGCCAAGCCTGCTTGGTGCCGGCCTGAGCTGCAAGCTCATAATCCCGCCGGGCTTCCGCATTCGGATCGACCGGCGGCGCAACCTGCGGCACCAGCGCCACGGTATCGCCACCGAGCGATCCGTAGACGAACGGCTCCTGCCGCCGTCCCGTGCTCTTCAGCACCTCGTCGCGGACCCGGCC
>NZ_JBVVPC010000046.1:0-59876 GCF_055807355.1 Bradyrhizobium sp. Ken01
CGAGAATGGCCGGCCCGGGATCGAGACCCGGTTCATGATCGCACACTTACGGGCTGTCCGATGAGGGCGTTTGCGAGCGCTGGGTTCACGACCCGTATTTCCAGTTCTTCACCGGGCAAGAGTTCTTTCAGCATGCCTTCCCGCACGAGCGCTCGGACCTGAGCCATTGGCGCAAGCGGCTCGGCGACAAGTTGGAGCTGCTGCTGGCGGAGAGCCTGCGGGTGGCGCACGAGGCCGGCGCGTTACGCGGCCAGGACCTCAAGGGCGTCACCGTCGACACCACGGTGCAGCCGAAGGCCATCACCTTTCCGACCGATGCCAAGCTGCTTCATGCGGCTATCAAGGGGCTCAACCGCCTGGCGAGAAGGCACGCCGTCAGGCTGCGGCAATCCTATTCTCGTGTGGCCAAGGCCGCCGCGATGATGGCGGGCCGCTACGCCCATGCCAAACAGTTCAGCCGGCATCAGCGGCAGTTGCGCATTCTGCGCAGCCGGCTCGGCCGTATCATCCGCGACATCCGCCGCAAGATCGAGGGCCAGCCGGCACTGGAGGAGGCATTCGCCCTCCCGCTTGGCCGGGCCGTGCAAATCCGCTCGCAGCAGCAGCGCCAGCGCGGCTGGAGGCTTTATTCCTTCCATGCCCCGGAGGTGGAATGCATCGGCAAAGGCAAGGCCGCCGCGCCTTACGAGTTCGGCGTGAAGGCCTCCATCGTCACCAACAACCGCCGGGCGCCCGGTGGCCTGTTCGTACTGCACGCCAGGTCGCTGCCCGATAATCCCTACGACGGTCATACCCTGCGGGACGCCATCGACCGCACCGAGGCGCTCACCGGCTGTCCGATCGAGCGGGCCTATGTCGACAAGGGATATCGCGGCCACGACACGCAAAATCCACGTCGCGTCTTCATTTCGGGCCAGAAGCGCGGCGTGTTCGGCGCCATCAAGCGCGAGCTCCGGCGCCGCTCCGCCATCGAGCCCATCATCGGACATCTGAAGGCCGAAGGTCACCTTGGCCGCTGCTACCTCAAAGGCCGCGCCGGCGACGCCGCCAACGTCGTGCTCTCAGCAGTCGGACACAACTTCCGCCGTATCCTCGCCTGGCTCAGAGAACTCTTGTGCCTCTTCCTGATCCAGCTATCGCATACGCTTGCCCGTCCGCTCCCGCTCAATTCGGCTTCTTAACGGACGACGAAGTAAGAAGAATTGAGTCAGCAAGAGCATAGTCGCTCGGCAGTGAGCGCCTGAACCGGCTGAGCGTGACAGAAGGCTTTGTTGCCAGATCTATGAATCCATGGCTATGAACGCTCGTGCTCCGCCGATCTTCACAGTTGATCCAAGTTCTCCAAAGACGCAGGAGCATCGAAAAGGCCCCCGGCGGGCATGCCGGAGGCCTTCTTGGAGGTTAGACGTTCGGCTATAGAGCCGCTTTGTTCACTCCTTCCGTTGATAAACCGAGGCTTAGAAGTTGCGTTGAGCCCGGAGCATCAGCACGAGGCTGTTCTGGTCCTTCAGCTCATATACAGTGCCGGGCTTTGCGACATTTGCCTGCAGGGGCAGGGCCACCGTGCTTCCGCCGGCGTACTTTTGGTCGAGCATCATGTAGGCGAGTTCAGCCGTGAAGGCCAAGTTTTTGACCGGGGTCCAGGACGTCCTCGTACCGATGACCCCATAGTTGAAGTCGGGATTGCAGCCGGCAACACCGGTCGACAAGGCGAGGCTTGCGACGAAGGCACCGCAGATATACCCCTTGGCCGTTCCGTTGTACCTGACAGCTGCCCAAGCTCCGTAAATGGAGGAGCTCCAGTAGGGATCCCAATTGTGGTTGAACGCACCATTGAAGCCGTAGGTTGTGGTCAACTGCTGCCCGCTCCCGTTGACGAACACGGCGTCAGAGACACCAGCAATGCCAACACTCTGGTAAGCCCCCGCCAGCCCCGTGCCGCCATACATGGCAAACGTGGTAGACATATAGTCTTCGAAATTATAGCGGCTCGCACCGTTCGTATATACGCCCGTCAAGTTGATCGAGTCGCCAGCGCCGGTCGGAAGATTCTTGATCGATAGCGCGAGCTGAGCAGCCCAGCCCCACTTGTCGCTCGGATGGCCTGTCGTTTCATCAACACCGTAGTAGGCCGCGTGATTATCGTGAGCAGCGAGCGACGCCTGGAACAGGCCCCAAGCCTGGTCAACGCGAACTCTGGCGATGAGGTCTGGAGCTCGCGTGCCACCGATGTCGTTTGCACCGTACGCGCCGGCGGCCAGACCTACGGCGGACGCGCCACTCACGTTCCGAATGCTGGTCGTATCGTGAACCGTTTGATCTTGAGCCGAGAACGAAGCCGTAACGCCTTGGCCGAACTCCGCTGTATACGAGATCTGATTGACGGGATCCCAGCCGCCGGCGCCGGGCAGCTCAAGGTTGTTGCCCGGGTATTGACCCCAAGGAGTCCTGAATTGCGATTCCGCTTTGCCGAATGTAAACCCAGCAAACTGAAGAAATGCATAATAGATCCCGAGATAACCGCCAGCGGCCGCACCAGCACCATTTGTTCCGGCCGGGGCGGCGTTATAAGCCGTTGAGCCATTCACGGGACTTGTACCGGCACCGTTGTATCCACCGGATTTCCAGCTGAACACAATTTCAGCGAAGGTTCGGACGACGCCGTACTCGGTCGCGGTCCGCGTATCGACTTGGAAACCTTGACGGGCCAAGGTGTTATAGTAGTTGCTGAGGCGGTTTCGCGCCCCCCCCAAATCGTTGGATGCGGCATCAAAGTGGTAATGCGTGTTCAGAACGGTTTCCCCACGGAGATAACCACCCAACTTAAAGCACGTGTCGCTACCGGGGATGTAGTAGAACCCCGCACCATACAGCGAGCAGATCTTCACATATTCGATCGCCTTCGCCTTCACAGGTAGATCGGCAGCATGCGCCCCGGCACCCGCGAGCATTGCCGCAGAACCGAGGATGAGACTCTTCGTCAGTTTCATGGATAGTCCTCCAAATTGAATATCGCTTCCGTCCAAGATCCGCCGCGACGAGCCTCACCCCCCCGGTGGGCGGGTTTTGACGGAACGACTTCGAGGCGCCCCCTCTCCGTCCATCCCCGTATAGTTCATCGTAACAATTGCTTCAATTACTTAATTGGATGCAGTATTATGTTGGGTCGACACCGTTGCACTTCGGCAACAATCCGAAACACGCCAAAAGAAAAGCATGTAGAGGTGAAAAGGAACCCTCGGGGGGGCATCCCGAGGGCTCTATTGGAGAGTTTAACATGACCGTTGGCCGATTGGTCCTTCAGTCTGAGTCCCACGGTAGCCCACATCAATTGCGCACGTCAATTAATTTCTTGCATGACCGGTATACCTCGGCAATTAGTCGCGAGACGATCACTCGCATTGCGGCTAATGATCAGCTGCATGCCTGCGGGCGGGACCAACATGTGGCGGAAGACCAAAATGGGCGAAAAAGATCAGCTGGATAGAGCCGTTAGGGATTTCATCTGGAACATCGTCGAAATCCACTCGCAGCTCGAGGAAATACACAAGGGCTGGGCTGAGATGATGGGCATCAGCGAACCCCAATGGTTGATGCTGATGGCTATCGGCGAGCTCGACCAGGGTCGAGGGGTCTCCGGCATAGCAGTCGCCAATAAGCTCCGAATTCACCCCGCCTTCGTGACGACTCAAACGAAGAAACTTGAAGAGGCAGGTTTTCTGTCTCGCGTGACATCCCCTGATGATGCGAGGTTTCTGCAGATCTCACTGACTCAGAAGGCGCTGGCCGAAATCGCAAACCTGTCAAAGAAGCGAGAAGCTCTGAACTCGACAATGTTCGCCGGGCTAGACGAGGCATCCCTCGACTACCTCAATAAGCGACTGGCCGCGATCGCCACAAACAGCCAACTAGCCTCTCAAAAACTCCGTATTGGCGTACTGTAGTCAGTCCCGCGCTGCCGAGCCTCTCCGCAAGCTCAGTATGTATTCGGTCGTGAGCTGCAATGCCCAGGCAACCATCGCGAGGACAAAGGGCAGCTGAGAACGGACCAACATCGATGACCTTGTCGTGATCTAGTCCTGGGCGATCCGATCGCTAACCGCCGGCAATAAGCTTAGAATCCGAGCCATTTGTGAGCTTTCGATGCAGCCAGGCAAACACGCGATCGTCAGAACTCACGAAATTCTCGGTCCCTTTTAAGGTAGACCGGGGCTCCGCCTCGAAGAAGAATTCTAGATCAATGCATGCTGCTCTACAGTCAGCCTGTAGCTTAATCGCCTCTGACGCGCTGACCGGTCCGTATCCACCAACGACCACGAGACCTGGACATCTCAACTGTCGCACCAATCGCGAGCGACGTACCGACTCCACGCCCTGGTCTACGAGGTCTGCCGTACTGCTGCTCATCCAGCGCACTGCGGCCAAAGTCCGCGCCCAATTCCATAGCCCGCCATCGCAAACGGCCGCAGCAATTCGGCAATCAAATACAGCGAAATCGGTTGCAAGAGTAGCCGACAAGCCTTCCCCAAAGACGCCTATTCGAGCCGGATGAACATCTGCTCGGCCTGACAGGTAATCCAAACAGCAAGACAATGAAACTTCTGATTGGCCCCGCGCGTGATTCGAGAGGTCGTCGTAGGAGACCACGAGAACCGACAAACCTAGAGTAGTCACAAAAGGCCAAATTCTTCCAAGTAGCGCAGTTGCTGTTTCTTGTTCGTTGCTGATGCAAATAATTACGGGAGCGCGTAGTCCCGGCGCGCGGCAAGGCAAGTAATAGACTTGAAAGTCGGCCTGATCTACATGCGCAATCTGTACGAGCTCGACATTCAGCCCCAAATTTGCAAGCCCCTGAAGGTCTGCCTCAACTTTCGTTGAAACGTCATCAAGGCGTCTATCGTCATTAACACGGCTGGAAACTTCAAAGGCGGTTAGTGGATCGAGGCAAGCCTCGGCCGCCCGATCGAGCGCGTCCCTGTCAACGCGAAGATCGGCGACAGTGGAATGCGCATCTCCGATGTTCGTACACGAGTCGGACCAAGGCTGCGGTCCTTCAGGCGTGCAGATGCTCTCGAGACTGCGTCGAAGGCCTGCGGCGTCGCGCTGTGCCGAGGCAGAATTGCCTGTCATGTAAGGCCAAGCAGCGCGCTCGTTCAATTCGCCCCCCTTTGAGTGCAGCTCTACACCCGAGTTTAAGAATTCGCCTCTCTGTCGGAGTTGCTGGTGTGGAGATTGGCGGAGCCGCAGCTACGGTCGATCGACTTTTCTCCATCATTTGTGGGAATATTAGTGATCCTAAAGGGCGAATTTCTCTGATTTCTAGGGAATCTGATCCGTAATACTGCGCGCAGCAAATCAATCCGCAGTTTTTTAACATGCCGGAACTCGATGGTCGGTGCGCCGCAAACCAATCGGTGTCAAAGCTAACCATCGAGTTGGATTGTATCGGTCGAGCTTTTCACAATCGTGCGGATCATGAATTATCCGCGCTCTCTCATGTTGCCGCGAATTCGTGTCAGGTGCATGAAGGCCGGGCAGCAGCGGCCCTGCCGCTCTGAGCGATGCTTATACAATGCGCATGCGGGTTGAGGCCGCTTTTCCGGTTCTCACCGAGCATGCGTCAAATAAGGTATCGAAGCTTAGCCTAGTCAAAGGAGGAGAATGGGTCCGAATTGCGTCGGACCTACTCGGAATACGCCACCGAGCGGCGGCGCTCCTTTTCGCGATACGCTGCGACATTCGCCCGACGAAGGATGGCAAGCGTGCGGACTCAAGTGTTGTGCAGCTGCTTTGCCGAAAAGAACGAGGAAGCGTGAGCCGCCACATCTTGCCAGGTGTAAGTTAGCGATACGCCGCGGATGCCATATTCCGCCTCGATCGAGAGAATACGTACCAAGCCGTATATGCCGGTTTAGCGGCTCCGTAGTTAGGTTGCCGGAAATTCCCAAGCAGCCCCTGGGGACGTCATAATCGTCCCGCCTATTCGTGCGCTGCCCCGATTAGCCGCGAGAGAACGGGCTTGGTTTGCCAGCTCATCTTGATGCAAAAGCACAGTATCAGGCAACGCGGGTAAGGGCATTGGGTGCCATGATCCGGAAGCCGACGGCGACGACGAGTGCGACGCCACCTCCGGTGCAAAAGCCTACGATCGCGGCGATTGTCGGCTGGTCCATCTCGTACCAGGCTCAAGTGAGCCGAGGACCGCTCCTGAACTCCCATCCCGGCGCGGCTAGGTCGGGCGGTTCGCGAGGACCTCCCGCACCGCCTTTTAAGATCGGCGGGCGGCGCGTAAGGACTTGCTGCCGGTCAGAATCACGACTGAGGTTTTTGCGTTGTCATCAAAACTTTCAGCAGCTCTCGTCCGCTCGCGAGTTGCTCGTCGAAAGCGCGTTGATACAATCGCCGCGGTCGAACGCCTTAAAACCGGAACGCGCTCCTCCGGGCCAATCGGTCTTTACGAAACTCGCCAAGATCTGGCCTTGTTTTGACCATCTGGCGTTTTCCCGTATGTCTCGTGAGATGCCGCAGCGCTCATTTCGAACATCGACGTCGGTTACATGTGCCCAACGGGCGACTTCATCCGAGCGATACGATCATCACGCAGTTGGGTCCGCCGTACCTTGCCCGCCTCATCGCGCAGAGGCTCGTCGACGAACTCAATGGTGCGCGGAAGCTTGTATGCCACCAACCGCTTGGTCAGGTGCGCCAGTAGCAACTCGGCGGTCAGGCCCGGGCGCGAGTGGACGATTGCGTGGACGGATGAGCCCAGGTCGTCGTGTGGCAGCCCGATGACGGCGCTCGACTGCACAAGAGGATGTTCATCGATCGCGGCCTCGATCTCAGCCGGATAGACGTTTGCACCACCAACCAAGACCATGTCTGTACGACGGTCAGCGAGGTAGAGATAGCCGTCCGCATCGAAATAACCGATGTCGCCGAGGCTTTCCCATCCGCCGGGCAGGGTGCGGGCCTTCGCGCCGCGATAGGTATATGAGGGAAGCGCGCCTTCAGGGCGGCGCAGGTAGATCTCGCCCATCTCGCCGGGCGGCAACAGGTTTCCGTTTGCGTCGAATACCTTCATTTCGCCCATCGTCACGCGGCCAACCGACCCGCGGTGGTCAAGCCATTCGCTTCCAGTGATCGTCGTCCAAGCTAAGCTCTCGCTACCGCTATACATCTCTATGATAACCTCGGAGCCTACCCAGCCGATGAAGGCCTCCTTAAGCCACGGTGGGCACGGAGCGGCCGTGTGCCAGAGCGTCCTCAGTGAGGATACATCATAGCGATCTCGCACGTTTTCCGGCAGCCGCCACATCCGGCTCATCATGGTCGGCACTAGATAAAGCCAAGTCGCCCTGCTCCGCTCGATCTCGCGCAGTACGCCTTCTGCGTCGAAGCGCGGCATCAGCACCAGGTGGGCGCCCTGGATCAGGGCCTCCATAGCCAACCAGAATGGCCCGCTGTGATAGAGCGGTGCTGGAATGAGGGCAATGTCGCCTGAGCCCAACCGCCAGAAACCTTGGCCATCCGATTCAGCCATGGTCAGACCAGGCGAGCCGGAAAGTATGAGCTTGGGTCGTCCGGTCGACCCGCCAGACGTCGGAGCATACACAATCGGAGCCACGCAGGCTTCAACCGATCGGCCATCGTCACATAATGCGAGTAGGTCCTCGACCGTTGCACGTCGCCGATCGGTCTCTAGCTCCGGCAATGCGATCACCACCGGCGGATCGGCTAGGTTGACTATCGCTTGCAATTCGGCACGCGGTAATCGAAAGGACACCGGTTGCGGCGTGGCGCCCAGCTTCCAAACGCCCCAGCAAGCCTCGATGAAGTCAAGCCCGTTTGGCAAGCCGATAGTGACCAAATCACCCAGCTTGACGCCCAGCCCTTCCAAGGCGCGGGCAATCCGGTTCGCCCGGGCGTCAAGTTGGCTCCAGGTGAGTGTTGTTTCGCCACAACTGACCGCCGGGGCGTGCGGTGTTGCCTTGGCACGGCGGGACAGCTTCTCACCCAAAGGGATCATGTCTTCCGACATCTTTCGTCAAGACCTTCTTCTCGTTCGACCCGCCTTCGTACATAAGCAATACGCCTGCCCCGCGCTCGCGGAGGTTCTAGAAGAAATACCTTATGTCTCGGAAGGAAAACGCCAACTTCTGCTAGAGTGACACATAGATCAGGCGATTCTTGTTGTATTGGCGCAGAACTTCAGCATGGAGTTCAATTGCGTCTGCCATTCGCGCAACATGTTGCCCACTGAGAGCCAGCTAAAAAAGTCAGCGAGACACTGTCGTAATTCAGCTGCCATTGCACTGCGAAGGCATTGAGCGTACCCGCTAGTCTCGTTTCGCAGGTCCGTCGCGATTCTCCTCTTAGTTGCTCGTTGCCTCCCGCTCTGAATGTTGTTCCGCGCTGCTCCGCGTTATCCCACTGCCGACCTCGACCATCACTCCTTGTGGCGGAAACATACGTTTGGATGGCACGTTGACCTGCGTGACGACGGCGGCGCGATCAGCGCCGTCACGACGAAACACAGGATGATCCGGACGCTCCAGGCCACGTGAGAGCCATGACCCGCGGAATCCTCGTTACTTTGTCGACTCTAATTTTATGTCAGCTCGGCTGTTGGAGACGGCAAGGAGAACAGAAGCCATCCTGCCGCTCCTATGTTTGGCCTTACTGCGCGAGCCACCGGGTAAATCGCTGGCGTATTTCATCCATCTTCTCAGCCCAAAATCTCGAGTCTACCGGAATAGCTTCGCTGTTATCAGGGGCATGCGAATATGGCCGGATTGCTGGATCAACGAGCGCAACCGCATCCCTGTTTGCCGGTGGGTTGGCGGAGTCGTTTGCGATGTCTGCCTGGACACGGGTCGAACTAGTGAAGGCCAGAAACTTGTAGGCCTCCTCCAGAGGCCGAGCGCCCCTGGGAATCACCAAATCAACCCCGGTCTCCATCGCACCGTCCCACATGATCGCGAAATGCTGGCCAGAGTTCTTGACCGCATCATAGATTCGGCTGCCCCAAGCTTGGCTCATCACGACCTGACCATCGGCGAGAAGTTGCTGAGGCTGAGCTCCGGCCGTCCACCAGACCACGTCCTTCTTGATCGTGTCCAGCTTATTGAAGGCCCGGTCGACTCCCTCGGGTGTGTTGAGGACCTTGTAGATATCTTTGGCCGGCACCCCGTCGGCCATCAGGGCCCACTCGAGATTGATGTCCGGACTTTTATAGAGTCCCCTTTTGCCGGGGAAGGCCTTCAGATCGAAAAAGTCGGCGATGGTCTTCGGCCCATTCGGCAGCTTGTCCTTATCATAGGCAACGACCTGAGCAGAGAAGCTGGTCGGGACCCCACAGTCCGTGTTGTCGGCCCCCTGAAATTTGGCCCGTTCGAGGCCAAGCTTCTTCCAATCAATCGTCTCGATGAGACCCTCGTCGCACAATCGCTTGGTTTGAGCCTGGGTGACGTAGACCAAACCCCAGATCACCGTATTCGTGTCAACCATGGCGCGGATTTTGGCAGTGTTCCAATCCCACTCGGCTTCAGTGATCTTGATGCCCGTCTTCTTTGTGAAGGGATCGAACGCATCGTTCCGCAGCACCTTCGCGAACGATCCGCCCCCGTGGGTGACCGTGAGCTGATCGGCCGCAAAGGCCGATTTAGTTGGCGCAAGCGTACCCGCTGCCAGGCAGATTGCGGCCAAGGCGAAGGTGATCAATAGTGTCTTTCGCATCATTCTCTCCGCTGTTACAAATTCTCCCGGGATGGAAGACCCTTGCAATTGGCCGCTGCTTGAATTGGAATTTCGTCGTCATGGTGTGTGAGCGCCCTTCCAGCCGATGGTGATCACCGCCGCTTCGGCCCATGACAGTACCCTCGGCTGGCTGATGCCCTCGACATTAATCCCCAGCGCTTGCACGTTTTCCGACGCTCGGCATCTCCACATTGCAAGTGAAAACGCGCTTGCGGTCCGACCTGGTCAACGCTTCCCTTCGATTATGCGTCACATAGGCCATCATCTGCCGCTCCGAGATGCTCATGAAAATGCTTGATCCCGAGCTACGCGTGTTCACGCAATTGCTGTCCAGTGCCCCGAGCGGCACATCCATCAGCAAGAGCTTGGGATCGAAGACGAACGAGCCGGCGAGCGCAACACGCTGCTGCTGGGCACGGAAAGTTGGCCGGGCCAGCGGCCGCCGTAGGCGTTGAGCCCGGCATGCCTATCCGAGGCTTCATACGAGCCTCTCTTCATAGCATCACGCCACGGACGGGAGCTTCGAATCCGGCAAGCCGGAAAATTCTGCAAAACTCTTCGCTAGTGCCTGGCATTGCCCCTCTTCCCTCCTGCGCGCACCCTGGTGCGCCCACTCGGCGCCGGTCAACAACCGGACCGCGATCTTCTCTTGACAGATTGCAGCAGTGGGTGCATGGCCAAGCCTGCAAGAACAGTCCTGCACTAGGCGCCTGCCGTTAGTTGGATTTTTCCCACCGGTTCTTGATTTCTTGACCTCTCCGATAGTCAGAAGGCTTCTGTCTTAGAAAGAGTGTATCGGGTTCATATGATGAATTTCAGCATTCTGGCCGGTCGAAAGGCTGAAATCCTGCGCCGACTCGGGCGAATACGTCTGACATGGCTCGGAGCGTTGTCAGGCAAGTAGGAGCAGAGAACAGCGATGGCTTCGTAGTTTACGGAGGGGCCAACACGCGCTCACGGCCGACTGCGATGATCGCCAGGACTCATGCGCTACCCGAGGTGCGAGCTTACTCGCCCGTTTTGCGTCGTTAGCCTGCCTCGATGATTTCGCCCACGTCAGCCCGACCGAGATCGAAGGCCAGACTGTGCGCGCGCCCAAGAAAAAAACGGATCCGGCGCGTTGGGAATCCAGCCGTGTGTTGATAGGCGATGACGCTCCCGCTCAAGCGGTAATCCCTCCTCGGCCAAATTCGCCTGAGGCCGCAGACGTCTTCGATGTAAGGGTAAGGCACTCCCGTCGACGTCTAAGGTGGTGGACATTCGGCGCCGACGGCAACAATCAAAAGCGCTATTCACCCCCTTCTGCCGAAATGGCGCGGCTTGCACTTGAGGCAAATGCCTTACTCGTACGTGAACCTCGACCTGGACGTCGAGGAGATGTGGTTTTGAGACATAGGCCCCGCCGCGAATGGTTTGGTGAGGTTCGGTGGTTGTCTAGCCATGCGGCATTCTGAGACGCCAGTTCGTGTCGTCAAGTTTTCGCGCTCCGAAGCCGCTGCGCTTTTTGCGAAGTCCGTCCGTTTACGTTGAAATCCGCGAAGGAAAGCCGTGGAGCGCGGTTTTTGGGCGCGATCATGCGCTTTTTTGCGAAAATTTCGAATGGAGGATTGCTAGATTAACGCTCCTGCGGGAAGCAGGTTGAGAAATCTCAGTGTTCCTTACGAACTGGTGAGTGCGGCAAGACCAGTGTGGCAGCGCAATGTGCCCCCTTGATGTTGGTTCGGCCGACTAACCCGGACGAAATCCAACATCTGCTATAGGAACTTAAACCATGTCCGAATGGGACTACATCATTGTCGGTGGCGGCTCGGCCGGCTGCGTACTCGCCAATCGCCTGACCGAGGATGCGCGCGTCAAGGTACTCCTCCTCGAGGCTGGCGGACAAGGCGGCTCGATGTGGATCGATATTCCCGCAGGTTTCACGAAGGTCCGAAAGCAGTTCGGCTGGAACTTCCAGATGGACGCTCAGGACAGCGTGGCCGGCCAGCGCCTCCCATGTGCGAGCGGCCGTGGGCTGGGCGGCTCAAGTTTGATCAACGGCATGCTCTACGTACGTGGCCAGCCGCTCGATTACGACGGCTGGAATAAACTAGGCAATCCCGGCTGGTCCTACGAAGACGTGCTGCCGTATTTTAAGAAGTCGGAGCACTATGAAAGTTGCGGCGACGAGACGCGTGGTAAGGGCGGGCTCCTCAATGTAAGCGATATCAGCGAACGCCATGTGCTTGGCGACGCGCTCATTGAGGCGGCGCAGGCCAGTGGTTTCCTGCGCAGCCAAGACTACAACAACGGGCGGCAGGAAGGCTTCAGCTACTTTCAGACCACGATCAAGAATGGTCGCCGGTGGTCGGCCGCTCGCGCCTTTCTGAATCCAGCGCGCAACAGGCCCAACCTGCACATCGAGACCGGTGCTCTTGTGAGCCGTATCCTGCTCGAGGGTAGGCGCGCAGTCGGTGTCGCTTATACTCTGCGCGGCGAACGTCGGGAAGCGCGCTGCGAAGGTGAAGTGATTGTCTCTTGCGGCACTATCCAGTCGCCCGGCGTGCTGGAGCTGTCGGGCATTGGCCAGCCGAGAACCCTCAAGAAGCTTGGGATCGAGATCCACCATGAGCTGAAAGGGGTCGGCGAGAACTATGGCAACCACTTCTATGTGAACATGGGCTGGCGCATCAATCGACCGATCACGTTCAACGAGCAATCTCGTGGATTTCGGATGTTGCGCGAGATACTGCGATACTATGTTATGGGAACGGGTCTGCTTACCAAAACGCCGGGCCTAGTCGCCGGCTTTGTGCGCACGCGGCCCGGCCTCCAGACGCCCGACGTACAGTTTCACATGGCGCCCGCGAGCTACGATTCGGCGCGGCCCGGGCGTCTTGAGAAAGAACCCGGAATGTCCTTCGGTTTCAACCAGTGTCGACCCGATTCTCGCGGTTCAATTCACATCAAATCGGCGATACCCGGCAGCGAACCAGCGATTCAGCCGAATTTCCTGTCCGTCAATGGCGACTGTGACTGCGCAGTGGCTGGCATGCAAATCGCGCGAAAAATCATGCAGAATCCTGCTATTGCCAACTACACGACTTTTGAAATGTATCCCGGCGAGAAGGTGCAGAGCTTTGAACAAAGCCTTGACTACGCTCGACATGCAGGTCGGGGACTCCACCATTATGTAGGGACTTGCAAGATGGGCAACGATCCTATGGCGGTAGTTGACGAACGCCTGCGTGTGCATGGACTGCTTGGACTGCGCGTCATTGATGCCTCTGTCATGCCGACCGTGCCCTCCGGCAACACCTACGCCGCGACGATAATGGTGGCAGAGAAGGGCGCCGATATGATCAAGGAAGACGCTAAAGATGGCATCACACTCAAGGGCAGACTAGATATATTCCCTACAGTCTAACAGGGCCATTGGATCGGTATGTGCAAAACCAGTCCGTGGCATAATCTTCAACAGCTGCTAACACGATCTTCTCCGGCGCTCTCACATGGAGGCGGGGTCATCGCTGCCTCAAGCCATCTGAGCTTTGACGGGCCATTTGGAGTCGCCCGTGGAAGCAAGATGAACAGCCTGAATTTGCGAACTAATTTGAGGAACGCCGGCGATCAATTAGCCAGGCCGATCTTCTTGTAAAGGCGAATGAGGGATTCCGTCTGCGCTATAGGAACGTCGCTGGCGAAGAACGTGGCTCAGGCCTTGGCACTGAGCTCCTCGTCGCTGCCGGATCTCGCGCTGTGAGAGCGCTTCAGCAGGCGATCGCGGTAACCACCGGCGCGTCGCATAGTCATGCCACCGGCCAGATCGTCCGCTGGTTCGCGATGAAGCCGCACTTCATATCGGTTCCTTATCCGAAGTCGGCCGCCGCCTTGTTCCGCTCAGTATTCACCTTGGGGCTGCTTCCTACGCGCAACCGGGGAAAGCCCACGCCCCGCTCGATTCGGAACTCCTTCACCCACTTTGCAGCACTTTCTTATCAACGTCCAGGTCATGTGCAGCCTGACCAACCGATGCCGATCGCTTCTTCACCAGCCTGACCGCCTCCACCTTCAAATCGCCAACCGAACCTCCGTCGTGTCGTTGCCAACCTCCGCCTCCATGATACACATAATGTTGTGGCCATCAAACCGGCAGCAGCTCAGATCACTAGGCCACTTTAGATCTTTCGATTTCGGCAACAGTTTTTCAAAGTACCACTTCGACCGCGAAGATCGAGGTGGCACAAAGAGCAGAGATTAGGCCTCGAGCTTATTTGCCTCAGCGTCAACCGGAAGGTTTTTTGGCATGCGACGCTCTTCCTTAGTAATGATCTGAAGTAGAGCAGGAATACCCTTCTCGTTTTTCTCTAATGCACGCTTAATCGCTGGGATGATATCTTCAGGCTCAACTACTTCTTCGCCGTACCCTCCGAAGGCCCGGGCCATTGCAGCGTAATCTCCACCAAGTTTCTCGATCTTATATTTTTCAGAGGCGTTCGGGTGATACTTACTATATCCGCCCATTATGCTGTTTTTGAGCACGATTGTCAGCGTTCCCAACCCGCAGCGGACCGCAGTCTCGAAGTCCATGCCCACCATTCCAATGGCAGCATCACCCATGATGTTGACGCACGTCCAGTCAGGCCGTGCGAGCTTTGCGCCTTGCATAAGCCCAAGCCCTAGTCCAAGCTGGGTAGTCTTCCCCCACCCCATATAACCGTGCGGAACGAGCGACTCCCAAAAAGCAGTTATCTGGTCTCGCGGGCTCCCAGCGTCGTGCGTAACTACTGTTTTTGTCCGATCAACCGTGTTCATAAGGTCCCATACAACTCTGTATGGGTTTATCGGCTTTTCGGCGGAAGTGAGAAGAGGCAGCCATTCCTTGAGAAAAGCGGCCTTCTGCGCCGCGATGTAACGGGCAACCTCCGGCCTGCTAACACCTTTACCTCCGGTCTTGTCCTTTATCGCCGAAATCAACGCAGCTATCGACGGCTTGGCATCGCCAATCACACCCAGATCGATAGGGTAGTCCTTCGAGATGTCCCCTTCCCAGTTGGTCAATTGAACAAACTTGCGACCGTTAACCGGATACGGGGTAATATAGTCAGACCTTGTGAAGCTAGTGCCCAACCCAATGTAAACGTCGGCACGTTCCAAGGCTCGGTTTACGGTATCAGGACGCGATCCGCCACCACAACCCAAGGAAAGTGGATGGTCTTCCGGGAAGCAGCTCTTACCGTTCAGTGTAGAGAGAACCGGTGTATGGGTGAGCTCGGCGAGTTCTTGCAGCTCGTGCCACGCTTCAGCGTACAAGATGCCTTGCCCCGCAATTATAACAGGCGAATTCGCACGCAAGAGAATATCGGCAATTTCAGTAATTTGGGCGGTGTCTGCGCAGGGCGCCGATCGACGCTGCGGCTTATAGGCGTCCAGGAGGGTTGGATCAACTTCTTCTCTGAAGACGTCTGCAGGCACTTCGAGTACTACAGGACCCGGCCGACCATTCTTAAGAAGAGCAAACGCGTTTTGCATCATCTGAGGTAGGCGATCGACGGTCATCACCATCTCACACCACTTGGCGATAGACTGCATGTTGCGAGCAGCATTGAAATTTGGATGAATGCCTTGGACGCTGCGAGGGTAGCCACCAGGCATGTGCAAGACCGGAACATTATCCGCATAGCATTGTGCCACAGCCCCGATCGCGTTCTCCGAACCAGGTCCCAGTTGTACTGTGGAGCAGCAAATTTCTCGCCCTCCCGTCATGCGAGCGAATCCGTCGGCTAAATGTAGCGCGTGACGCTCTTGGCGCACAATCAATGGGCGGATCCCCGCTTTCGCGCCGCTATCGATGATGTCGCTGTGCGGAAACGAAGGTATGTATCTGACCCCCTCTTTTTTTAAGATTCCGGCAATAAGATCGGCGCCATTCATTTGACTCTCCACTGCTTCAACATTCCCCGTTGCGCGGCATTGCGTTCGAAGCGCAGATCGCCGCTAGTCGACATGCACCCTTTGGCAAATGCTGCCGCCTGACAGCTATTCACGCCCGTACATTTGTTGTGACATCTTTCAAAGAAGCAAACGCACACACAATTGCGGCATTCCGAACCGCTTGCTCTCCTGGCAACTATGCTCATACCGTTCGGTCAGTAACGGGACGAATAAGTCTCGATCGAACATTCAGAGTTGGACCGCTCACTGCGTTAATCACGAGGCTTCGCCTGCACAGGCTGCGTTAACCGGCTATCGACTAAGATGCAGCATAACCACTCTGCCGGTCTGATTTCCTGCAAACAGCAGACGAAGGCGCATCCAAAGTTTGCATACAGGCCAAATCATGCCGAATTCCTGACCTGAGCGATCAACGGGCGCGGCGCAATTAATCACCCATACTGCGCTACGGCTTGTCCCCCTGTGATAAGGATTAGCTCGGAGTGCCCCTAGCAATCCTCGGAAGTGGAGTGTAGGGCGAACCATCTCATCGGCAGAAGCGGCATGCGGTCTTACGGTTTATGCCGCTACCGTTAGCAATTTTGCAGGCCTGGACGCAGTTACCTTCTAAAATGCCCGAGCGTTGCGACTAGCACTATCCAGATCGCGGCGCACATCGCCGCGATCATTCAGCGGCGGTTGCGATCAAAGCCGGCCTCAGGGCACGCAACCAAGGGCGGCCGAATAGTTTAACAGGTACTCATCAGATTCGTGCTCGCATCGAGTGCCTTATCGGCATAATGGCGAGCCCCCTCAAAATCGCTCGTTGCCCCGGATTCCGCGAGCCTCTGTTCTTGTTGAGAACTTCGTCATCAAAAATGACTTTTCGCGGTCTTTGAGCGTCCAAGCTTCCTATCTCGTTCGTCTGCACGGCGCTGATGAAGGAGCAGCGGAAAGAAACGGCACGGCCCGCGTGTGGGCAGAGACTCGTCGAGCCCACCCGGAGAAGCACGTCAGTATCGGCAACTTCGACTGAGGTCGCCATAGCGACTGCCCAAAGCGCTTAGGTAGCCGCTATTAGCTATGAGAAGAATATACAGCGTCTTGGCGCAAAGAAGATCTGTCCTACATTGTGCGAAATTCTGCTAAGTTTTAGCTGTCTGCGTCCGCCTCACGTGAGGAAACGACCTGCGCTGTCCTCTACTTCGGAATCAGAGTTTCTGAAGCAAGGCGGCATCGCATTATCATTTGCTTTCGGAACTAGGAGTGTCGAAATCCGGCGTGGAAAGGCGTTCTACCGCCGCACGCCTGTGTCAATGTGAGTGTTTTGCGCAAAGCCACCTGGAAGAGTGGGTAACATAGAGGATTAACGATAGCGGATTGGGAAGGATGAAGGGCGTTGTGAACGTCGGCGATCTGCGCAAATTGGCGAAGAAGCGATTGCCAAAGATCTGCTATGACTATATCGAAGGCGGCACTGACGACGAGCTGGGGCTAATTACGAATGAGAAGGCTTTCCGGAAAATCCGTATTGTGCCGCGTTACTTGATCGATGTCAGCGCGCACGACCAGTCGATATCACTGTTCGGCCGTACCTATTCGAGTCCTGGGTTAGCTGACCTATTCCGTCCGACCTGATGCTGGCGCAGGCGGCACGCGAAGCGAACGTGCCCTTCATCATGTCGGGCGAGATCTCGGCAAAATCGCGCCTGACCATGGTTGGTACCAGCTCTATTCCGCTATGGACACATCGATTTCGGAAGATATATAATTAAGCGCGTGAGCAACGCCGGTTTGAAACTTTGGTCTTCACCATTGGAACGGTTGGGGAAAGCTGACGTGGCGGACGAAATTGGAAGCATTGCGTCATCCGCGCTGGATCATGGAGTGCTTACAACATGGCACGCCTTTCTTCGCCAATTGGACGCGCTACGCCGATCCTAACGCCAGTGCCAAAAATGTAGCCGATTTCTTGAACAGTCAATTCGGCGCCCCGATGACATGGAAGCGTGTCGAGCGCTACCGCGAGCTGTGGAAGGCAATTCGTGCTCAAGGGAATCATGCACTCCTGATGATGCCGTCCGCGCACATTCGCTAGGTGTCGACGGCATCATGGTTTCCATCAATGGCACGCGACAGCTTGACAGTGCGCCATCGCCGCTGGACGTGCTGCCCGAGATCTGTGATGCGGTGGGCGACAAAATGATTGTAATGCTGGATGGCGGCGTTCGTCGCGGCCTGCACGCCTTAATCGCCCTCTGCGATGCAATAATCTCGGCAACCGACAGCTGAAAGGTTCGCTAAGCACTGCCAAGGCCGCAGGCAGCGACGAGACGTCGGTCGGCGGGCAGATAGAAGAAGAGCTTGCAGCTCGCGCCGAGGTTCCTGGCTACTGTGACGTCTTCTTCACGACAGAGACCGGCGATTAGAGGCGTTTAGCGGGACCCCGAGGACAATGCTCTTCACACGTTTGAAGCCAGCTCATTTTGCAGAATCGCTGCAATTCTGAGCTGCTTGTCAATCCACCCGCTGCTTTTGGCGGCGAGCTGGACCAACTCGTGCTTCATCTTAATTATCTGATCGAGCTTGATCGAAACAGATTACCTTCCTCGCGCGCTTTTAGCTTGTCCGGTCGCACCGTCCCCTCCCGACGGATTCGCCCCGTGCGCTTTAGGGAATCTCGAGCTGCAAGTTGCAGGCTTCTGAGGGGCAACTCCATCATTGCCTGCGACCGTAAGTCGCCACAGCCGGAATAAGAGGCCCAGATCAGTTGCTTACCTGCGCTCACGTATAGCGTGATACCACCGGCGTACGGTAGCGCGACGTCGGGTGCGCATCCTTGTTAGCCTGCTTGCATGAAACTCCGACGGCGGGGGAATGTCGCAACTTCGCTTGGTTAGAGGCTGCCTTGGGTAAGAAGCTTCAGCTAGCGCCATGGCAGAGCCCAAAGCTCCTTGTTGCAGATCTTCTCGGCAACATCACGACTGATCGCCTCGAGCAGCTTCTCTCCTTTTTCGCGCGAGGCGACACTCGGATAGCCGTAAGCGCCTGTGGAGGCTAGGCTAGCGAGGCTGCGCCAGAGGTAGATGCCGTTGCCGACAAGGTCAGCGACTTCGGGCGTGAGGTTGCCCTCGGCGAGGCGTATGCGGTCCTCGGCTACGAGTTCAGGCCGCAACGCCATACACATCGATGTCTCCGCCTCGCAGGCATGCCAGAGATTGCTCTGCCGCTCGAGCAGCGCGGAAATCGGCTTCTCTGCTGCATACCAATAGGTGAGCTGCACGATCGGCACATCCAGCTTAGGGCCGAGCTCGTCCGCGCAGACCCGCAGCGCATTTTCGTTGCCACCATGCCCGTTGAGCAGGACGATACGTCGGAAACCGTGCCGAACCACGGATTCGCAGACGCAGCGGATCATGTTGAAGAAGGTCGGAAAGTCCAGCGTGATCGTGCCGCCGAACGACATGTGATGCTCGGAGAGACCTGTCCACAACATAGGCAGGACGACCACTTTCTCCATCGCTGCAGCCAAGCGCGCTGTGCGCAACGCAACCGTCTCGCCGAGCAGACTGTCGATCTCGACCGGCAGGTGCGGCCCATGCTGCTCGAGCGCGCCGACGGGGACGATGACGATCGCGTCCTCCTTCGCGCGTTCACGCAACTGATCAGCCCGAAGCCGCCGCCATTCGATTTCCATCTTACCCCTTCCGGTGAGCCTGTATTTGCCCACAATGTACCTGCGCCTCTAAGCCGACAATTTCACATTTCGGCCCCCCGACGCTTAAATGCTGCAAAACTGCATCGGCGCGGCACGATACGACATCATCCCTGAGCTTCTGGCGACACTATAGCCGAGCAGCTTCGCGATCTGACGTATCGCCGCTGCCACTATGAGGAACGCCGCGACTTCGAATAACACGGCAGCGATATGCAAATGAGCGGAGCGCGATCATGTGATGCGACCAGTGAGTAACCCTCCAGCGCCGATTCAATCTGGGCTACCACTATATCAGCGAGACGCGCTTTCATCGATCGAGCGAAATTGGTGATTTGATTGGCGCCCGCCATTTGGGCAAGGCATCGCGGGCGTATCGCTCGATCACAATCTCCTCACTTCGTCACCTGCGGCTTGCCAATTTCGGGTTTGAGCAGGCTCATGTCATGCTCGGCGGCCTGAGCTTCGCGGCCCCGGCGGAAGTCCTGCAGAATGCCTCGTGTCTGGGCGGCGCCCCGGACCGCCATCTGCAAGCCCGATCGCGATGCAAAGCAAGTCTGACGTGGTGATACGAGGAGCTCTCCGCCGGCATGCGGCCCTACCGCGGCGTTGCGCACGAGCCGGGGTCGATCGCGAGCTCGAATGGCACCTCAGGCGGGACGATCGCCGGCGCAACGTTGCTGCGTGGTACCGCCGCACCTCACCAAACTGATCGTTGCGATCGGCGCCGTGCCGAACGTCGTCGCGCAGGCGCCGGATTGGCTATCGACGACGGCATCGCCTGGACGAGATGCTGGCGTCCTCAGATCGCACATCTTCGCGGCCGGCGGGTGGTGTTCGTTTTTCCGCATGGCCTCGAGGTTGAAAGATAGCGAAGAACACCTTGATCCAGAGCCTCGA
The DNA here is from genome assembly GCF_055807355.1 of Bradyrhizobium sp. Ken01. Lineage (NCBI taxonomy): Bacteria > Pseudomonadati > Pseudomonadota > Alphaproteobacteria > Hyphomicrobiales > Nitrobacteraceae > Bradyrhizobium > Bradyrhizobium sp. Ken01. The sequence continues at coordinate 20,285 of NZ_JBVVPC010000046.1, forward strand.
TGATGCGACCAAGCGCGTCGACGTCGACGCCCTGCATGGACTATGACGCGTTGGATGGATTCCTGGATTGTACGGGATGATCGGGATGGTCCCGCATTGGCGCAGGAAGAGCCGAAAGCCGTCACTATCGAGGCAGCATCGGCGGCGCAAAGGCGCGCCGCTGGCAGAGGGGAAGACCGCCGCGTTGTCCCGGTGTTATTTCAATGGCGAGCGGCCGGCCCTGGCCGTCGACAACGGCGTTGACTTTTGATCGTGCGCCCGGTGCGCGAGCGCCCGATCGCCTGTCCCACGCCTCCGCTTTTCGCCGCCAACTGATGAGCCTTTACCGTGGTGCTATCGATCATGTGAACGTCATCGGGGCTTACTGTTGCCAGGCGCGAAACAGCGCGCCGACCATCGATGAAAGCGGTTGTAGATTGTGGTCGGCGGACCGTAGCACGAGGGGCAATCCTCCTATCGACAGCCGCTCTTCAGCACATGCACGATCCCGCTGATCAGCCCTATCATCGACTCGGCGCGCTCGAGACGGCTCTTCGGCAGCAATGGCTCGATCCTCGCCCACTGCGCATCGCCTCAAACTGAGGAACGGCCCTTCGCCTTTAGACACATTCAGAATGGCCCATTTGGCTGATCTTCTGCACTACGGCCTCGTTTGGCTCGACCGCTTCATTCCTTAGGATTAAGCTTCGGTGGCGGATCTTTCAACTCGCCACTAACCCAGAGAGCATCCCAAAGGGCATAATCGCAGTGGTGAACGATTCGAGCCTCGAGCGAGCGCACTACGAAGTTGCCCTCGCTGGAATGGACCGCTGCAATGTGCGCGATCTCTTCTGGGAGTCCGACGGTGAGACAGACATGCCATCCGTGGACCGGATGTCGAGCCGAGGGCCAGCCTGACACGTGAGTCTTGCTTGACCACAGTTCCCGCTTTTGTAGATTATATTCAAGCGGTTTGCCGACATCGTGAATCATGGCGCCAGCGATCAGTACGTCTCGTTTTAGCGGCAGCGACGGATACATGAGAGCAAGTTCGTCGCCATAACGCGTCGATAATCTGGTTACGCCGCGAACGTGGTCGAGCTGCGATCCCGTCTTTAGCACCCAACCGTCTGGACGGGCTGAGCCTTGTAGATCGGTGAGGCTCCGGCAGCCCTCGCGAGTCAGCGCGTAAGTCCAGGCATCAATCACCTTCTCGCGAATGTCCGTACTCTCTAGCTCTGCAAGCTCTACAAGCTCGCCGCGAACTATTGCCCGAACCTCGGGGTCCAGCTCAATGCTTTGTGTTGCTCGAACCGTCATCTTGATATCCTTTTCGTTTTAGTTGAGTTGATTTTTTGAGGCCGCGCACGAGAACTCAGTTGTGCGTTGAAGATATACATGCGATCGACTCCACCGGGGATGGCGGCACCGACTGCAAAGGAACCCATGGGCACTCAGATGGTAAGTACAACCGCCGCTCTGTTCGTGCAGCTCTAGCTTTCCTTCAGGCCGGTTGGCCGGCGATGTATCCAAGGAGACGCCTCCTCAAGCATTTTACCCAGGTGAAGTGCGAGGCCGTCACCACTATCTCAAGACCGATCGGTCGGCCATCCGTGTGCGGAGTGCTTGATCGGAATTGCTCCTGCTTATTTCGCCGCAATCACCATGATCTCAACATTGTATTGTGTTCCAGCAAGCTTTACTCCGACGGTCGCGCGCGCTGGCGTATTGCCTTGCGATACCCAGGCGTCCCAGATCGCGTTCATCTCCGGAAAGCGCTCCATATCGGTAAGATATATCGTGGCCGACAGAAGCTTCGATTTACTGGTCCCGGCCTTGGCGAGGTAGCCATCAATGATTGAAAGGATCTCCTCCGTCTGCTTGATCACGCTCTGACCAGCAGTCTTGTTGGCAACAATACCTGCCATGTAAACGGTGTTGTCGTGCGCGACGACCTGACTCATTCGCGAACTCGTTTCAATGCGCTCGATGGTCACTATTTTCCTCCAAGTTCAAGGTTATCCGAGGCCGGACATCTAGCAGCTTCAACGGTAGTGAATCGCCTTACAGGACCCGATGAGAGAGCTCACAAAGAGACATGGTTGTCACGTCTGCCAAAGCCGAAACCGTTGCTTCGGGCAGTGCACTAGCCAACATTGCATTTCAATCAGGAGGAAAATCCGTCAATTGCGTCGCTCGCCTGCAGAAATCCCGCAATCTTCGGCAAGAATGCACGGAAATTCCACAAGGCTTACTGGACGAGCTGGTGAGCGTCACCCGGTCTTGCGGATCGGCGAAGCCATACGCGATTACTGCGTTGGCCTGATGCTGCCTAGCGAGCACAAGAGCGTAGAGCCGATGGCGGCGATCACGTCGCTGGAGCGCAGCATCAACTGCTGCCTTATTTCGTGAGCACGGCGGATAAGCTCGGGATAGGGCCAATCACCATACGACCTGCCGATCGCCTATCGTTTGTATTTGCCTCAGAGCTGAGCCGAGGAGAAGGACATTGAGAGAAGGCCGGTGTGCCAATGTTTGTCTTCAAGACCATCCTCCAGTACGTTGGTCTCATCCAGGAAGACGGCGAGTCTGGGCGATTTGCGGCGGAACTAGCTGGCAACGACACCACGTCCGGGGAGTACGCGTCGCGGCAACGTCGGGATCGATGGCTTATGGAAGTAATCGCAGCCAAGCAGGCTGCTCACAGGCTGCTCAAACCTTGTTCACAGCCTTGCTGCACCACCTCGACGAGGGAGCCCTGCTTCGGGCGTTTCGACGGCAAAAGCGGCGGGACGCGACGGGGGTCGATGGGTTACGGTGGCGAAGTACAAAAAATGGCTCACGACGACGTCCGCGCCCTCTGCGCACGAAGCCACTCTGTTCGTCCCGCTCTAGCTTTCCTCCAGGCCGCTTGGCCGGCGATGTATCCAAGGAGACGCCTCCTCAAGCATCCTACCTAGGTGAAGCGCGAGGCCGTCATCGCCAAAGGGCGCCACTATCTGGAGACCGATCGGTCGGCCATCCGTGTGCGGAGTGCCCGGAATATTCAAGCCGCAAAATCCGACGGCATTGACCCAGCTGCAAAACATACTCTGGGTTGCTGCGGTACCAGGACGCCCGCCGATTGTGTCGGGACACGCACTTTCGGCGTCCCATGCTGGCGATGCCGCAGTGGGCGTAAGCAACGCATCAAACTCTCCCCATGCGGCACTTACTTCCGCACGAAACTCGGCCAATCGGTCGATCGCACGAAGGAAAGAGGTAGCGTTAATCTCTTGACCCTTTCGAACCAGCTCTTGGATCTGATCGGTCAGTTGGCCCTGGTGTTGTGGATAGGACAGAGCTACTCGGGCTACGCTCACCGGAGCGAGAGTCGCCCAGATTTCATTGATCTCGCTCAGGTTGAATGGAGGCAAACACTCTTCGACTTGGCATCCCTGTGAAACAAGACATCCTCGCGCGTCCCGATGAGCACGCGCGACCTCCGGGTCGACGGTTTCGGAGCCAATGGTTGTGAACCAACCAATCCTGAGAGGCCGGTGCGGAGTCGAGATTGGCGGCAGGTTGACCGACGCTGGATCGCGCCGATCCGGACCACCTATTACCGATAACAGAAGGTCAATATCAGCCAGGCTTCGGCCAACGAGACCAATTGTTTGGAAATCCAGCGCCATGGGCAGGAATCCATATCGGCGAGGGACTCGACCGTTGGAGGGCCTCAGCCCGACAAGCCCGGTGTAGCTGGCCGGCATCCTGGTCGAACCACCAGCGTCCGTGCCCAACGAGAGTGGCACCATTCCAGAAGCGACTGCCGCCACCGAGCCACCGCTCGAGCCGCCCGACGTTAAACGTAAATCCCAGGGATTCCGTGTGCTCGGCTTCAAATCGCTGAACGTCCGGCCGAGCAACGCGAATTCAGGGGTGGTCGTCTTCCCAAACAGAATTGCGCCTCCGGCCCTCAGCCTTTCAACGCAAATATCATCACAAGACGGAACATAGCCTTCAAAAATGCGGCTGCCCCAAGTAGCAGGCATTCCCTTAACAAATAGATTGTCCTTGATCGCGATCGGGATGCCGTCTAGCGGGCCCAACCTAAGTCCGCTGGATTGGCGAACCGTCGCCTCCTCAGCAGCGCGCCTCGCCCCCTCTTTGTCCACGAACATAAACGCATTGATAAGAGGCTCGATACGCTCGTATCTTTTCCAAAACATCTCAAACAATTCGATAGGTGTCACTGCTCGTCGTTCAAGCGCTTCGGAGAGTTTTGACGCATCTGATTGCCACTCGTGAGCAGACGATGAGAAAGAACGAGGAACCCCGGGCATTTCTGGCTACTCAAAAATCGCCACAGCCCGAATAGGACTCGCAGTCCCTCCCCTGATCTTGAGGGGAAATCCTGCGAAGCGGAAGCGGCCACGGCCAACAACCTTGTCAAGGTTGAACAAGCATTCGATGTGGGTGATGCCTCGTTCGGCGCAGATATTGTGGGCTATCAAGTTTAGTTCGCCTGTAGGAGCAGGGCTGATAGCTTCTACTCCAAACATACCAATACCTCTGTCAGCCAACCAGTGAACTGACTCGGGCGCAAGCCCAGGAAAATCGAACAAATAGCCCTTGCTGCCGTAGAGCCGATCATTCGTTGCCATGTAAAGCAGGACCGTGTCCTCCGGCTTGATTTCCTGCCCCGATCGTCTGAGTGCATCTTCCATCTCTGGAATTGTAACGGCATGCTCCAACGGAACATGCGACAAGTCCAAGCAGATCGCCTCTGTGTAGAACTTCTCAAGCGGGACTTGGTCAATCGAAAGCGCGCCGGGTCGAGAATCAAAATGAACCGGGGCATCGACGTGCGTGCCAGCGTGATCGCTGCAAGAGATAGACACGGCCTTCGAGCTGCCGACCGAGCTCCCCTCTATCCACTTGGTATCGTGATCATCCCAGACAGACACTATAAATGGTGGATGTGCGGGGTGTGTTGCCGTTCGATGAAACAGCTCTCGGCTGAGATCAATAATTTCCATACTTATCTCCGAACGCAGATCTTTTTCGTAAAGACTACAATGCACTAAGTTAGAATGAGTCAGCGAGTTTTACCCGCAAAAGGCGCTCGCGATTGCAGAAATACTGCGAAATGGAGATTATTCGTGTGAGTCTAGAGCCAAATGACCAAGTGTTACGCGGCGGCTGCATCATTGAGTTCGCAATGTCTCTGTTAGCGGTGAACCGCGACACCGGCGAATTATCTCAGCTTCGTGCAAGCTAAGCTTCGATGTGGCCGCGCAAGTTCCACATTAAGAACTCTGTTCGGGCTTGGGACCGAGCATACCTTCAGCGGAGATCTGCCTAAGTTTCGTGGGCCGACTCGCCGGACGTGTTACCAAATGCAAGCGACAATCGCGTCCCGACGGTGGTACCGCGATGATCTTGCCGAGCGAACCTCGGAGCGATTGCATGATCTGGTTGACCGACTGTTCCCAGTGCATGTTCGAGCCGGCAGCCTAGCATCACAGTTGCATCTTCCTGAAGGTTCTGAATTTATGGACCTCCATGATTTTGGACCTGATGATTGGTGGCGCGTCGGTTGAAGAGATGCTGACGTTTGGGGTTCGTCTTATCCGCATGCTGTGCGTCGCGAAGGCCATTCCTTCATCCACCGGACGCTCTACCCGCCAAATGAATGGACCGATGACCCCGCTCGCTTGAAACCAGTCGGCATCGCCCCCGCGATCGCGCAGAGCCTTCCCAAGAAGGTCTGGCGCCGCCGGCCGTCAGCGAAGAGACGAAAGGTCCGCGCTGGTGCGACCGGACCAATCTCGAGCTGGCTGATCTTGACGTCTGAATGTCAATCGGCCCTTTAATTGAGGTTTGTTGTCAAGCTTGCATTTCTAACTCGCCCACGGCACGGTGCTAGCGCTCGCGCCGTCGGAGCTGTGTCCGGATTGCGGAGACGGCGCGGGCGCGGCTGATACGTGCTTTGCCGGCAAGGCACTGGATCGCCGGAGCTGGTTGATGTCTTCGCTGGAAACATGGTCCTTTCCGAGGTCGCGCAGCGCCTCACGATGATGTCCGGGTCGGGGCGCCTCAGCGTTTGCAGCGGAATGCGGACGAGCCGCCACCAGTCGATTGACCGAGGTCGCCACAACACCGTCCCAGCGGGACATCGCCAGTCCGGCAGACCGGACCAGGAACTTTACAAGATCGGATCAGGCTTCCTTCGCCTGGCCCAGTCGAACGATGTGCCGTCGACCCAGATACAGTGAAGAACGATGGCGATTTTGCGCGCGATGGCGACCTTTGCCTTTCGCATGCCAATCCGCTTGGCGAGCTTCATGCCCAAGCCTTGAGAGAGGACCATTTCTTCGTTCTATAAAGCAGGACGGTCGCCGCCTCGTACAGGTAAGTTCGAAGAAGACGGTCGCCCCATCGTGATATCTTGCCGTTGATATCAGTTTCGCCAGACTGGTTGCGTCGAGGCGTAAGACCCAGATAGGCGCCGACGCTGGATGCCGATCGGAAGCGCGATGGGTCGTCGATCGTATGGCGGAAAGTCAAGGCGGTCACCACGCCGACACCAGGAACCGTCATCAGGCGGCGCGTTGTCTCATCCGACTTCGCCAACTGGCGGACTTCGTCATCGAACTTGCTTTGCTGCTTGCAGATCTGCTCATGGATCGACAGAAGCGGCGCGATCACACCGAGGAGCTGATGATCTTCGCCCAATAGCTCGCAGACCTGATTGCGGAACTGCAGTCCGATCGCGCGTGGGAAGAGCAAGCCGTATTCTTTGATTAGACTGCGGACCTGGTTCTCGATATCTCGACGAATGGCCACGAGCCGAGATCTCGCGACGAGTATCGCGCGTATCTTCTGACTTTCCTCGCTCTTGACTTTGCCTTCTCGGTACCGGCCGACCCGCACCAGTTCGGCCAAACCTCGAGCATCATTCTGATCGCTCTTGTTCATGCATGCGGACAAAGCCGCGTGGGCATGACGCGCGTCGATGCAGACCACCGGAAGATCAACCCTACGAAGTTCATGCCATAGCCAACTCGCCATCGCCCCGGTCTCAAATCCGATGCGCTCCGCCTGTGGCGCTCGCTTGCGAAGCAGTGCCGTCAGCGCCCCCGGGTCGGACTTGGCCTTTCCCTCGAACAAGACCTGCCCCACTTCGTCGACCACACACCGATGTTTCTTTTTGCGAGACATCCAACCCAACATACTGCTTCATAGCCCCTCCGATTCGCGGGATTGCGGGAAGGCTTGAAGATAGCGGACATTTCGAGCCGCGGGCGCCGACCGCAATTACTTCATCGTTTGCAAATATTGCAGGCCGAATGACAGTCTGAATGCAACGACGACCTTGTCGCGAATGGACGTCTTTTAATGCGCCCCAACATTGCAGACGGCCGTAGGCCTCTTGTCTGAATCGTGCTTCAAGCGCACCTGCATGCAGAAGCTGGCCGATGAAAGCATCGTTGGGTCATCGAGCACGGCTTGAAACAGTCAACAAAGAGCTTAGGGTTGATCACAACGAAACTCGTTCCTGGCATGGCTAGCATCGTCATGTCTCGCTCCTTATGCTGGCTTCCAATGGTCGTCGTCCGTCATCGGGCGCCAGGATGACCTGCGAGAATGTCGGCGCGCGGGATGCGCCGCTGGATAATTTCGAGCCAACTGTTAAAGCGCTGGCGTAGTTCGGCGCCTCTCTCAACCCGGAGGATTGGATTGACTATTATGGAACTGATTACATGGTCAGGTGCAGTCGGAAGGTGGGGCAGGATTGTTGGATCCACGAAAGCCATCGACTCCTTGTTGGCTGGCGATAAGGAAAACTAGCCGGTCAAGCTCGACTGCGCACGTGCCGAAGCTGCGAAGCTGCAAAGGCGATGAACTTGTACGCCTCCTCTCGCCGCGGAGTGCCCTTGGGAATCGCCAGACTCCCGCCCCACGTGTTATCGTCCCACATCACTCTCGAAATGCTTGCCGGGGTTCTTGATGGCGTCGTAGATGCGCCGTTCCACGCCGCGGTCATGACGACCTGCCGATCCGCGAGAAGCTGTGCTGGCTGCGCGCCAGACTGGCAACCAAGTAACTTCTTTCTTGATCACGTCGAGCTTCCTGAAAGCACCGTCCCCCCTTGGGAGTGCTGAGGACTTTGTAGACGTCGTTGATGGGCGCCCCAGAGCTGATTCGAGAGTGCCTTCGGGACGCTCGTAAAGTCCGCGTTTGTCAGGAACGTTTTTTGAACGAATACACCCGTGATGGTTTCGGACCATTCGGCAGCCTCTCCTTGTGATAGGCGATCAGGTCGGGCGAACTTCGGTGCCTCACAGTCAACCTTGTCCGTCCCTATGAACTTGGACCGGTCGAGGCGCAGCTTCTCCCAGTCGATCTTTCGATCGGGGCCCTGATCGCATATCTGAATGGACCAGATCGCCCTCGTGTGTACCACGTCCCAGCTTGCGGACTTGGAATCAACCATTGGATCATCTTCGCGAGCTCGCCATTGTACTCGTCGTCAGTGAGCTTGATGCCGGTCTGCTTCGAGAACGCCTCGAAAGTCGGCACGCAAGAGATCCGCCATTGCCCAGCCGATAGTGCTGCGGCCGTACAGATCCATGACAGCGGCGGAGAGGAGCCAACCCGAATCGGTCTCGATGTAGGCCCAGCTCGCGAAGTGAGCGCCTAGCTGCCGAAGCGTTTGTTCGCCGGTGCCATGCAAAGCCAGAAGTGAGCTGCTTGTGAGCCGGCCGCGTCCTGAAATCAGTGCCGCATTCCTCAATGAGCTTCAACGCAAGTGATGGGTCCGACCCATGGACCTCGCTCAGACCAACTAAGGACGCCGGATATAGCGGTCCTCACATCGAACGGTGGTGTACTGAGTCGCTTAATGTTTAACCTGGGGAGCTTGTCGACCAGCGTGGCCCTTTGTCGTTAGTGCCGCTATCAAGGATTTCAGCTCGCGTTCGCAGTCGAGCATCTTGGCGTGGTAGCCGCCGTAAAGTTCCATAGACTGCCAAAGACAGGTTTCTGGCGATCGTTGCCGGCGAGTGCGGCTCGGATCGTCTCGAAGCAGAAATGGCAATGCACATCGCAGTAGGTCGCCAGCACGTCGGGATCGCGCTCGCCCGCGACAATGGCTTGGATGATCCGCATCCCCGGATGCACCGCGGATGTCCGAGATGACGTGATGGAGCTACAGGTCATCTCCATTCAGGTCCTTCTGCGTGTGCTGGAAGCGACCGCATCTTCCACCAGTCGTTCTCCGTGACGCAGACAGGCTAGGTAGGGTGGTGATCTCGGCATCTAGTCGGAAGCTGCCGCAATCCATAGGAATGAGGCCGGTGCAGCCATGCGGCTGGCTGACATCCGTTTTTGCGTGCAGGCACGTTCTTGGCGTAACGGCCGTAACCAGAATGGGCCCCGAACAACGCTGCTTCGAGTTAGCGTCAACGTCTCCGTCGCAACCACGAGCCACGCTAGCGGCGGCCAGTTCGTCACTCTTGTGAAGCGCTGCCCATCAATACCTGCGGCGGTCATACGCCTAAAACCCGACGCTTAGCGCCAGAGGCTAATTGCTGAATGCCGTGGGGAGCGCTTACGAGTCGAAAGAGAAAATGACAATCAGTCGCTCACGAATGATGCGTCCCCGGAGAGTGGTGATGGTCAAGGCCGGCTTCATGGAACCGATTGTGCAGGCGCCGATATGCGGATTCCAATACTAGGCGCATCTGCTTTCTTCGTACCGAGTCAGCTCGTGTGCCTATTGAATCGATATAGGCCATCGTGCCCTCGATCTGTTCCAGTATCGTCAGTGCGTCGGCTGCCGCAAAGAATTGCGAACCCTCGACATGGATCATCACAGGCGAAGTGTGAGCAGCAATCATTTCCGGCTTGTCGTTATATTTCGCGCGGACAAGCAACGCGATCCAGGCGCTCTTGTTGATCTTGATCGACCAACTCCCTTGATCCTCGTCAGCCTTCACTGTCCGCGTTTCCCTGATCGTTCCGTTGACGATCAAATCGACCCTGGTCATGGGGATGACCACACTGGCAACTCGCCATGTCACATCGACTGACCCGCCCGATGCCGACATGTGGAGCGCTGCGCCCATTGGTCGGCCATCGACTTCGAACTCCACCAGCGGACCGAAAGTCACGAATGTCCTTGCGGATCTGACTGCTGCTGCCCATGACTGAAAGGTAAATTCGAGATCTGGACCAACGTACGCATAAGTTCGAACTGTTCCCACAGCATCCCGAGCACTCATCTTGTCAGTTCCGCCGACCGCAGCGACAAGGTAGCCGTTGTTCAGGAATCGATACCAATCGAGCAGCGAATAGGGATTGATTCCGCCGTAAAAATCGTCGTTTGAACACATCTCGACCGCGTGCGCTTCCCCAGCGACGATGGTTGCGGCATTCTCGAGGCGGGGATGTGGGAAATGAGGCAGGATCACGAGCCCCCCTTGGGCTCGGCATTGCTTCGCCCATTCTGTGAGAAGAACATCGACCGGATCGCCGATCGCTGACTCGTGAGGTCCGCCAGAGCAGAGTGGCATAATGATGCTGCCTTCGTAGCCCAATAACGAAATATGGCCCAGAATGTGCTGTCGATTCTCCGAGCCGACCCGAACGATATATTCCCCATCACCACCAGCCGCCCTGGAGCCGAATGTGCTCCTGCCATCAAAGTCGCCCACGTTCGTCATCAACTCTCCCCATTGGCTGGCAAGCAGGTTGATTACGTTGACTCCCTCGGCCGCGCCTTCGAGCATCGCGGTCGTCGGCGACAGGAAATGGACGTGTGTGTCAGCCGTGACCCACCCTTTTTCGCGCCAAAGAAGGACCTTGTCCAACTCAATGACAACGTCTTCGGTCGTCCCTGTAATGTTGATGATCGTCCGTACCGGCTTTACCTCAAACCCCTTTGTGACCTCGACGTAAACCTGGCCCAGAGGAAGATCAATGACGGTTTGGCCTGGTATATACGTGCAAGTATGGTCTCCGTGGCACAAACTCGCCGATCCCAGGTCCTCGAACCAGCGAGCGTTCGGGACGCGGTGGCGATCCAACGGTGCCAGGTATTCACCACTGCGTCCGTGGAAGTGCAATTTCGCCGGAATAGCGGTCCTGGTCTGGCTTTCGACGACGCGAAGCTTGACTCTCTGGACCGCGGGATCGACGCTCCGGATGCTCCAGCCAGCGACGGACATCTCATCGGCACTTTGAGGCACCCGGATTTTCGAGCCGTCGCGCAGATGGAAGGACGCTTCCGGATGCGCCGAATATTCGACGAGGACCTCATTTGGAGCTCTCACGGGTTGGAGATTCTGGCGCGAACTCGACCACTCCGTGTCCGGATAGATCAGATGCGGTCGCAGTGAAATCACCTGACCCAAGTCGAGTTGTACTGATTTCTCGATCTCCTCTGAATTATCGACAGGAAGCGTGATAACGGCCTTTTGTCTCGTGTTCCAAATAAGTGGATTCGAAGCCGTATCGGCCGTGGACACTCCCGAGACGAGGATGGCGCCGCCTCTTGGCTCGAATCTGAGCCGCGTAATAGGCTTTTGCGGTTGCGGGTTCTCGAATGCCCAAAGATAGTTGTTCCACGGTCCTCGGTCGCCCGAATAAGCGCGGGTCTGCCGATATCCCCAAGAGTCGCGTAGCGTTCCCTTGTCGCTATCTTGTGGCGCGGGACGGGGCTTTCTTGCAGGCACTGCTTCCGTGCAGCCCTCGCCATAAAAGGGATGGACGGGTCCAATTTGATGCCTGCGACGGATCTCTACGCGCTCTTCCGTGCCATCTTCGAAGCAGAAGACGTAAACCGCTTCAAGCGCGCCGAGCGCCACAGTGTTCTGCAGCGAGACGGTACCGATTTCATCCGGTCGAACGTCGGATGTGTGCAGGAAGATGAACCACCTTGCTGCAGTCGGAGTGATGTCCCACTCGACTGGGCGGTCCCGAATCAAAAGAGGGCCATTGACCTTGAATGGAATGCCCCACGCAACGCAATCGCCTTCGGGGGCATGTTGGAGCGCATTTCCCAGCTGGCCCGAAAGACTTCGATGCCTGAGGTCTTCGAATTTGCAAGTGCCACTCAGAGGAACAGGTGAGAAGAGAGGGGAGAATGGACCATCACGAAGAGCGGGCATAATTATCTAGATCCTCCAGGATGTACGCCGTGACACGCCCTCAACGATTGGATACAGAGCAATGAATGGATGCACCTTCGACGTCGAGCGGATAGAGCCTATTCGGCGGACCACCTGAGCGAGTAACGCGATCGGTCACGGTAGCGCGGGGTCTACGCCGGCCGGTGACTTTTCGAACTAAACTCGATGAAAGTCTCTGAATGCCTGCCATCTTGTCCCAGCAGATGCCGCCTCAAGCCGGCATACCATCCGTGGTCAACGGCGCCAGCAGGTCATCACGATCGAACAGCGCCGGATTCATCAACTCCTTCGAAAGTTGGTAGCCAAAAGTATAAGCGAGAGACGATGCAAATAGCCTGGAAAAACCATCCTTTGCCGCAGAAATCCTGCGAAATAACTCGCGTTTGTGCCTAGTTACAATCCTGTTCAGGGCCAAACCACTGTCGCCATCGGAGCAACAACGAGTGCGAGATACCTTATCTTTGCGCCCTCGCCGCGACCTGTAAGCTCTCTAAGCGATCTTGAGCTTACCTCCTCGGACCGGCCTCGCCGGTGGGCTGCACCGAGAGCGGGACCTTGTCCCGGATATTGACGGTCTTTGTTGCCGCTGTGGGAACGGCGGACCAGAAGTCTGCATGCGCTGTTGCCGCTTCTGTACCTGAGCGGTATATCGACCGGCAATTTCCAGGACGCGCTGATGGCCTCGCGAGGGAAGGATGCGTCGAACTTGTCGCCTGCGGTGGTCCCGGCTGATGGCCTAGTTGGCAAGGCGCGAGTACGAACGCTGGCAGAGGCGCGATTTGTCGACGCGACAACAGTCTACGTGTGGGCCGATGGCATCTTCGCCCGCATGGAAGATCACGGCGAATGCATGCTAGTACTGATCAGCGCGACAACGGAAGGCAAGAAGGAATTGATCGGCTTTAGGGTCGGCGTGCGAAAGAGCGCGCAGAGCTGGCGCGAGCTCCTGATCCTCGTCAGGCAGCGCGGATTGCAGATCGCCCGGAAATTGCCGTCGAGGACGGCGCGCTCGGCTTCTGGAAGGCGCTCGACGAGGTCTTTCCCGGCAGGCGTCGCCGGCGATGTCGCCCTCGGTCGCGAAACTTCGCCCGCGGGACCTCGACCCGACCAACGCCGGTCTGGAATCGTGGCGGACCATACCATGCCGCACGATAGGAGCGCGTCCGGCGGCAAGCTTCAAGTCCTTCCCCGTGGCGAGAGACCTCTCGAATTCGAGCTCGACAGCTCACGCCAGAAGCTACCGCGCACCACCACGCAGGACATTGGTCAGTGGATCGTCAATCTCGTCGGGCTGACGAAGCGGGACAATGCTGGTAGTCCCATTCATGGCGTATCGTTCTCCTTGAGGGCTCCGGCAGGCTTCGACACGTGCCTCGATACGTCCCTATTTTAGTCCGTCATCACCCCACTTTCCCGCATAGCTCTGCACCTCGCTCTTGTCGTCGAACAAAGACGAGTGCATGCTCGGGCGGTCGCATATACAGCGCCACGATTTCTTCGAACTTCTTGACTAATTTTCCATCGCGCGAAACCTTGAAGCGCCGCACGATGTGAAGCTTCAGGCCATTGGCAGGCCAGCAGCCCGCGACGCTAGTGGCACTGACACCAATTCGGTAGCCATGTTGCGCGTGCTCTAGTGCGTGGCAGCTCCGGGTTTGCTCTGCGGCGGCGCGCCAGGTCGACTCGCATCGGGCCCTCCACTCTGCTTCGTTAACGATGACCGTGCAAGAGTATACAAATTTCCTTTCAAGAACGAGGCACCCAGTTGGGTTGCACTTGCCGTCCGGGTACGTTGCCGATGGGCAGGCTGTTTGACTTGCACGGCGCGGCCAACACGGAGATGCATCGCATTCTGACGACGTCGACTCAACCAATTTCGTGCGGGATGGAGCATCGTAACGCCGCGTTCCCGCGGATCAGCGCCGACATTTACAGTTTTCGCGTGGCTGACTCGCCTACAATCCCTCGTTCTTTGCAGCCACAGGACGACGACATGAAAGAATTGACGGCGATCGAGGCAGCTCATCAGATCGCAGCAGGTCAATTGTCTAGCGAGACCTTTGTTCGCTCGTGCCTCGAGCGGGTTGAGCAGCTGGAGGCCGGCGTCCACGCGTGGGAACACCTCGATGCCGACCGAACGATTGCACAAGCCCGACTCGCGGATCGCGCTACAGTCCGCGGTCCACTGCATGGCGTGCCGTTGGCTATCAAGGACGTGATCGACACGGTGGATATGCCCACGACCTACGGCTCGCGCATCTATCGAGGACATCGGCCCGCAAACGATGCGACCTGCGTTGCACTCGCCCGGGCCGCCGGCGCGATCATTCTTGGTAAGACAGTTACGACGGAATTCGCGACCGGCACTCCGGGCAAAACGCGCAACCCACACAACCCGGCACATACGCCCGGAGGATCATCCAGCGGCTCTGCTGCTGCCGTCGGGTGCGGGATGGTGCCCTGGGCGTTCGGAACGCAAACATACGGGTCTACGATCCGGCCTGCCTCGTTCTGTGGTGTGGTGGGCTACAAGCCGACCTACGGCAAGGCTGATGTAACCGGTATCAAGACCCTGGCCGCCGGCCTCGACACACTAGGGCTGTTCGCCCGAAGCGTCCCGGACATTGCGCTGCTGGCTTCGGTTGTCACTGGTGGTCGCGTCGCCGCCGATCTTGCATCGGAGACGCCCCGCATTGGATTCTTGGACACTTCGTCATGGGGGACGCCCGATGCTACGACAGGGCAACTCCTCATCGACACCGTGAGACGCCTGGACGAGGCAGGAGCGCGAGTCCGCGATCTCTCTTCGCCGCCTGGCATGGCTTCATGGCTCGAGATCCAGGATGGGCTTTTCAGCTGGCAAGCGCTCCAGGCGTTCGCGTGGGAACGCCTCTTCCGGCGCGGCGAGCTCCAGCCAAAAACCCGCAGCATGTTCGAGCAGTACGAGCAGGCCGCCACGGCTGAGTCCTACGAAACCGCATTGGAACGAGCGCAGGAAGCGCGGGCGGGATGCGCCAACCTATTCACCGATTGCGATGTCTTGCTTGTGCCCGCTGCGGCTGGCGAGGCGCCCGAGGGCTTAGAATCCACGGGCGATGTGCGCTTCAATGGTGCCTGGTCGATGCTGCAACTGCCTTGCGTGACGGTGCCTATGGGCCGCGGCGCCGCGGGCCTACCAATCGGAGTACAATTGGTCGGCCCACGCGGCGAGGATGCGAAATTGCTGCGCGCCTCTCACTTCGTTGAGGCGTGTCTCGCGAGCACACGATTGACATTCAAAAGCACTCCTCGATAATCTACACTCGCCGAGGCTTGCACGCACGAGACAAGGAAGACGGTGGCAGAGGTGTAATGGCAGTTCGCGTACGATCTGGCAGGCTTTACCGATCCACGATCTCTATTGCCGGACCAACCTGAATCGCACGTCATTGGCCAAAAGCATCCTGCAGGCGCGCGTCACATACACCAAGTTGGCGCTCGAAGATATGTTGCGCTCTCGCTTCACGAGCTCGATCGGGCTTCAAAATCCCAGGAAGTGCGCCTGGAACGCGGAGCAGGAAGGCGGCACCAGAGCGAAGGTAACATCAACTGGCATTGTCTCAGCGATTCAAGCACTAGTGACGCGACATCATCGGCTGCCCAATTCCTGGTGCCGATTGAATTTCTTTGGCCGATAGCCCCTTTGTTTCGACGCTCACGGGTCCATCGATGTTCGTCCTCACGCTTACTCGGGCGCTTCACCCTGCTTCGTGACAACGACGTCAGTGCGAGAGTATTTAAGTTTCCACTATACCAGATTCCTTCGCTTGTCCGGCTGATGCCGCGAGGAGAATTCTCCCCGCGGCTGGGCTTTGGTCTCTTTGCTTCTCGGTCTTACTGCCCGAGCCAGCCGGCAAAGCGCTGGCGTATTTCATCGCCCTTCTCAGTCCAAAACGTTGCGTCAACCGGAATAGCTTCACCGACATCCGCAGGGGCATTCGAAAAGGGGCGGATTGCCGGATCAATGAGCGCGACCGCATCCTTGTTTGCCGGTGAGTAGGCCGTGTCGTCTGCGAGGTCGGCCTGGACCCGCGGCAAACCGGCGAAGGCCAGAAACTTGTAGGCATCCTCGAGATGTCGAGTGCCCTTAGGAATGACCAGAGCATTCCCGTTCACCATCGCGCCGTCCCACATAATCACGAAATGCTGGCCAGAGCTCTTGACAGCATCATAGACTCGGCCGTTCCAGGCTTGACTGATCACGACCTGACCATCGGCGAGAAGTTGCTGAGGCTGAGCTCCGGCGGTCCACCAGACGACGTCCTTCTTGATCGTGTCCAGCTTCTTGAAAGCACGGTCAAGTCCCTCGGGCGTGTTGAGGACCTTGTAGACATCCTTGGGAGGCACCCCGTCGGCCATCAGGGCCCATTCGAGATTGACCGCGGGACTCTTATAAAGTCCCCTCTTGCCAGGGAAGGTCTTCAGATCGAAAAAATCGGCGATGGTCTTCGGGCCATTCGGCAGCTTGACCTTGTCATAAGCGACGACGTTACCAGAGAAGTGGGTCGGGACTCCACAGTCCGCGTGGTCGCCCCCCTGGAAGTTGGTCCGGTCGAGGCCAAGCTTCTTCCAATCGATCATTTCAATGGTCCCCTCGGCGCACAATAACTTGGCTTGAGCCTCGGTGACCACCACCACATCCCAAATCACGGTATTCGTGTCGACCATCGCCCGGATTTTGGCATTGCCGAAATCGTACTCGGCTTCAGTGATCTTGATCCCGCTATTCTTTGTGAAGGGATCGAACGCGTCCTTCCGCAGGGCCTTCGCCCACGATCCGCCCCCGTGGGTGACCGTGAGCTGATCGGCCGCAAAGGCCGATTTCATTGGCGCAAGCGCACCCGCTGCTAGGCCGATTGCGGCCAAAGCGCTGGTGATCATTACTACCTTTCTCATTATCCTTTTCCTCCGTCACCAAGTCTCCCGGGATGGGAGACCCCATTGCATTTGGCCGCTTCCCTAATTTGAAAGTCGTCGTCATGGTTTGTCGAGCGCCCGAGAACTCGGTTTTCCGACCTATGATGATCACCGCGCGAAGCTCGACTTGCACCGCTCAGGCCCGCAATGAAAGCACCGTCGGCTGGCCGATCGCCTCGATTGGTCGCCACCGCCTGCACGTTCTCGGCTCCCGGAATCTCACGCCCATGTCGCATGTGGCGGCATGTTATTGATCAATGCCCTGCCACTAGGACCAAGCCTTGGGTGGGCGGCTCGAAATCGGCGAGCCAAGGCCCTCGATAGCGCCTGGCATGGTCCCGTATCGTCCTCCGTGCATCTGGCACTTCCATCTCTGCGGCGCTCGCCGACGACCAGATCACGATCTTTTTCTTGACCATTGCAACAGTTTGAGTCATGGCGAGGACCCATAGACCTTCATTAGGCACTTGCGGTTGGTTAACTGTTTCCTCACCTGTTCTCTTGAATCCGCGACCTCTTGGATTCGCAGGCGGCTCTATGTTTCTCGAAAAATTGTATCGGGCTCATGATGATGAATTTCACCAATCTGGCTCATTGAAAAGCCGAAATCCTGCGCCGCCTAAAGCGAATATGTTGGTTGCGTCAGTCGCACTTCAGCCGAGGAGATAGTTGACACCAACCCGCAACATGGGAAGCGCTTTTCCGGCGAAAAGGGAGCTGAGCACGGGCAAGCACGCTATCGCAGCCGACTGCGATCGACCGTTTTTGGCCGGTTAGCCGACCCGCCGGATGGCCCCTTCGCCCAACCTCAAGGCGGCTATCAACCGTTTCGATCGCTTCTATCTCCTCGTCCTTGATGATCTTGCCTACGTCATCAGGACCAGGCCCGAGACCACGTGCTGTTCGAGCCACGATATCGGCTATCTTCGACAGCGCGATCGGCCCTTAGCGCTCGGCTCGCGCCCGATGGCACTCTCTTGATTACCGGCTTCGATCGGCCGCCTCACCCGAACTCTCGATTTCGAGGACGCCAAAAAATCATGCGGCGTAGAATTGAACCCGGTCGTAAGAAGCGCTGTCGCTGTGGCCACCCGTCCCCGCCACATATGATACGCCCCTCGTTGTCCCCCAGCGGCTAGGAAAGAGAATCGAATTTGAATGCATCACCTTGCCTGCGGATCCACCCGGCCGTCGGAAAATGCGAATTAATAATCAGCACAGGTCTTTCGGCATATGTCTCCAAAAAGTTGCGCCGCGTGCGCCGCGCAAGCTCGCCGTCGATGCAGAAGCAACTATTGAACTCGGGCTGGGCGTATTGCAGCGCTGTATGGGCGATGTCACCGCCAATCACCGCCTCTGCGCCCGCAGAGCGGACATGCACACAGACATGTCCCGGCGTATGCCCGGGACTTGGCACAAGTGCGACTTGATCGTTGACGACGTGGTCGATGGCGACGAAGTCAACGAGATCGCTATCAATCACAGGTAGTATACTATCCTCAAAGAATGGGTCGGTCGTGTAACGATCGCGTAGCTCGCGAATGCGCCAATGATCCCATTCTTCGCGCACGAAAAGATAACGAGCTTTTGGGAAAGTCGGTACCCAGCAATTATTCACAAGGCGCGTGTTGCAGCCG
The DNA here is from genome assembly GCF_055807355.1 of Bradyrhizobium sp. Ken01. Classification (NCBI taxonomy): domain Bacteria; kingdom Pseudomonadati; phylum Pseudomonadota; class Alphaproteobacteria; order Hyphomicrobiales; family Nitrobacteraceae; genus Bradyrhizobium; species Bradyrhizobium sp. Ken01. The sequence continues at coordinate 39,036 of NZ_JBVVPC010000046.1, forward strand.
ACATGATCGAGGTGCATGTGGGTGAATAGCACCACATCAATGTCGTCCGGTTGATAGCCTATAGCGGCAAGGTTCTCGATGAAGGGCCAGTTCTTCATATGATACCAAGGCTTTTGCGGCCGTGTTTTGTCATTGCCAGTAGACGTGTCTACCAGCAGGACATGGGAATTCGTCTGGATGAGAAAACTTTGGTGCGACGTTATGAGCATCCCATTTGCCGGATCGAGATGTACCGGTTCAAGCCAGTGCCGGTGCGGATTGACGAGTTCTGGCCGCATACCGGGATAAAGAGATTCCGGTGCTGCGCGCGATTCAAATTCCAAAATGCGACTGATTTTCACCTCGCCAACAGTCCATGACACAATCACGGCAATAACCTTGCAACATATGGATTCATTGACCACTATTTTATCCAATAGCTGCCCTGCTGACTCCCCAGATGAGCCGCGTTTACGATGAAATCCCGCGTCTTTGTTGCCTTCTTCGATGGATTTCACCCTTCCATTATGAACGACATAGCGGCCACGCTGTGCTTTCCATCCGACTTAGCTGCGGACAAAGCGGGGGAGTTCATCACCTTGTAAGTCGGATTTGCTCCGTGCAACCTGATGAGCGGCTCTATCTCAACTTCGAAGTCGTAAAGCCATGACTCCGGCGCCTTCAATGTCAAAGGCCGTTCGATTATCCGACAGTGACGCGCGATCAATTCGTAACCCTACGCGGTAGGCCGCAGCGCGCTGATCTTTCCAGTTAACCGTTAGAGCTCGTCGGACTCCTCGGTTTTCGGCTTCATCGTCGCAGCGAGCACTTGGCGGCGTTTTTCGATGATGCTAGGGTCCTCTTTGTGGATTGCGATCAGCTCTTTGAGGTTCTCGATCCCCTCATCGGTGAACGCCATCACCCCATCTTCACCGACGCCCACGACCCATAGCTGGCCATCCTCGGGGTCCATTTCTTCGGCGACCTCGAACAGCCATTCCTCGTCTTCTCCAAGCATCTCGGCGACATGGCCGAGGGTAAACACGTGGCTGACTTTGTTGACGGGCCCCATCAAGCCGCCTGCGCCGCAAGGCCTTGCTGTTGCGCAATCTTCCAGTTCCAGGGCAGCAGCTCATCGAGCCTGTGGGCGGGGTGGATGGCGATGCGAGCGAGTACATCGGCAAGCCAGACCTGAGGATCGACGTCGTTCATCTTCGCAGAGACGATGAGGCTATACATGGCGGCGGCACGACGCCCTCCGCGGTCGGACCCGCAGAATAACCAAGACTTTCTGCCCAATGCGATGCCGCGCAGCGCTCTTTCGGCGGCGTTGTTCGAGAGACAGACGCGGCCATCGTCGAGGAAGCGTGTGAAGGAGCCCCAGCGCTTGAACATGTAGTTCATGGCCTTGGCCAGATCGTGACCGCGGGAGAGCTTGGCGCACTGCTCACGCATATAGGCTTCCAGATCGGCAACCAACGGAGCGCTCTGCGCCTGGCGGACAGCCTCTCGGTGGTCGGCGCCTTGGCCATTGATCGTGCGCTCGATTGCGAAGAGGGCGTCGATGCGACGCACGATCTCGATCGCAATCGGCGAGAGGGCGATCTCCTTCTTGCCAGCAGCCTTACGTCGCGCGTTTTCCTCAAGATCCGCCATGGCGAAGAACGGGCGCCGGGCATGCACCCAACAGGCCGCCTCCCTGATAGGCCCAGGACTTCGCGGGGGCTCGTAGAGTTTGGTGTATCCGCCGAAGGCGTCGGCCTGCAGGATACCGCTATAGTTGGCCAGATGCGCCTGCGGATGCTCGCCCCTTCGATCGCGCGAGTAATAGAACATTGCCGCCGACGGATCTGAGCCGCCGAAGGGGCGGTCGTCCTTTACATAGACCCAGCATCGAGCGACATCGCACTTGCCCAAGGCCAGCACGGGCACGGTGGTGTCGTCGCCGTGGAGGCGTTCGGATGCCATGACGTGGGCTTCCAACAGACGCAACAGCGGCTCCAATACCGTGCAGCACGCTCCGACGGCGTCGGCTGCGGTCGACAGACTGATCGGCACGCCTTCCAACGCGTAACGCTCGGTTTGCCGGTTCAGAGGCTGATGCTGGCCGAACTTCTCATAGAGCAGCATGGCCAGCAGGCTCGGCCCCGCCCACCCTCGCGGGATCACATGGAATGGCGCCGGTGCCTGGCTGATCTTCTCGCAGTCGCGGCAAGAGAACTTCTCGCGCACCGTCTCGATTACCTTCCACTGACGCGGCACCGATTCCAGCGTTCGGGTCACATCTTCGCCGAGCTTGCGCAAGCGATTGCCGCCGCAGCATTCGCACGCCGTCGGCGGATCGATCACCACCCGCTCGCGCGGAAGGTGGTCTGGGAACGTGTTGCGCTCAGCGCGCTTGCGCGTAAATCCGTCAACCGTAGTCGTTTTGGCGACTGCCTGCTCCGCCGCCAATTCGTCTTCCGTCGCGTTAGCTTCCAATTCTTCGAAGGTAAGCGCCAGCTGGTCGATCAACCGCGCCGAGCGCTCCGATTTCTGGCCGTAAACCTGGCGCTCGAGCTTCGCTATCCGCAAGGTCTGCTGCACAATCAGCGCGGCGTCCTCCGACGCCTTTGCCCGCGCTACCGCCAGCTCCGCTTTCAGCGCGGCGTTTTCTTCGGCAAGAGCGGCGCGATCAGCATCCATGAGACGAAGTGAATCATAGTTTTAGTGATTTGCGGCACCCCAAAATACGCGGGTTTCCACATTTTTCTTCGCTCATCCCGCCCTTGTCGGCCGCCACGTCAGTTGTGGATTGCGCCAATCGATCCCTTCGAGCATGTACGCCATCTGCGCCGCCGAGATCGACACCGCGTCACCTGACGCCGAAGGCCAGATGAACTTTCCGCGATCCAAGCGTTTCGCATAGAGCGACAGCCCGATCCCGTCATGCCAGAGGATCTTTGCCAAATCGCCACGCCGGCCTCGGAAGATATAGAGATCTCCGGCGTGGGGATCCCGCTTCAGGCTCTCCTGAACCTGCAAAGCCAGACCCTGCATGCCGCGACGCATGTCGGTGTGGCCGGTTGCGATCCAGACTCTGACGCCACCCGGTATCGGGATCATCGCCGGCTCAGAACATCAAGGACCCGCCCCAACGCGTCAGCATCGACGTTCTCGTCAACGCTGACACGCTTGCCGCCACCGAGTTCGATCTCGATCAGGCCCCGGCGCCTCCGGGGCGAAATCACCGCTGGGGCTTCAATCGATGGAACGCTTTCGGTCGCACCCGGGGTGAGCTGAACAGGGACAAGCTTCGGTCCCGCCGAAACGACACTCGCCAGGCGCGCCCGCCGCCGCCACGTGAACACCAAACTCGTCGAAATGCCGTGCCGCCGCGCGATCTCCGTCACAACCGCGCCGGGCGCCAGCGTCTCTTCGATGATCCGCATCTTATCGTCGCGAGACCAGCGACGACGACGCTCAACCCCGCCCAGGACCTCTACCCGCATCTACCGACCTTAAGGCTAGCCTTAAAGCTAGATCCTCGTCGGATACCTGCAACTCAACAAGGCGGCCCACCCCGGAGGAATACATCAATTCTGCAACCGCGGCCGGATCACCAACCAGATGAATCCGATCTTCGTCGCGGTATCGCTGACGCTGCTGTCGACCGTGCTAGGCGCATTCGGCCTCAGCGTGACAAACTTTTCCTAGCGAACAGCGGCGATAACCGTTCTGATCTCGCCCATCATCGTGGCGAACTCCGGTCGGGGTGTTTTTTCATGCCAATGTCGGATTGCTCAACAGCTATGGCCTCGAGAAAATGACGTCCGGGCGTTCACCGACTTCGGAATCGAAACCTCAGTGAGCGGATCAGGTTCTAGGCGAGAACCCTGGACTGCTTGAGCGTAACCCTGCGGCCCACGCCGAATGCATAGCGATGACACGCATATCTGAAGATATCGAGTGGCTGGCTGGCCACTTTCAGCCGTAGTCGCCGAACGTTGAGAGGCCGCCGGCTGCTGCGGACGGGCGAGTGCCCGGCGAGCCAAGGCAGCGCCTATGAGTCGGCCGCGTCCATTATCACGCGCACGCTGGGTCCGTTTTGAGCTGGATAGATTACCGATAATCACGAAGTCGCCGTGCCTGAATTTGGATTATGTAGATATGTCCGCTCTCGGAGCAGACAACAGGAAGCCTTCATCGACATAGTAAGGCGCACAAATCCTCCCGGAACCCTGAACACTGGCCGCTGGAGAGATCGTTATGGATGTCGATAATGGTCTACGCGGTAGCCGTTTGGATCGCTTCAAGGAGGTGCTGTGGCAAAGCCGGACCAGACGAAGTCATGGTCCGGAAGGGCAGACGGTTCAGCGAGCTGAACCGACCACCTCACCTCCTCCGGTAACGGAAAGGCTTCTTCCGTCCATTTTGCTCGTGACGGACCCTGTCGATTTGCCGCGAGAGTCAGCAGCTCAAGTCAAATGCCCCGGAAGGTTTCCGAATTGGCGCGGCACGGTCTCGACCTCCGGCAGAGACCGTCAGGTATTTCTGATACCGCGCAGGCGCTCCGAACGTGCGCGGAGCAGTTCGACGGAGAGCAGCACGGCAGTGGTGAGCAGGATCAGCACGGTGGCGGCGGCGACGATCGTCGGGCTAACTTCCTCGCGGATGCCTGAAAACATCACCATTGGCAACGTACGCTGTTCGGGACCAGCGATGAAGAGCGCAATAACTAGCTCGTCGAAGGAGGTCAGGAAGGCGAAGAGCGCGCCTGAGACCAGGCCCGGTAGGATCAGCGGTAGGACGATATTGAAAAATATAGTAATTGGCCGTGCGCCAAGGCCAGCGGCTGCGCGAGTCAGTGAATGATCGAAACCTGTCAGTGTTGCAGTCACGGTGATGACTACGAAGGGCGAAGCCAGGATGGTGTGCGCCAGAATCAGCCCGACATAACTGTGAAGCAACCCAATTTGCGCATAGAAGAAATACAGGGCAACCGACGTGATCACCACCGGTACGATAATGGGTGTGATCAACAAGCCCATCACCGCTGCACGCCAGGGGAAATTGGTTCGACTGAGCCCCAATGCTGCCAGTGTGCCCAATGTGGTCGATAGCAGCGTGACCGCCAGCGCGATAGAAGTCGATGCATGCAGCGCGTGCTGCCAACGCTCGGTGAGAAAGAATTCCTCATACCAGCGTAGCGATAGGCCTGGCATTGGGTAACTGAAGAAAGGAATAGAATTGAATGATAGTGGAATAATCGTGAAAATCGGCGAGATCAATAGCAGCAGGATTGCACCGCAAATCAGCCGGTGCAGGTAGTACCAGCCCCTCTCAACCGGAGTGGCGTAAACCGAAACGGCCATCTTCTTATCCCATCTTCAACTGGTCGGCGCCGACCAACTTGCTATAGACATAGTAGAGTAAAAGGGTTGCCGTCAGCAGAATGGCGCTCAGCGCTGAGGCCATCCCCCAATTAAGCTGTTCGTTTGTGTAGGAGGCTATGAAAGAGCTAACCATTTGGTCAGCCGGCCCTCCGACAAGCGCAGGGGTTATGTAGTAGCCTAGACACAGAATGAACGTCAAAAGGCAGCCCGCGGCTATGCCCGGCAAGGTTTGCGGAAAATAGATCATCCAAAAGGCGTAGAACGGACCAGCGCCGAGCGAGCGAGCTGCGCGCAAATAGCTGGGCGAAATCGTTTTCATGACGCTGAAGATAGGAAGCAGCGTGAAAGGCAGCTGGATATGGGTCATGGCCACGATCGTCCCGACTCGATTGTAGATGAGCTCGGCAGGCTGCGAAATTACATGCAACGCCATCAGTATTTCGTTGACCACTCCGTTCTGCTGCAGGAGGATGACCCACGCGGTGGTACGCACCAACACCGATGTCCACAGCGGCAGCAGGATTAGGATTAGCAGTAGATTTGCGACTTTAGGCGGCAAAGTCGCCATGAGATGAGCGACTGGGAAGCCAAGCAGCAGGGTCGCGATGGTCACACCGATGCTGATGCCGAACGTACGCAGGAAGATATCGCGGAAGATTGCGTTTTCTGGCGGTACGGGAACGATCTGGCTGTTTGAACCGTACTGGTAATCGAGTGAGCGCAGCAGGTAAAAGGCCGTATAGGCTGAGCTTCCGCGCGTCAGCAGGCTCCAGACGTCGAGCCGCCCCCAAAGCGGATTAATCTGGATCATGGCCTCCTTATAGGGGCCGACGGAAAGCGTGCTCGCCTTGCGAGCGCTCGACAAAACCTCGCTGAGGGCGCCTGGCAGCTCATAGTTCATCCGTTGACCAATCCGGGCTATAGTCTTTTGCGCCAACGCCGCCTTGAGGTCTCTGGCGAGAGCGGCGTAGACGGTCTCCTCGGGCAGGTCCTTGCCGTCCCATTCTCTTAGCGCGGTCATCGTCTGTGGCATCAGAGTCACCAGCGTGTCGTCATGAACCGCGCCGAACATCATTCGGCCGATCGGCAGTACCAAACCCACCAGCACTAGAAGCAGGAGCGGCAGAACGAGGATGAAGGCTTTGAACTTCTGCTGGCCCTCGACAGATCGCAATTTGCGACGCAGAGAAATGCTTCCAGAGCCGTCGCCGATTTGAACGCCGGTCATTGACATTGACTAGATTCCTTTGATTGTCCGGCTGATGCTACAAGGAGAAGCCTCCCTGCGGCGAAGTCTTTGCTTCTCGGCCTTACTGCGCGAGCCACCGCGTAAATCGCTCGCGAATTTCATCGCCTTTCGCGGCCCAAAATGCTGCGTCGACCGGAATAGCTTCAGTGACGCTCTCGGGGGCATTTAAGAACGATACGATCGCCGGATCAACCAGCGCGACTGCGTCCTTGTTTGCCGGCGGGTTGGCGGTGTCGTTCGCGATGTCTGCCTGGACCCGGGGCGAACCGGCGAAAGCCAGGAACTTGTAGGCATCCTGCAGATGCCGAGCGCCCCTGGGAATTACCCAAGCATTCCCGTTTACCATGGCCGCATCCCACATAATTACGAAGTGCTGGCCGGCGTTCTGGACCGCGTCAAAGATTCTGTTGCCCCAGGCTTGGCTCATGACGACCTGACCATCGGCGAGAAGCTGCTGTGGCTGAGCTCCGGCCGTCCACCAGACGACGTCCTTCTTGATTGTGTCGAGCTTTCTGAAGGCGCGGTCGAGTCCCTCGGGTGTGTTGAGGATCTTGTAGATATCCTTGGCAGGTACTCCGTCGGCTATCAGGGCCCATTCGAGATTGATGTCGGGACTCTTATAAAGTCCCCTCTTGCCGGGGAAGGTCTTCAGATCGAAAAAATCAGCGATGGTCTTCGGACCGTTGGGCAGCTTGTCCTTGTCAAAAGCGATGACGTTCCCAGAGGCATTGCTCGGGACCGCACAGTCCGCGTAGTCGGCCCCCTGGAACTTGGCCCGGTCGAGGCCAAGCTTCTTCCAATCAATCGTCTCGATGTTACCCTCGGCGCACAATCGCGTGGCTTGAGACGCCGTCACCAAGACCACATCCCAAATCACGGTATTCGTGTCAACCATGGCGCGGATTTTCGCAGTGTTGTAATCATATTCAGCTTCAGTGATCTTGATCCCGCTATTCTTTGTGAAGGGATCGAACGCGTTTTTGCGCAGAACCTTGCCGAACGATCCGCCTCCGTGGGTGATCGTGAGCTGATCGGCCGCGAAGGCCGACTTCGTTGGCACAAGCGTACTCGCGGCTAGGCCGAGTGCGGCCAAAGCGCATGTAATCAACAGTGGCTTTCCCATTATCCCTCCCCTTACGAGGTCTCCCGTGACGAGGACCTCATTGCACTTGCCCGCATTCCTAAATTGGAAGGCCGTCATGGTGTATCGAGCGCTCGACAATCCTCGGTTTTCCAGCCGATGGTGATTACCGCCCCAGGCTCAACCTGCACCGTGCCTTCCGAATTCGGCAATTTGACTACAAAATCATCATGGCCGCAGACCGAAATTCGGGTTCGCACGTGATCACCCAGATAGATCACCTCTCCGACTTGCGCGCTGAAGATGTTGGGAAGCGAGCCTGGCGCCGGGTTCAACTTCACCCGCTCCGGCCGCAATGACAGCACCGTCGGTTGGCCAATCGCTTCGACATTGATGGCCAGAGCCTGCACGTTGCCGGCTCCCGGAATCTCCACGCTGCAAGTCGCACCATTCATCGCCACGATCTTGCCGCGCAGCCGATTGTTCTCGCCGATGAACTGGGCGACGAAAGCGTTCTGCGGACGTTCGTAAAGCTCGGCCGGCGCGGCCAGTTGCTGGACGTTTCCGTCGTTGAACACGGCTATGCGGTCGGACATGGTCAATGCCTCGCTTTGATCATGTGTCACATAGACCACCGTCACGCCGAGATCCTCGTGGATGTGCTTGATCTCGAGCTGCATGTGTTCGCGCAGTTGCTTGTCCAGCGCGCCGAGCGGCTCATCCATCAGCACAAGCTTGGGATCGAAGACGAGCGCACGGGCAAGCGCGACGCGCTGTTGCTGGCCACCGGAAAGCTGTCCGGGCCGGCGGCCGCCATAGCCGCCGAGCCGGACCATGTCGAGCGCACGCTTGATCCTGGCCTCTCTCTCCGACTTGCCGAGCTTACGTACCTTGAGCGGGAAAGCGAGGTTCTCCTCCACAGTCATATGAGGAAACAGCGCGTAATTCTGGAACACCATACCAATGTCGCGCTTGTGCGGGGGCGTGTTATTGATCGAGCGCCCCGCCAGCAGGATTGAGCCACGCGTGGGCGCCTCGAAACCTGCGAGCATCATCAGCGTTGTCGTTTTGCCCGAGCCGGAGGGCCCTAACATCGTCAGAAACTCACCGCGGGGAATGTCCAAATCGAGATTCTTAACGACAAGCGTCTCGCCGTCGTAGGTCTTCTGAACGCCGGAAAATTCCACAAAGGCATCGTTCGTGCCTGGCATCGATATTGTTTCCTTCCCGGTGCAACCCGATCCTTCCGGCGCTGCAGCGTCCAACGAGGACTTCACCAGAATACTTTTGTTTACGGATTGTAGTTCTTTGCGCGCGCGATCCGCCCCGCGCGGACAGACAGCTATGACTCCATTCGATTCTCCTGCCAAACCTGCGCTCCTTCCAAACAGCGTTTCCGTTCCGCGCGCCTGCGGCTCAGACTATTTTTATGTTTGCGAAGTACTATCGGGCTACTTAAGCCGAGTTCCATTAATGTGATCCATCCAGCAGCCGAAATCCTGCGCCAGCTCGGCTGAATGCGAAGTTCTATGGCAAAGGCCCTTTAGCGCGACGCAAAATAGTGAAGATTGGCGCAAGGCCGGACAACTCTTTCATCCAACCGGAGCAGCTGAGGCTCAATCCAGCCCACCTGCCCCAAGCGCGGCTTTTCCTCGCTCATTCGAGTAAAACGCCAAAAACCGTTCTACCGATTTCTATAGAATGCTCAATTGACGATGCTTTGATGGAATTCGCAAACCAGCTTCGAAGCAGCCCAAAATATTGCCGCTCTCCAAATTATCGAGAACATGCAGCCCTTAAAAAATTGGCGGCGGCCCAACTACGGGCCCGCTGACACATCAGCTGCCGTTTCGCAATCGGGCGCGGCAAGCTACATTCTGCTGTCTTATCGCGGCTTGCATCAAGTTCGGGATCGATGTCGGGAAGGGAGAGAATACACGATCACCGGTTTTGCTAAGCGGCCGCTACGCTGGGTTGACATCAGTGGCATATCCCAGGGACTAAATGGACGCCGGGCGGTATCGTTGACGCTTAGCCTTGCAGGACCAACGTCAGTTTCCCTCGCGCGCTCGCCAGAGGGCGAGCTTCGGACTCCATCTTCGATTGTTCGGCGGTGAGGCAGGAATCAAAATGACCGACTCTCCCAAGCTTTCGACGTTCAAGGCCGAAGGGATCACTGCGCCGTTCCGCTATGCCACGTTCCGTCGCATCTGGCTCGCAAGCCTGCTTTCAAATTTGGGCGCACTGGTTCGGGGCGTCGGCGCGGCATGGGCGATGACCCAAATGACGTCATCAGCCGACAAAGTCGCGCTCGTCCAGACCGCATTGTTGCTGCCCGTTATGCTGATCTCTATGCCAGCCGGTGCGATCGCCGACATGTACAATCGGCGCGTGGTGATGCTCGTCTCCTTGGGCATCTCGCTCGCGGGTGCGACCACCCTAACTGCGCTCGCCTGGCTCGGGCTGGTCACACCGGATTTGTTGTTGGTATTATGTTTCGTGATCGGCAGCGGGATCGCCTTGATGGATCCTGCCTGGCAGTCCTCCGTCAGCGAGCAGGTGCCTTCAGAATCACTCCCGGCAGCGGTCGCGCTGAACAGCATCAGCTACAATATCGCACGCAGCGTAGGACCAGCGATCGGCGGCATTGTGGTTGCGACCGCAGGCGCGGTAGCTTCCTTCGCTTTGAACGCTTTTCTATATCTTCCGCTGATTGCGGCGCTATTCTTGTGGCGACGAACTTCAGAACCTTCGCATCTTCCCCCGGAAAAGCTAAATCGGGCCATGGTTTCGGGGGTCCGTTACATCGCGAATTCGCCTTCGATTAAAATCGTTCTGGTCCGCTCCATGATTACCGGCGTGATTGGTGGCGCCATTATAGCACTGATGCCGCTGGTGGCGCGCGATCTCCTCGGCGGCGATGCCCAGACCTACGGGATTACGCTCAGCGCATTCGGTTTGGGGGCAGTGATCGGAGCGCTGAATTTGCCTGAAGTGCGGAAGCGTATGAGCGGAGAGGCAGCGATCCGCGCCTGTGCACTGTCGATGGGTGGCGCGCTTGCCGCAGTAGCTCTCAGCCGCGAGTTGATCTTGACATCGGTCGCGCTTATCCTCGCGGGCGCCGTGTGGATGTTGGCGTGGGCGCTGTTCAATATCGGGGTACAATTATCGGCGCCGCGCTGGGTGGCAGGACGCTCGCTCGCGGCGTACCAGGCGGCTAGCTCAGGTGGAATTGCCGTCGGTAGCTGGGGATGGGGACACCTGACCGATGCCGCCGGCGTCGAATCGGCACTCTTGATATCAGCCGGCCTGATGTTCATTTCTCCGCTGTTTGGGCTATGGCTCCGTATGCCCCGCATCAACGCGCGAAGCGAGGACGCCGAGGCGTTAGCGCATCCTGAGGTTCGGCTCCCTTTGACCGATCGTAGTGGACCGCTTGTCATAGAGATCGAATATCGCGTGTCACAAGAGAACGCGCGCGCTTTTCACAATGTGATGCAGGATGTGCAGCTGTTCCGAAAACGGAACGGCGCCTATGGTTGGTCCATTGCACGCGACATTGCCGATCCTGAACTATGGACCGAGCGCTACCATTGTCCCACATGGCTTGATTATCTGCGTCAACGCAACCGCTCCACCCACTCCGAACGGGCGCTTGATCATCAAGCTGCGTCCTTCCACATCGGTCCGGATCCCGTGCGCGTCCGTCGGATGCTCGAGCGCCCGTTCGGATCGGTGCGGTGGAAGGACGACGTGCCCGACCGCGCCGCCAATGACGTGTTGTTTGGTGATTATAAGCGGAGCCGAACTCCCTAGTAGAAGTAGTCATTCCGTGTAAGCTTTTCTACGCCAAGCCGGCAGGTGTCATCCACGTCTAAGGTCGGCAAGCGAATGACGTTTTCCAGGAATACGAGAAATGCGCCGGGTCGGCTTCAGCTTAATCTGGAGCTGCGTGTGGGCTGCTAGCCACGACCATGGTTAGCTGCCTCACTTCTGCAAAAAAGGCAGTGTCGACGCGAACTCCGCAACAACGCTGGCTTCCGAAGCGCGTCCTTTCTGGCTTCTATCGGAGGTCAGGCTTACTTTCTGAGGCGGCTGAAGCTTCGCACAACCAACTTGGGGAAGGGCGATAAAAAAGGGGGCCACTCCCGAAGGAATGGCCCCCTAAGTCAGGGAGGAAATGCCCCCCAAGGGAGGCCTCTGGGAATCAGGCCGCAGCCTGTTCGATCGGTGAAAAAAGACAGCCGGGGAGGCTCGGCCACGGCCTTACAAATCAGCTGGCCCCCGATAGACATTCAGGCCTGCGCGCCAATGGGGATTTTCAAGCTCGGATGCACGAGTCTTGTCAGCCAGAGCCAAATCGAACGACAGATTGGCGCTATTCAGAGCCTCGCGCGACGTGAGCGATAGAGGCCCAAGGATATATTGCCTACGCAGCAATGGACGACGCCATCCACGTCCTAGGTGGAATTTGCGTCCGTCGGCGCATGGGAAGCATTCGCTTTCGTCGACAGCAACCTCGACGAGGACCGATCTTGGGATTGAACTCATATGCTGATCTCCGGACTGGATGTCCCTTATAATCAAAAAAGCGGGATTAACTTGCCACGTAGGACGATGAATGGCGCAGACTTTCGGCAACTTTTGTGCCTGCGCGCAGAATTCCAGAGGAGACACAAATAGGCGGCAGATCAGCCGAATCGAGAGTGTTTGCCGCCTATGCTTTCGCGGCGTGCCGACCTTTTTCGAGCGCTCGCTTTGGCTGCCAAAGAAGTCCACGAACAAACGCGCGCCGGCTTAAAGACGGCGCATGTACCTGCAGTGTGATATTTGCGGTAAAGCTCTCGATCAATATGATCACCTGCGCGAGCCCGTCGTCATTGAGGCTCCGACGCCTGTGCCTGCTGCGGTGGATCGCGGCTGGCCAAGATCGGTGAGGATGTGAATAGGACGTTGGAGGAGATCCCGCGCCGCTTCAAGCTGATCGAGACGGTGCCCAAGAAGTTCACCTGCGCGATTACGAGAAGATCAGTCAGCCGCCTGCACAAGCCGCGCGGCTTCATCGGCCCACAATTGCTGGCGACGATCCCATTCGACAAGTTCGGCTTGCATATCACGCTCAACCGCCAGAGTGCGCGCTTCAGTGCGAGGGGATCGACCTACCATTGTTCGAAGCTGGCCGACCAGGTCGGCCACTGGACCTTCGCCGTCTCCCGCTCTTCTACTTGATCGAATGCTATGTGCTCGCTGCCGGGCACCTTCATGGCGATCTCAAGACCATCGGTATCCTGGCGAAGGGCAAGTGCACGACTGGGCGGATCTGGACTATGTGCGGGATGACCGGCCCTGCGCCGCCGACGGCGGCCTATTACGCCTCAAGCGACCGACGAGGCGAGCATCCCCAGAAGCATCTGGCTGCCTTCGCCGGAATCCTGCAAGCCGATTTCTGCAACGGCTCCAAGCCGCTGTTCGACCCGCAGACCAAGGTGCTGCCGATTACGCCGGCGCTCTGCTTTGCCCATGCGCGGCGGGGCTTCTTCGAGCTGGCTGACATCGAGAAAAATGCTGGGAAGGTAAGAAGTGCATACTGGTCTCTCCGATCGCGCTTGAGGCGGTCGGATGCCTCGATGCCTTGTTCGAGATCGAGCCGTCATCAACGGTCGCGGCGCCGACGAGCGGCGCGCCGTGCGCTAGGATGCGCTAGGAAAAGAGCAAGTCGCTTATGGAGAACATGCACGCCCGGTTCCCGCGTGAGCGCGAAGCCCTCTAGCGCTCCTCCCAGGTCCTCAACCTGATCAACTACATCCTCAGGCGCTGGGACGACTTCGCCGCTTCCTCGAAGATGGCAGGATCCGCTTGACTAGCAATTGTGCTGAGCGCGCGTTGAGGGGCTCGCATTGGGACGGCGCAAGTGGACCTTTCGCCGGTAGCTCGCGTAGCGCCGAGCGTGCCGCCATCATGCTGACGACGATCACGACTTGTCGCATCAACGACGTCGATCCTAAGGGTTGGCTCACCGACATCCTCGCCCGTATCGCCGATCTTCCCGCACCGCGTCCGCGCGAACTGCTGCCTGACAATGGAAGCTGCTCCGCCAAACCGACAAGCCCGCCGATGAGCGGGCGGCCTGACCGTCACGCAGCGCCATCATAGAGGTTGCGGTGTCGTTCGCTTCTGAACCCGGCTTAGAACGCCTTCGACATCGGCACGGAGGCTGCGTGTTGGACAATACCCGTTCAGATAATTAACCAGGCTCGGCTCTCCAGTTCGCACATACTCTGTTGTAACTAGCTGCCCGCACCTCGGACCAGGCTTAATGGCGGCCGAGATTCTGACCGAGACACCGCAACGAAACGCGGCGCTGTTCGCCTTTCTAGTCCCCTTGATCTGCTGTCCCGACTTCAGCTCCGCGTGCGGATCAGCCCTTCCTGCGCCGCCGAGGCGACGAGGCATCCGTCCTGGGTGAAAAACCGGCCGCCGGTGAGGCCGCGCGCGCCACTCGCTGATGGGCTGTTCATGACGAACAGCAACCACTCGTCCATGCGGAACGGACGGTGAAACCAGAGGGCATGATCCAGGCTGGTCGAATACAAGCCGGGCGTGACCGAAGTCAGCGCATGCGGCCGCAGGACGGTCCCTAAGAGGTTCAAATCCGACACATAGGCCAACAGGGCGCGGTGCAGCACCGGACGATCCGGGAGCGTGCCCAGGGCACGATACCAGACGCTTCGCAGCGGCGGTATTGCCTCGGCGTTTAGGATGCCGATTGGGTCTACAGGACGGACCTCGATCGCACCTTCGAACGACAATTGCTCGCGAGCCGCATTGGGGATCCTATCTGACATCCTGTCGATGTGCTTGCGAGCAATCTCGGCCTGAGACAACAGGCCCTCCGGTCCGGGCACCTGCGGCATTGGGTCCTGATGCTCGAACCCGGGCTCTTCACGATGGAAGGACGCTGTCAATGTGAAAATTGTACGGCCATTCTGAATTGCGTCCACTCGACGGGTGGCGAAGCTCTTGCCGTCTCGGACCCGTGCCACCTCGTAAGTGATCGGCTTGTGCTCATCACCCGATTGAAGGAAATGGCCGTGGACCGAATGGGCGGCCTGGTCCTCGCGAACCGTCTGTTCGGCAACCACTAAGGACTGCGCCAGGAACTGTCCTCCGAACACGTAGCCCCACTTGAGGTCCAGGCTGTGGGCGCGGAACCGGTCTATCTCGATACGTTCAGGCTCGAGTATCTCAAGCACCTGCTTCAGTGAAGCTGCTCTATCACGGTGAGGCATGGCTGGGGAACCTTTGTGAAAGTCATGGCGACTGAACCGAAGTGAGCGTTCAGCCGCACCTCATTTTGTGATGAAGTCGGCTATTACCGCCCAGGACACCGTCTCCGAGGAGCTCGATGGTTTGCGGTCGCGTCTCCCGCGGCGCGAATATCAAAGGATAGGCTTTGATTTGTCCGGCAGGGACTTCGAGCTCACTGAGCTTGGGCGGGCAGCTCACCATAGCGGTCAGCAAAGCACCTTGCCCGGTACTAAGCTCCATCTTCAGCTACGTTCAAAGCGCCGCAGCTTTGGAAGGGAGTGAGAATAGCCTGATCGAGGGTATTCTCGACCAGGCCGTTGGTTTCCGCCCGCGTAGGGCAATGCTATCCGCGCTTCACAACACCAAGAATGTTCCGAGCCTCGGCCGGGGTCGCGACGCTTGCTCCCATACGCTCGATAATTCCCACTGCATTCTCCACGAGCTGGGCGTTTGATGCGAGCACGCCACGTCGCAGATAGAGATTGTCTTCCAACCCAACTCGGACGTGTCCGCCTAGTCCAACCAGCTGGGGGACCGTTGCCATTTGGACCGCGCTGCAGCCAAATCCAGCCCAGATGGCCCCCGCGGGCAAGATGTCTCTCATTGCCTGCATAACGATTGGCACAGCGGGAGCGCCATAGCCTGTGCTGAGGCAGAATTGAAAGAGCGCAGGATTATCAACTTTCCCTTCCGAGATTAGCTGCTTGGCCGTTTCGATGTGACCGAGCTCGAAACATTCGAGCTCGGGTTTCACCCCAGCATCTCGCATAAGCGTTGCCATCTCTCGCAGATCAGACATACGCGCAACAAAGATGCTCTCCCCAAAGGTGAGCGTGCCGCAATCGAGAGTCGCAATCTCCGGCTGAAGCTTGATTGCGTGGACGCAGCGCCCCAGGGGCGTTTTGAGCGACGTCGCTTTGCTGATAGTGACCGGATCAAGGGATTCAAGCGATATGCTCCCGTCCATTCCGCAGGTCAAGTTGATGATGACATCAGTGGCCGCATCCCGCAGCCTTTTGACGACCTGCTCATAAAGTTCGAACTTGTTTGATGCTGCTCCGCTTTCTGGGTCGCGGACGTGAATATGGACGACTGCAGCCCCCGCCTTCGCAGCGTCCAGCGCCGCATCTGCAATTTGCGACGGCGTCTTCGGAATGCCTGGATGCTTCTCAAGGGCTGGTGAACTCGAACCGGTGACCGCACATGTGATGATGACTTGTCGAGACATCATGGACTCCTTAGTTGATCGGCATATTGAACGTTCAGACATGGACTATGACCCCTCGGAATGAAGCTCAATTTCATAGGTCCGCGCTGCAATGAATCCGGTGTCGGTCGACACCCGAATAAAGTTGTCTTGCAACCCCATCCGCTTGTGACCGATCCACACATAAATCCTTCATTCTGTGCGCCTCGTTGCTGCCTTTATTGGGAGATGATGCATTTTTCGGGCGCCTGAGCGGAAGGTTCGCTGTTTTTTGCAGCGTCATGAGAAAGGCATGTGATGCCTTGGCGGCTCTGTGAGTTCACGCACCAATGGAAGCGACTTGATTAAAGATAGAGCACCTGCGGATAACCGGATCAGAACGACATGAGCCGGCGCTTGGGAAGTGACACCGAGTAGGAGCTGAATCTGCTGGTGACGATGTTAACCTCCTCCACCGCCGCCGTATCCATCACCGAGCGTGGCACCCCCGAGCACATCGGCAGGCACTCGCCGTCCGAGGGCTCAACGCACCGGCGACTTTTCGCTTAGTGAGGTAGGTCGCTACTCTGACTGGGTCTGCGGAACATATCGTTGCGGCTATTCCGGATTATCGTTGTCCTTTGTCGATCCGCTCCGGATGATCGCTCGTAGCCGTCTCGACGGGGGAAGATGCGTCCGGCCACCGAATGAGCGGCCGAGTCGCAAAACTCACGAGATCACTTCACAGGCATGCCTACTGTCTGCGCCGTGGGTAAGAGGTGAAAATGGCGGTATCAACCGCGACGATTGCAATCAGCTAGATCCGAAGATCGCTGCAGTGGGATGCCTCCTGCCGTTGCTTTGGCTAAGGATGCGTTCCCGGACTTTACGAGCTGGAGCGACCGGGCTTTTGTCCTCGTTAGAGGCGGTCGCCTCGATCGGGACGGTGAACCCGCACTTAACCCGATCCATCACCACGTGAGTCTCGAAGCATTTGATATCAGGATTTTCAGACAACCTGCGCGTAAACTCCTCGTAATCGTCCATGCTCGTCGCGGTGATTACCAGAACGAAGTCGCTTTCTCCGGTGACGTAATAGCCGCTCATGATTTCGGGTGTAGCCCGAATCGACTGTTTAAAGCGGTCAATGATCGCGGCTCGTCCCCGCTCCAACGTTACGAAGACGATCATCGTAATCGGACGGCCCACGGCTTTTGGTGACACGATCGAAACATCGGCTAAGATAACGCCGGTCGCACGCAAGCGTTTGAGGCGTCGCTGTACGGCAGTAGGAGACAGGTTTACGATCGCACTGAGTTGGTCCGACGTCAGCCGGTTGTCCTTCTGCAGAGCCGTCAGTATTCGCGCGTCAATGCGATCGATTCTCATGAGGAGCTCCTACATCCACCTAAGCTGCAAGTGGATCTACTTGAGGTTTCATATGACACCAACCTACGAGGACGCCGTGCAGTGCTCGAGGGGGCGCCAAGCGCGAAACTGTTGCCCAACCACGTCGAGAAGAGATCCACGATCCGTTTTCCCAACCGGAAAAGCATCAAAGCGCAAGCCGTAACAATCGCCGCCAATCTAGCGATCACCCCGGGCGATACGCCCACCACATCGAAACACAAAATTGCGGTCGACGGACAGGTGGGTGTTCGCGCGCTAAATCCAAAGCAATTGGTCTCGCCAATGAAGGTCGCAACACAGCGGGTTCGCGAAGATTCATACATTCCTCTGGCGTTCCGATCGGCTCCACGTTGCCGTCATTCATCGCCACAATCCGATCGCACATGCGGCATCATTATTTGTTCTCAGGTGACGGTTCACCACGCTGCCTCCAGGGGCTTCTGCAGACGCTTTAATTCAAGCTGAGTGCTCCCGAAGCCTTTCACAAAGTTATGGCTGAGAAGACAACTGCGGGCGAATGCACCTCGCCGCTGTCGGTCATCCGACAGCTGGCGAAACATACAGCGCTGGTAATCATCGAGCTGAAACATACTGAGCGCTTCGGCCACACGGGTGCGAAGCTCGGAGCCGGACAGTCCACGCATTTTCAGCGCGAATGCCACGCTTTCGAAAATCGAGGGGTGTAGGAACGACTCGTCGAAACACCACAGGATATTTCGCTGCACTCTTGCAGCCCAGGTGAGGACGGAGGACGGACGGTTCGGCCAGAGGTTCGTACCTTGAACACGGTAACTAGCATTGAAGCGGTTGTTTTGTCCAAGCCTCCAAGTCCGAAAAAAGCGGCCAACTCGCCCGCTGGGTCGTGGAACCGGAACACCATTGACCGCCCGCGTGGCGCTGTACTGCTTGCAGACTCGCTCCCACCTCAGTGACTCGCCGGACATATTCTCCTCCCGAAACCATTGCAAATAATGCAATTGTGTTGCATAAAGTGACAGGTGCATGAACTCCTGTCAAGAGAATCCGAGGTACTTCGATGAATTCTGGCAGACGTTCCCAGAGCCATGGCGACCGAACCGTCGGAGAGGTTACGACCGTCCAGCGAGCAATCGATCTGCTAAGGGTTGTCGGCGCGAGTGAAAAGCCGAGCGGTGTGAATGAGATTGCGCGCCGGCTAGGAAAGCATGTCAGTGCCGTGTCCAGGACACTGGCGACTCTTGGACACAACGGATTCGCCGAGCGCAACGAAGAGACTGGCCGGTTTGTCCTCGGAGTTGAACTTATCGCGCTCGCGAGCAGACTTCTTGCTGAACTCGATGTGGTCAGGGTGGCGAGGCCCTATCTGGAAGAACTTGCCAGAAGTACGAGAGAAACGGCCTCGCTCAGTCTTTGGAATAAGACCGAGGCGATCAACATCGAGCATGTACTTGGTCCCGGGTCCATTAAGCACATCGCAGCACCCGGGCGGCGCAATCCAGCCCACTGCACGGCTAGCGGAAAAGCCATGCTGTCGCAAATGCCAGGCTTTACGCTGGAGGAGGTTTTGACACTCGGCCTCGAATCCTTTACGGACCGTACGATCACTGATCCGAGCGCGCTTGAACGCGAGCTGTGCAGCATTCGCGAGCGAGGATACGCGCTCAACGTAGGAGAGTTCATTCCGGAGATCGCCTCGATCGCCGCCGTGGTCCTCGATCGGAGGGGACGAGTTGCGGCCGCAATCGCCATCACCATGCCGGTCTTTCATTTTACTCAGCAAGGCGAACGACAGCTGGCGCCCGTTGTCATGAACGCGGCGGCAACTATCTCACAGCGTCTCGGACATCGCGTTGCAAAGCCGTCTGATCAACAAACATCCCGGCGGCCGGACTGAAGGATTTGGAGATCGATCATGCTGATGCATAGATGCAAGTGATCCGTGGCATGATCGACCGAGGAACATGCGAGATAGCAGCACGCAGACGCAGTGCCCGCCTTCTCGGACGCTACGGTCTAGATGCCTTTTGCGTCCAGACGATCGAACATTTTGTACGGCGCACGTTGTCTTCCTTCTAGGAGCCTACCCTTGGCGGCACCTGCCTGAGTATTTTGGTCGGGCGCGCCGAAATCACTTAGAGATCCTGCGTAGCTTGGTCAGCAAGTCCCTTCGCCGACGGCGATAGCTCGGGCACAAAAAGCAACGCTGACGTTCGCGGCTTGGCCACACCTACGACTCATGCAAGTGTCAGAGCGCCATCTATGGCTACCGTTGCCAGTACCAAAGCTCGCCCCAAAACCAAGATAGGTGATGAGATCAGCACTTTCGGCCGGCTCCGCCACCCGCTTCAGCAAGGTTTTTTCAATGCCTCGCCGGAGAGATTCCTCCGGCCAGCGCATCCAAGGGTATAGATCCAACATTGACCCGCACCTCAGGAGAAAGTGCGCGCGCGAGATTTTTTAGTAAGGTTTATCACTCCTGCTTTCGCTGCACCGTACACGATTGTGCTGCTGGGATAATCGAAACCACCGATCGATGCCACGTTTACGATCGCTCCTCTTGATTCTTTCAAGGCTGGCGCTGCAGCCTTGCTGCATCGGAACACACTCGTCAATCACCTGAAAAAGGAAGGGCCAAAGCTCCTCCGTCATGAGGTCGAGGCGCGCAGCTGGAATGGACACCTTCACTCCTGGAGATCCGGCATTGTTGACAAGCAAGTCCAGCCTGCTAACTTTGGATACTGCCTTGGAGATCATCAATTCGGTTCCGGATTACTTACGTATCCAGGAGCTGCTATTACATTGCCCAACGTCCGCAGACCTGCAACTGCTTGCGAGCGCGTTCATCATCAGGCAGAAAATTCAAAGCGACTGCTGCACCGGATTCGACAAGCATCTTCGCCGCCGCAAATCCGACACCACTTGTGGCTCCCGTCACAATCGCCGCTTTGTCCCTCAAATTGTACGAGATCATCAGCCCACCGCGCATTGAGACGTGTCACAAGATATATTAGACGTTCTGTTTACGTCCGCGAGAAGTGCTTAGCTTGTAGGGCGTCGGAAGATCGCGTCTGGCTCGCGAGAGCAGTTCCTTGGTACAGTGTGGGCTTAATGCCGGAGATCCCGTAAGCATTAAAGTCACCGGCGGACCAACGACCGAGCCATGGTCGCAGCGTTAGGCGGCGTTGGCCGTCCGTGAACAAGGCTCTAAGCGATTGAGCAGGAGTCAGTTTTTCGGTTGCGGTGGCATTTGAGATTGCAGGGATTGGGGGCTTGA
>NZ_JBVVPC010000047.1:0-59635 GCF_055807355.1 Bradyrhizobium sp. Ken01
ACAGAAGCAGGTTCCCGGCGAGAGGATGCCGCAAAAAGGGATTGACTAACCAAGGCCCGTTACAGAAGCCCGGATGAGCGAAGCGACATCCGGCAAGGCCAGAGCTTGGGTGAAGCCCCGGATATCGCTTCGCTCATCCGAGCTACGGCAGTCTCAGACCGGCGTCGGCTCGTCATGCACCGGATAGTCCGTATAGCCCTTCTCCTCGCCGCCGTAGAACGTCGCACGGTTGTACGGGGTGAGAGGGTAATCGTGCTGCAGGCGACGCGGCAAATCGGGGTTGGAAATGAAGATGCGGCCGAAGGCGATGAGGTCGGCATGCCCCTCCGCGATCGCGGCGTTCGCGGTCTCGCCGGTAAATCCGCCGGCGGTCATCAGCACGCCGCTATAGAGCGGACGGAACAGCAGCATTGCCGACGGCACGTTCTGCCAGTTGACTTCGGCGCGCCCCGAGCCGCTGGAGCGGGGTTCGATGAAATGCAGATAGGCAAGACCGAGTTTGTCGAGCGCCTTGACCACGTGCGTGTAGAGCGGCATCGGATCGGGCTCGCCGGAATCATTGGCGATGCCGTGGGGCGACAGCCGCACGCCGACGCGGCTCGCGCCCCAGACGTCGATCGCGGCCTCGGTCACTTCGAGCAGAAGCCGCGCGCGGTTCTCGATCGAGCCGCCATATTGATCGGTGCGCTGGTTGCTGCTTGATTGCAGGAATTGCTCGAGCAGATAGCCGTTGGCGCCGTGGATCTCGACGCCGTCGAAGCCGGCGGCCAGCGCGTTCTTCGCGCCCTGCCTGAAGGCCTCGACAATGCCCTTGACCTCGTCCGTGTCCAGCGCGCGCGGCGTCTCGTAGTCGGAGATCTTGCCGTCGGCGGTCATTGCCTTCATGCCTTCGGCCCTGATCGGGATCGCCGAGGCCGAGACCGGCAGCTCCCCGCCGTGGAAGGAGGAATGCGAGACGCGGCCCACATGCCAGAGCTGGAGAAAGATGATGCCGCCCTTGGCGTGCACGGCGTCGACAACCTTGCGCCAGCCCGCGATCTGCGTCTCCGAATAGATGCCGGGCGTCGCCGGATTGCCGCGACCATGCGAGAGCACAGGCGAGGCCTCGGCAATGAGCAGGCCGCCCTGGGTGGCGCGCTGACCGTAATATTCGGCGTTGAGCGGCCGCGGCGAAAAGCTCTCGCGCTCGGCCCGCATGCGCGTCAACGGCGCCATCGCGACGCGATGCGCGAGCTTGTACGGACCGACCTGCAACGGTTGAAACAACGCCTTGAATTTCATGCTGGCCCCAAAATGGTCGATGAGAGGCATGGACCATAAGAGAAAGGCTCGCAGCTCGGAAGCTGCATGCGGGGATGGCTGGCCAGCCAAAAGAGGCGACGGAATCAAAAGCCCCGGGGGTGGTCCCGGGGCTCGTTGCTTGCTCAGAACGGCAGGTCAGTATTTCGCAACGACCGCGCCTGGGCCGAACTTGTAGTTCAAGCCGACCCGTGCGATGTGGCCCGTGAAATTCGCGGTTGAGTCAAAGCCGCGCGCCGGGCCGGGGGCGATCGGGAACAGCGGATTGAAGATGGTGTAGTTCTCGCTGCCGAGATCGTAGTAGAGATATTCGAGCTTGACGCTCCAGTTCGACGCAAAACGGTACTCGCCACCGCCGCCGACCGTCCAGCCCACGCGCCAGCTTTCCACTGCGCCGGCGCTACAGATCACATTGAGGCAGGGCGTGCCGCTCCCACCCGTGGGATCCACGATCGACGTCGATGCCTTGACGTGCCCATAGGCAAGACCGCCGGTCGCGTACAGCATCAAGTCGGGCGTGACGGTGGCACCGATCCGGCCGCGCACGGTCCCCAACCAGTCGACCTTCTGATCTTGCGTGGTCATGATCGTCGGGAAGACCGGCAAGGTTCGGGTCACCGTTGAGCTACCCTTGATGTCGGCCGCCGCGATATCGGCTTCGACGCCCCACACCAACGAGCCCGTCTGCACATTGTAGCCGGCCTGCAAGCCGCCCATCACGCCACGCGCGTTTGTTGCGAGCGAGGCAGGGACAAGGCCGCCCGCCAGTGCGACGTCGAGCACGCCGGCGGTGAAGACCGGATCATGCGGCGCGAGATCGTTCGCACCATCGCCCCACCCATATCCGACATTCACGCCGGCGTAGAAGCCCGACCAGTTGTAGGCGACGGGCAGTGGCGAGGCCTTGTACGCCGGCGCACGTGCGGTCATGTCGGCCGCGAGCGCGGGGTACGCCGAGGCGACGCCCAAAGCCACAAACACGATCGGAGCAAAGCGAAGCATTGTCGATATTCCAATTCCGAAGATTGACGGTGACGAGAACTAACCGGCCAACATTCGAAATGGGATAGCAAGTCTTGTAAAATCGCGGACGACGCGCGCTTTCAAACCGCTTGTAGCGTCCGGGCAACAACCTTTGGTCGCCGCAAGCGGACTCGCGTCGCCGCAGGCAAGACTCGACCGCTGAAGTCCGGACGCGATGGCGCGTCAGGCCGTCTTGATCCAGACGGCCTTCACGTTGAGATATTCCTCGACGTGCTGCTTGCCGGATTCGCGGCCGTAGCCGCTCATCTTGTAGCCACCGAAGGGGACGGCCGGGTCCATCGCTTGGTAGCAGTTCACCCACACCGAGCCGGCACGCAGACTCTTCGCGACCGCATGCGCCTTGCTGACGTCCCGCGTCCACAGGCCCGAGCCGAGACCGAACGTGGTGGCGTTGGCGCGCTTGACCAACTCGTCCATGTCCTTGAACGCGATCGCGGAGATGACGGGACCAAAAATCTCCTCCTGCGCGATCCGCATATTGTCCTGAACGCCCGCGAACACTGTTGGCGACACGAAGAAGCCTTTTGCAAGCGCGCCTTCGGTGACGCGGCCACCGCCAGCGAGCGCCCGCGCGCCTTCCTTCTGGCCGATGTCGAGATAGCTGGTGACGCGCTCGAGCTGTTGCTCGGACACCAGTGGTCCGATCTGGGTGTTAGGATCGAGGCCGTTGCCGACCTGCAGTTTCTTGCCGAACTCGGCGACGCGGCCGACGAACTCCTCGTAGATCGACTGCTCGACAAACAACCGGGTGCCGGCGCTGCAGATTTGCCCCGAATTGGCAAACACCGCCATCGCGGCGCCCGGCACGGCCGCATCGAGATCGGCGTCCGCGAACACGATGTCCGGCGACTTGCCGCCGAGTTCGAGCGAGACACGCTTGAGGTTGCCGGCCGAGGCGCGGATGATCGACTGGCCGGTGACATGCGAGCCGGTGAAGGCAACCTTGTCGACGTCGTGGTGCGAGGCAAGCGCCGCGCCCGCAGTCTCGCCATAGCCGGGCACGACGTTGATGACGCCGGGCGGCACGCCCGCTTCCATCGCGAGCTCGGCGATGCGCAGCGAGGTCAGCGGCGCTTCTTCGGCGGGTTTGAGCACGACGGTGCAGCCGGTCGCGATCGCCGGACCGATCTTCCAGATCGTCGCAGTCAGCGGACCGTTCCAGGGAATGATGGCGCCGACGACGCCGATCGGCTCCTTCAGCGTATAGGAGAATATCTCGCCGGGCAGCGAGTTCTCGATGGTCTCCCCGTGAATCGCGGTGGTCTGGCCGGCATAATAGCGCAGCATGCCGACGGCGCGCAGGCGATAGGCGCGGGTACGGCTGAGCGGCGCGCCCATGTCGAGCGTGTCGAGCTGCGACAATTCGTCGAAATTCTTCTCGACGAGGTCGGCAAGCTTCAGGAGCAGGTTCTGCCGCTCGAACGGCTTGACCTTGCTCCACGGCCCTTCGAAGGCGCGGCGAGCGGCAGCAACCGCGCGATCGATATCTTCTTTCTCGCCCTCGGCCACTGTTGCGAGCAGTTCGCCGGTCGCGGGGTTGTGGGTCTCGAAGCGCTTGCCGGAGGCGGCATCGACCCACTTCCCGTCGATCAACATCTGCTTGTAGGACCCATTGGCGAACGGATGGCGCGTGATTGGAATAGCCTGCGACACAGCCATGGCTGAACTCCCTCTCAATTGATGGATTGGTTCGATCTGGGCGGGATCGTTGGTCGATAGAATACTGCGACGCCGGACAGGCGTAAAGGAGAGGCATAAAGTCGGCGCGGAACGAAGACCTCCCATGCCGACTTGTGCAGGGTCGCGCGAGTGCCATGTTATAGCACGACCGAGCCCCCTCCCCGGAGAACGATCGATGCCGCATCCCGCCATCGTCAAAGACAATGTTGCCGTAATCACCGGCGGCGCGTCCGGGATCGGATTCGCCGCGGCTTTGGCGTTCGCGCGCGACGGCATGAAGGTATGTATCGCCGATGTGGATCAGGCGCGGCTGACGGAGGCCGCAACAAGACTGTCATCCATAACGTCTGCCACACATGTGATGACCTTCGCGATCGATGTCAGCAAGGCCGAGAGCGTGGCGGAACTCGAGCGCGCCGTGCGCGAGCGCTTCGGCGACACCGACATCCTCATGAACAATGCGGGCATCCAGCCCGGCAGCACGTTGTTCGGCGAACCTGACAACTGGCAGCGCATCATCAGCGTCAATATGTGGGGCATCATCAACGGCTCGCGCATCTTTGCGCCCAGCATGATCGCGCGCGGCAGGGCGGGGCTCATCATCAACACCGGCTCGAAGCAGGGCATCACCACCCCGCCCGGCGATCCCGCCTACAACGTCTCCAAGGCCGGCGTGAAAGCTTTTACGGAAGCGCTCCAGCACGAACTGCGCAGCACTGCGGGTTGCCGCATCACTGCGCATCTGCTGATTCCCGGCTTCGTCTTCACGAACCTTACCGCGAAGGGCCGGACAGAGAAGCCGGCCGGCGCCTGGACGGCCGAGCAGACCGTGAACTTCATGCTGGCGCGGCTGGAGGCCGGCGATTTCTACATCCTGTGCCCGGACAACGACGTCCCGCGCGCGCTCGACGAAAAGCGCATGCTGTGGGCCGCCGGTGACATCGTGGAGAACCGCCCGCCGCTGTCACGCTGGCATCCGGACCATGCGGATGCATTCGCGAAATTCGTGAAGGGGGAGTAGGCGTTTTTCCTTCTTCCCTTGTGGGAGAAGGTGGCGCGAAGCGCCGGATGAGGGTTGCATCCGCACAGGGGGAGAGGGCGAAGAAACCTACAGCGTCTCTTGCTGATGCCCACAATTCTTGCAGGCGAACTTGATGCGGGTCTGGCCCTTTGGCGCCTGCACCCGGTTCGGGGCGCCGCACTTACCGCAGACGGCCTCGATGCGGGTATCACCCTGCTTGACGACGACGGTTTTCTTTTCCATCGATTCGCGGATCAGGCGCTCGGCCTCCTCACGCAGGGATTGTTTCGACAAAGCTCATCTCCGCCACAAATGCGGGCGAGGCTTATCCCACTTGCGGCGAAATCACAATCCGAAACGGCTACTCAGACCTCGACAATCACGTAGCTGTCCTCGACATGCACCGGAAACGTCTCGGCAACATACGGGCCTTTCTGGAGTTCCTCGCCGCGCTCCACCGCGACCGGATATGACCTTATCTTGACGCGTTTCGGATCGAACCACGACTGCCCATTGCGCATGTCGAACTCCCAGCCATGCCAGGGACAGCGCAGCATCTCGCCGACGCGCGAGCGCTGATAGATGCCGGGCTCGGGCGAGGTCAGCCGCGCAACACAGGCCGCTTTCTCCAGCGGCGCGCCTTCGTGCGGGCAGCGGTTCAGCAGCGCGAAGAACTCGCCATTGACGTGGAACACGACAATGTCGCGGCCGGCGACATCGACGACCTTGTTGCCACCGGGTGGGATCTCCGAGATGGACGCGACGATGTGACGGGCCATACCGTGCAGACCTTCTCAGAACTTGTAGACCGCGCGGGCATTGGTGCTGAAGATCTTGGTCCGCTCAGCTTCCGTCAGCGGCGTCTTGAAGGCGAAACGCGGATCGTCGAAATCCCAGTGCGGATAGTCCGACGAGAACAAGAGACGATCGATGCCGACCCATTCGATCAGCGAGCGCAAATGCCGGGCTTCGTCGGGTTCGTCGATCGGTTGTGTCGTGAACCAGAAATGCTCACGGACGTATTCCGACGGCTTGCGCTTGAGATGCGGCACCTCGCTGCGGAACCGCTCGAAATGCTGGTCCATCCGCCACACCGCGGACGGGATCCAGCCGAAGCCGCCCTCGATGAAGACGAACTTCAATTTTGGAAAGCGCTCCGGCACGCCCTCGATCACGAGACTGGCAAGCTGCGCCGCAATGGTGTGCGCGTTGGACTGGTGCTCCTCGACATAATAGGACGGCCAGCCGCCACCGGTCGGCGCATGCCCGCCATAGCCGCCGACATGGATGCCGAGCGGAAGACCTAGTTCTTGGGCACGCTCGTAGATCGGCCAGTAGCGGCGACGGCCGAGCGGCTCGTTGGCGCGTGGCGAGACGTTGATCTGGACATATTCGCCGATTTTCGCGCAGCGTTCGATCTCGGCAATGGCGAGATCGACGCCATCCTGGCCGACCAGGATCGAAGCCTTCAGGCGCGGGTCGCGATGCGACCAGAACGCCAGCTGCCAGTCGTTGATGGCACGCTGGATCGCGGCGCCGAATTCCAGGTTCTGCTGCGAGAAGATGAAGAGATCGAGCACCTGCAAAATCCCGAACTCGACGTCGAGCGGATCGAGGTGCTGCTTCTGCATGAAGGCGAGGTCCGAGCCGGGCGGCCCGCCCGTCGGCGGCCAGGCATCGCGGCGCGCGATCAACGGCGAGGAGCGCGGATAGGGCGTGGTGAACAGATAGGGCGTGCGCAAATGGCTGCCATATTCCTTTAGATGCTGCTGCCAGCGTTTTGGCAGGAACTCGTTGAGATCGTCGACCGAATGCAGGCTCGGATGGACGTCGCAATCGACGATGCGCAGCCGCGAAGCGGCGTGCTTCTCGTCTTCCCGCAGCGGGCGGTCGATGACCTCACTCATGCGAACCTCCAATGTCAGTTGGCGAGCGACAGCCGCGGAAACGTCTCCAGCGGGTTGTCGACGCACATCTTCGAGATGATGCTGCTCGGCAGGTTCGGCGGGATCGGATCGTCGCCGTCGAACTGCCAGTGCGGATAGTCGGACGCGAACAGGAACATCTTCTCAGAGCCGATCTGGTCGATGATGTCCTCGACGCTTCTGGCGTCGCCCGGCGCGTCGAACGGCTGCATGGTGACGCGAAAATTATCGCGGATGATCGCAGCCGGCTCGCGCTCGACCCAGGGCACCTCGACGCGCACCCCTCGCCAGGTCTTGTTGGCGCGCCACATGAAGGCCGGCAGCCAGCTCACGCCCGATTCTATCAGCACGACCTTGAGGCTCGGAAACTTGCCGAACACGCCCTCATAGATCAGGCTCAAGATCTGCGCCTGAAACGCCTGCGCCTCGACGAAGTAATATTCGTAGCGGTGCGACGGCCAGCCGGCCGAACTCGGCGCCTGCCGATATTGCGTGCCGGCATGGATCGCGAGCGGCAGCTTGTATTTCTCGGCGAGCCGATAGACCGGCCAAAAATGCCGCCGTCCCAAGAGCGTCTCGCCCTGCGCCAGCACGAGGATCGAGACGAAGCGGTGATCGCCGGCGCGGCGCTCGATCTCCTCGATCGCCAGATCCGGGTCCTGCATCGGCACCACGATCGAGGCGCGCAAGCGCGGATCGCGCGACAGCCACTCAGTCGCGATCCAGTCGTTGATCGCCTTGCAGAAGTCGGCCGCCATGTAGGGGTCGAACACGGCCTGCGCACCATACAGCACGTTGAGAATCGCGTGGCTGGCACCTAACTGCTCGAATGCGCCCTTCTGTACCATCGCAAGATCGGAACCAGGCTTTGCGCCGTTCGCCGGACGCCAGTCGGCGCGGCCGCTTAGCGGCATGCCGGGCGGATAGGAGGTGAGATCGAGCCCGTCGATGGCGCGGCTCACGACCTGCTCTTTCCAGTGATCGCTGAGATAGGGCAGTAGCGTCGTGCGCGTGCCACCAACCGCCGGGTGGATGTCGCAGTCGATCCGCGTCGCTGCCATGAGGTTCCTCGCCGAGACCTTGTAAGCACATCTTATTGGCGGCGTTCTT
The DNA here is from genome assembly GCF_055807355.1 of Bradyrhizobium sp. Ken01. Lineage (NCBI taxonomy): Bacteria > Pseudomonadati > Pseudomonadota > Alphaproteobacteria > Hyphomicrobiales > Nitrobacteraceae > Bradyrhizobium > Bradyrhizobium sp. Ken01. The sequence goes on from NZ_JBVVPC010000047.1 coordinate 8,080, forward strand.
GTGCGCCGCCTGTGAAGACTGCCCCTGCCCGTGCTATTGCGCAAGAGCGCACGCCCGCGGGATCGTCATGGCTCTGTTGCATTTCGCAGGCGCGATATGAGGTGACGAAATGCGCTCCGGCGCCGAAGCAGCGGAGTGCATTGCTCCGCTGCTTCCTTGCGGATTGTCTATGCTTGTCAAGCCGCCTTGGAGACTTCCATCAGCAGACGTTCCGCCTTGGCATCCTCGATGCGGTTCACCATCCGGCTGCTTTCGTGATTGTCGCGGATGGTCTTGGTCAGAGTGACGCAGGTCTGGATCAGCATCACGATTCCCATGGTGAGATAGCCCTTCATCCAGAAATCGATCGGCAGGAAGAAGACGCCAACGGCGACGAGGAAGGCGGAGGCTGCGAAGGACACGTAAGTGAAGGTCACCCAGGCGCCGCTGTGGAGCTGGCCGTTCTGGTTCATGATGGTCTCCTGTTGGTTCGAATGATGATGGATTGGGATCAGACAGTCGGCGTACGCTTGGACCTCAACCGCGCCAGCACGTCGTCCGCGGTCGTCTTGAGCCGGAGGCCAAAACCCTGCTCGGCGAGTTTTTCGGCGGTGGCGAGCGGACCGGTGGCCGCATCGAGTTCGACCAGCGCGTCGTCGGCGGCCTGGGCTTCCATCTGCCGCTCACGAAGACGCCTCAAAGTGCTCTCCGCCTCCGGCAGCGTTGATTCGTAGGGACGTGCCGCCTCGATGCCGCTGCGGCGAAGCGAGCGCACCGCTTCCGAGGCACGGGCGACGCGGCGGCCGCGGTCGAGCTCGGTGATGCGGGCCTGCGCGCTTGCGACGTGCCGCTTCAGCCGGGCAATCTCGCTCGCGAACAAGGCGCGTGCCGTCAGCGCGGCATCGCGATCGGCCTCGAGGCCCGCGATGGCTTCGGCGGCGTCGTTGGCGAGATCCTCGCGGCCGCCATCGAGCGCCGCAACCGCGCGCGTCTCGAGATCGGCGATGCGGGTGACGGTCGCCTCGAGCTTGCGGCCTTCCTGCTGGTCCTGTGCGATCGCCAGCGCCAAGGTCCGTTTGCCGCGCTCGAGGGCGGCGGCCGCGTCGCGCATCTGTTGATCGAGGATCAAAAGGGCTGTCCGGTCTTCCAGCTCCTCGCCGGCGGCGGCCACGCTACCGCGGAAAAGTGTCACAACGGTCTTGAACATCTTAAGCTCCTTGTTATGAGCGTTGCTCACGGATGGTTTGTAGCAAGAAACTTGAACTTCGTTCAAGAAATATTTGAGCAACGCTCAGAAATTTGGTTGCAGATGACTAAGGCATTGGAACGCCGGGAGAAACTTCGATCCGATCTGATCCTGGCGGCGGAACGAATGATCGCCGACAGGGGACTGGCGGGCCTAAAAACCCGCGATCTCGCCAGCGAGATCGGCTGCGCCAACGGCGCGGTCTACAATCTCGTAGCCGATGTGGACGAGCTGATCCTGCGAGTCGGCTCGCGCACGTTGCACCGGCTCGACGAGGCCCTGAGCGCGGCGGAAGGCGCCGGCGAGCCGTCGCCTGAGAGGCTGGTCCGCATCGCCCTCGTCTATTGCGATTTCGCCGCGGAAAATCTCGAACTATGGCGTGCGCTGTTCGAGCACCGCATGGCAGCCGACAAGCCCCTCCCCGACTGGTCCATCGACGACCAGCTGCAGCTGTTCCGCCACGTCTCCAAGCCGCTGGCCGCGCTGTTTCCAAAACGCAGTCGGGAGGAGCTCGGCATCACCGCGCGCAGCCTGTTCTCGGCGGTGCATGGCATGGTGGCGCTGGGACTGGAGCAGAAACTGGTCGCGGTACCGCTGCCGGCGCTCCGGAAGGAAATTGCGGGCCTGGTGCGCGCGATGGTCGACGGACTGATCGCGCGGGCGGCGTAGATGCCGAGAGAACACGGCTCAACTGTCGGCGGCGCCTGACTAAAATTTCACCTGTCGCATCGCATGCGGCGCGCTTAGCGTCGCGAGGATTACGCCTCTCTCCGGAGCTCCAATGCCCCTCCTCATCCGCGGCGGCACCGTCGTCAATCATGATCATTCGCGCCGGGCGGACGTGCTGATCGACGGCGCGACCGTCGTCGCGGTCGGGCAGTCGCTCGATGCGCCCACCGGCAGCGAGATCGTCGATGCCGGCGGCGCCTACGTTATCCCGGGCGGCATCGATCCGCACACCCATCTCGAAATGCCGTTCATGGGCACGGTCACCGCGGACGATTTCGAATCGGGAACCAAGGCGGCGCTGGCCGGTGGCACCACCATGGTGGTGGATTTCTGCCTGCCCGATCCTGGCCAGTCGATGCTCGCGGCCTATCAGGAGTGGCGGCACAAATCCGAGAAGGCGGCTTCCGACTACGGCTTCCACATGGCGGTAACGTCGTGGTCGAAGCAGATCCATGACGAGATGGAGACCGTGGTCAAAACCTACGGCATCAACACCTTCAAGCACTTCATGGCCTACAAGGGCGCGCTGATGGTGAACGACGACGAGCTCTACAACTCGTTCGCTCGCTGCGCCCATCTCGGCGCCATGCCCGTCGTGCATGCGGAGAACGGCGACGTCGTCGCCTTGATGCAGGAGGCGCTGATCGCGCGCGGTGTCACCGGGCCCGAGGGACACGCTTATTCACGACCGCCGGAGGTCGAGGGCGAAGCCACCAACCGCGCCATCATGATCGCCGACATGACGGGGACGCCGATCTACATCGTGCATACCAGCTGCCGCGAAGCGCATGAGGCGATCGCGCGCGCACGTGCGGCGGGCAAGCGCGTCTATGGCGAGCCGTTGATCCAGCATTTGCTGCTGGACGCCGGTGAATATCAGAACAAGGACTGGGATCATTCCGCGCAGCGCGTGATGTCGCCGCCGTTCCGCGACAGGTCGCATCAGGATAGTCTTTGGGCCGGTCTGCAAGCTGGCTCGCTGCAGGTGGTCGCGACCGACCACTGCGCCTTCACCACCGAGCAGAAGCGATTCGGGCTCGGCGATTTCAGAAAGATCCCGAACGGCACCGGCGGCCTCGAAGATCGCCTCGCGCTGCTGTGGACCGCGGGCGTCACCACGGGACGGCTGACGAAGGAAGAGTTCGTCGCGGTGACCTCTGCGAACATCGCCCGCATCCTCAACATCTATCCGCGCAAGGGCGCGGTCGCCGTCGGCTCGGACGCCGACGTCGTGGTTTGGGATCCCAAGGCGAGCAGGACCATTAGCGCGAAACGGCAGATGAGCCGGATCGATTACAACGTGTTCGAGGGCTTTTCCTGCACCGGCGGACCGGCGGCGACGCTGTCGCGCGGCCGAATCGTCTGGAACGATGGCGATCTGCGTGCCGAGGCCGGCGACGGCCATTATGTCGAGCGCCCGGCGTTCTCGCCGGTGCATGTCGCCAATTCCACCTGGAAAGAGCTGACTGCCCCGCGGGCCGTGAGCCGCGGAGCGGTGACGCCGTAGGATTGAGGTGCGCGCAGCGTGCGACGCCGTGAAGCGCGGCCGATGGCATGCGCCTTGCCTCTTTATGGTGCAAATCTCTCAAGAGTGAGCCCCCCATGAGCGCATCATCATTCGAACTAAACCGCCGCAGCGTGCTCGGCGGCTTCGGCCTCGCCGGAATAACGGCCGTTGCGCCGCGTTTCGCCAGGGCGCAAGGGCGCGCCGAGACGCTGCTGGTGGTGCAGGAGCTCGGGCCGAACTCGCTCGACATGCAGGGCGTCGGCTCCAACCAGACCGTGAACGGGCTGTCCTGGAATTGCTACGATCGCCTGCTGAGCTACGCCTCCAAGACGCTCCCCGACGGCACGCTGTCTTACGACCGCGAAAAGCTCGCACCTGAACTCGCCGAGAGCTGGGAGGTTGCCGCCGACGGCATGTCCTGCACTTTCAAATTGCGGAAGGACGCGAAATTCCACGACGGCACGCCGGTCACCGCGAACGACGTCAAATGGTCGTTCGACCGCGCGGTGAAGGTCGGCGGCTTTCCGACCTTCCAGATGTCGGCGGGGTCGCTGGAAAAGCCCGAGCAGTTCGTCGTGGTCGACGACCACACGTTCCGCATCGACTATGTGCGCAAGGACAAGATGCTGCTGTTCAACGTCGCGGTGGTCGTGCCCTTCATCATCAACTCGGAGCTCGCGAAAAAGAACGCGACGGCGGAAGACCCGTGGGCGCTGGCGTGGCTCAGGAACAACGAGGCCGGCGGCGGCGCTTACAGGATCGAGAGCTGGAAGCCGGGCAGCGAGACCGTGCTGGCGCGCTTCGACGATTGGAAGAGCGGGCCTCTCCCGAAGCTCAAGCGCGTGATCGCGCGCGACGTCCCCTCCGCCGGCACCCGCCGCGCCATGCTGGAGCGGGGTGATGCGGATATCTCCAGCGGCTTCGCGCCGCGTGACTTCGAGCAGATCATTCGGGAGGGCAAGGTCAAGGTCTCGGGCGTGCCGATCCCGAATGCGCTCTGGTCCGTCGCGCTCAACGCGGCAAAGCCGCCGTTCGACAATGTGAAGCTGCGCCAAGCCGTCGCCTGGGCGATGCCTTATGAGCAGATCCAGAGCAGCGCGTTCTTCGGACGCGCCGTTCCGATGTATGGCGGAGCGGCGGACGTTTCAAAGCCAGTGTGGCCGCAACCGTTTCCCTACGTCACCGATCTCGACAAGGCCAAGGCGTTGATGAAGGAGGCGGGCTTCGAGTCAGGGCTGGAGACGACGCTGTCACTCGATACCGGCACCGCCACGGTCGGCGAGCCGACGGCCATCCTGATCCAGGAGAGCCTGGCCAAGATCGGAATCAAGGCGGCGATCGACAAGATTCCCGGCGCGAACTGGCGCACGACGCTGAACAAGAAGGAGCTGCCGCTCGCGCTCAACCGCTTCAGCGGCTGGCTCGATTACCCCGAATATTACTTCTACTGGAATTTCCACGGCAACAACTCGATCTTCAACATCTCCTCCTACCAGAACAAGGAGATGGACGCGCTGATCGACAAGGCGCGCTTCACCACGGATGCCGCCGAGTACGACAAGGTCGTTAAGGATTTCATCGCGCTCTGCATGCGCGACGTTCCCGTCATTCCGCTCAACCAGCCGATCCACGACGTCGCCATGCAGAAGGCCATCACCGGCTACGAATTCTGGTTTCATCGCGAGCCTGACTACCGTCAGTTCGCAAAGGGCTAGTTTTGACCCGCGACGCTCACAGGGCGTGAGGCGGCTCGCGCCTGCTCGGACGGGAACCCCCGCGCGAGCCGTGCCTCGCTCGCGTGCAGCATCGCCGTATCGAGCTTGCCCTGCCGCGATCCATCCAGGGCGCAAGTGAAAATCCGGTAGAATTGCGCGCCGTCATAGGCGACCAGCAGCAGGTCGACGCCCGCGTTGATGGCCTCGACCACGGCCTGACAGACGTCGTGCTGGTAGATCGCGCCCATCACCAGATCGTCGGTCATGACGACGCCCTGGTAGCCCCATTTGTCGCGGATGATCCCCTCGACGACACGCCTCGAATGCGAGGCGGCGCGATCGGGATCGACGGCCGTGAGCGTGACATGCCCGACCATGAGCGCGCTGTGCGAATGCGACAGCACCTCCCGGAACGGAAGCCAGTCGGTTGCCTCCAGCTCCTTCACCGGCGTGTCGAGATTGGCGCTGAAATGATGCGTGTCGGCGCGCACGCGCCCGATGCCGGGAAAATGCTTGAGCGTGGCGCCGACGCCGGATTCTTCCAGCCCGCGTACATAAGCGCTCGCGATCGCGGTGACGACGGCTGGATCGGTCGCAATCGCGCGCTGACCGATGAGTGTGTGAAAGTCGAGGCGATTGCGCCGGCCCGGCGGCTTGAGATCGAGCACCGGCGCGAGATTGAGGTTGACGCCGAGCCGGGCGAGGTCACGGCCGTGGATGCGGCCGAACTCGGCCGCTTTGGCTTGCTGGTCATCGGGGGCAAGGCCGGCAAGCGTCGCCAGCGCGGGCAGCTTCGTCAGCGGCGGCGCAAGGTGCCCGACGATGCCACCCTCCTGGTCCGCGGCGACCACCAGCGGCGGCAGGCCGGCGGCTTGCCGCTTGTCCTGGAGCGCCGCGATCTCGGCACGCAGCGCCTCCACGGTCCGGCCCCGGATGTTGTGCCGGGTGACGTAGATACCGCCGATCAAGCCTTGCTCGGCGAGGCGCGCGACCTCCGGGAAGGAAGAATAGCCGACCATGAAGTGAGATCCGAGCCCGCGTGCTTCGGTGGCGCTCGCCCCGAGCACGCCGTGCTTGCGCAGTTCAAATTTCAGGTGCGCCGCCGACATCAGGAGCGGCGGAACGCACCAGAGCATGACGAGCAGCTTGCCCGGGATGCTGCGCCAAAGCCCGCGACGCAGCAGCACGATGAAGATTACGACGCTTGTGACGACAAGTGCGATATTTCCAGCGCCGCGCAGCACGAGCAGATAAGGATCGTTCTTGTTCGCGGCCGCGAACGCGACGGGAGGCGCGGCAAGCCAGAGCAGAATGAGACCGATGCGGTTGAGGGATTGCATGATGCGTCACGTCCAATGTGATGAACGCATCGCACCTATCAAAGCGATCTGCGCCGCGTAAGGACCAAAAGCGCGCCTGCACATAATCTGCAAAAGACTCCTGAACTCGTGCAGACGACAATCCCGCCTTCTGCACAAACGACGTTCAGACTTCGTGATGCCACCCATCACGAAAGGTCATTTGAACATGACGAGCCTGGCTTCGACGATAGCAGCGGACCTCCAGCCGATCAGGCCTTCCTCCATTCTTGCCAAGCTTGGCCTCGCACTGGCACTGGTTGCGCTCGCCGACTGGCTGTTCTATGGCCCGCGTATCGGGCTATCGCTGACGCTCTTTGCGATCGCGACGGCTTGCGTGTCGGTGCTGTTCAATCATGCGGCACTGGACCTGCGACGCGACATCACCAGCATGGCCATTCTCGTCGCCGGTCTCGTGCCGGCGACAGAGGAGTTCAACACGCTGTCCTTCCTGATCCTCGTCGCGGCGCTGCTGATGGCACTTCTGCTCGCAACTAATTCGAGGACGACGGACCTCGCGGACCGCGCCCGGGCGCTACGAAACTTTGTCCTGTTTGGTCCCTTCAGGGTCTTCCCCGAAGCGCTTCAAATCTTCAACATGTCGACACTCACTCGGAGCATCGCACTCTGGCTTCTGCCTGCCGCGCTGAGCACTGTGTTCATCGCACTGTTCGCCGCAGCCAATCCGCTGATCGAGCAATGGGTGTTCCTGCTCAATCCAAAGCTCATCCTCGACTATGTCAGCATCCCGCGTGTGCTGTTCTGGACCATGATGCTGTCGCTGGTCTGGCCGTTCATCCATGTGCGCTGGCGGCGCAGGACGATTGTCACCACGACTATCGCCGATACCCCCGTGCCGCCGCCGCTGCAGTCGCAAGTCTCAGCTGAGTTTCTGGGCCCCTCCACCATCCTGCGCTCGCTGATCCTGTTCAATCTTCTGTTCGCGGCACAATCCATTCTCGACGGCATCTATCTCTGGGGGCATGTCGCGCTGCCGGCCAACATGACCTATGCGGCCTATGCTCATCGCGGCGCCTATCCGCTGATTGCGACCGCGCTGCTCGCCGCCGCCTTCGTGCTGGTGACGATGCGCCCGGGCGGTCCGGCGGAGAAATCGAAGATCATCCGGCCGCTGGTCTATCTCTGGGTGGGACAGAACGTCCTGCTAGTCGCCTCCTCCATCCTTCGCCTCGAACTTTACGTCGACATCTACATGCTGACCTATTGGCGCATCGCAGCCTTCATCTGGATGGGGCTGGTGGCGCTAGGGCTGATCCTGATCGTCGCCCGTATCGTGCTCGGCAGGTCCAACCAATGGCTCGTCGGCGCCAATCTGATCGCGTTAACGATCGCGCTGTATGGCTGCTCGCTGATGAACTTCGATGCGTTCATCGCCGACTATAATCTGAGTCACAGCAACGAGATCTCGGGTAAGGGCTTGAGCATCGACGCCAACTATCTCCTCACACTCGGGCCGCAGGCGCTGCCTGCCATCGGCAAGGTCATCGCTCATCGCCCGGGCGACAACTGCCTTGTGTCGCGGCGCGATCGGCTTGTAGAAGTCCAGCGTCAGGATCTAGCCTGGCGGAGCTGGAGCTTCCGGAGCTGGCGGCTTCAGCGCAGGCTGGACGCGCTGGCGAACGATCAGCCGGTGGGTTGACGAGGCAGCGGAGAGATTCTTGGTGCATCGCATTCTCATCGTCGACGACGAAGGCCATATTCGCGAGGTCATCCGCGTCGCTTTGAAGAAAGCCGGCATGGACGTGATCGAGGCGCGCGACGGCAAGGAGGCGCTGACCCGCTTTGCCGCCGACAGGCCTGACTTGATCGTGCTCGACATCGGCATGCCCGAATTCGACGGCCTCGATGTCTGCCGGGAAATCCGCAAGAGCTCCGACGTGCCGATCCTGTTCCTGTCGGCCCGCGACGAGGAGATCGACCGCATTCTCGGCCTCGAGATCGGCGGCGACGACTACGTGACGAAGCCATTCAGCCCGCGCGAGCTGGTGGCGCGGGTCAACGTCATCCTGCGCCGTCTCAGCCCGCGCAATGGCGAGGCCAAGGCGGGGCCGTCGGCACTCGCGCAAGGCGGCCTGCTGATCGATGCCGAGCAGCATGTCGCGTCGTTCGCCGGCACACCGCTGAAGCTGACCGCGATCGAGTTCGGCATCTTGCGCGCCTTCCTGACCCGGCCGACCTCGGTGTTCAACCGCGAGCAGCTGATGCGGGCGGCCTACCAGCTCAACATCCAGGTCTCCGACCGCACCATCGACAGCCACATCCGCAACATCCGCGCCAAGCTCGCGGCGCTGGCCTGCGACAACGTCATCGAGACCATCCACGGCGTCGGTTTCAAGCTCGGCCGCTGCGAGAAAGAGGCATGAGCGCGGCGCCGGACAAGTGGCGGCCCTCGCTCACCCTCGTGATCTTCACGGTGCTGGCGACCGTCGGCGTGCTGCCGCTGGTCGGCCTGTTCTTCTTCCGTCTCTACGACAACCAGCTGATCCGCCAGACCCAAGCCGAGCTGATCGCGCAGAGCCGCGTGCTCGCGACGATCTATGCGCAGGAAGTCGCAGCAAAGCTCGATAGCGGCCTCACGCTCGGTGCGGAGGTGCCGTCAGGCGTGCTGCCTGATCCGGGCGACCAGGTCACGCCAATCCGGCCCGCGCTCGATCTCACCGCCAACGACCTGCTGCGGCGGCGACCCGAGGCGCTGACGGCGGCCCAGCCGGCGCAACCCGGCTATGTCGAGATCGGCGCAAGACTGACGCCGATCATCCGCGAGACCCAGAAGGTGACGCTGGCGGGCTTTCGCATCCTCGATCCCCAAGGCGTGGTGATCGCGGGGCGGCAGGAGATCGGGCAATCGCTCGCCCACATCGAGGAGGTCGCCGACGCGCTGCACGGCCAATACCGCGCCACGCTACGCAACCGCGTGCCCGACAAGCCGCCGCCGTCGATCTATTCCTTCAGCCGCGGCCTCGGCGTCCACGTGTTTTCGGCAATGCCTGTTATCGTCAACAACCGGGTTGCGGGGGTGATCTACACGACGCGGACCCCAAGCAACATCTTCGACCATCTCTACCAGGAGCGGGCCAAGTTCGTGCTGGCGGGGCTTGCCGTGATTCTCGGCACGATCGCCATTGGCCTCGTATTCTCGCGCACCATCACGCTGCCGATGCGCGAGCTGATCGATCGCGCCACCAGAATAGGCCGCGGCGACCGTGAGGCGTTCAGGCCGCTCCGGCATTACGGTACGCGCGAGTTCGCGCAGCTCTCACACAGCTTCCTCGGCATGGCCGAACAGCTGGCGCGGCGCTCGGACTATATCGCGACATTCTCGGCCCATCTCACCCACGAACTGAAATCGCCGCTGACCTCGATCAAGGGCGCCGCCGAGCTGTTGCAGGATTCGGTTCAGGGCAAAGCGGGCAGCCTGACGCCGGCCGAGCAGGAGACGTTCATCGCCAACATCCTGTCCGACACCCATAGGCTGGAAGCGATGGCGCAGCGGCTGCGCGAACTCGCGCGTGCCGAAAGCCTGCCGCAAAACGAGCGCACGGAATTGGCGCCCGTGATTGCCGACCTCAGGAGCCGGTTTCCCGTGAGCTCAATCGAGGCCAGCGGCAGCCTCGACCTGATGATCGGCATGTCGGCTGAGAAGGCGCTGATCGTGCTGTCGCATCTCGCCGACAATGCGATGCGGCACAAGGCGGGGACCATCAGGCTGGAGGCGATCGACGAGCGCACGACCCTGCGTCTGACGGTAAGCAATGACGGCGAGCCGATCTCGGCGCCGAACCGCGACAGGATCTTCGACGCGTTCTTCACCACCCGCCGCGACCAGGGCGGCACCGGGATGGGGCTGGCGATCGCGCGCGCAGTCATGGCGAGCCATGGCGGCTCGATCAGGCTCAAGCCGACCGATCGGGGCGCAGCGTTCGAGCTGCAGTTTCCAATGGGCTAGATCGCGAACACCCAGGCGGCGACGATGGTGCCGATGGTGACCAGACCGGCGATGGTCCAGCCGGCGGCGTATTCCAGCTCAGGATGACCGGTCGCCCGCATGATCTCTGCCGGATCGGCGGTATGCTTCTCTGCCATGACAGCCTCGCACGTTACTTTCCGCGTCATATGTAAGTCGCATCGGCCGCTATTAGGTTCCATCACGGAAATGCGAGGAATGACGCAGCTTGGTTTGTTCGCCAATCCGCAAGCAGGGCCTGCCGGCCTTCGCTACATCGAAGACTTCGTCGAGGCCGCCGTCGAGCAGGCGCTCATCGGCCGCATCGCAGCATTGCCGCTCCAGCGCTTCCAGTTCGGCGCCTTCGAGGGCAACCGCCGGGTGGCGTCCTTCGGCTATCGCTATGACTATTCGCTGCAGCGGCTGGCCGAGGCCGAGCCGATCCCGGGCTGGGTGCTCCCCTTCGCGCGGCAGGTCGAGGCATGGGCGGGCCTCGCCAGCGGCAGCGTGCGGCAGGTGCTCTGTACCGAATACGAGGCTGGCGTCGGCATCGGCTGGCATCGCGACAAGCCGCATTTCGACAAAGTCCTCGGCCTGTCGCTCGGCTCGTCCTGCAAATTCCGCTTCCGCCGCCGCAGCGGCGACAAATGGGAGCGCCACACGCTCGAAGCCCGGCCGCGCTCGCTTTACATGATGGACGGCGAGGCGCGGTCGCAATGGGAGCACAGCATCCCACCGGTCGAGGCGCGCCGCTATTCCATCACCTTCCGGACGATGAAGCAGGCCTGACAGGCCGGCCAAAACAAAAAGCGCGAAAACAACCCCATGCACAGTAGAACGGCCGTGTCGGTGCGAGGCTCGGCCGCGCGACATAACCGTTTGACACCTCGGGGCAAAACAGCCGCACCGCGCAATGGTGCAAGGCCCGGCGAACTTGCCTTCTAATTCGCGTTTACATGCTAAGCTGGTTCCACGCGCCGCCCGAAGGGAAGCCGCGATAGCAGGTCCAGGGAGGCAAGATGAAAGCCGGTCGATTGATCCTCGTCTGCACCCTCGTTGTCGCTACCGCCTCCGGCGTCGCCGATCTCCGACGCGACGCCCGCAAAAGTCTCGGGCTCGACGGCGCTGGCGCTCGCGGGGGTGATCGCGCCGCTGTCGTCGGTGCTGTCCGGCGCCGAGAAGAAGGCGATGGCGATGCTGTTCGCCGCCAACAGCGACATTCCCTACAAGAAGCCGATCGTGGTGACCGCCGATCGAATCGTCTGTCGCGCCGGCAATGTCGACATCACCGTGCGGAACTGCGAGGTCACCTTCGGCAAGAAGACCAGGACGGTGAACGGCTCCACGGCCAGCGAGATCTTCGCCACCGAAGCCTTGGCCGGCATTCCGCCCGACGGCGCCGCAGGATCGAATTTCGAGAGCCTGACCAAGCTGAGCTGCACGATCGACCCCAATGCCATCCGCCGAAAGGACGGCACCGGGGCGGATTGCACCTTCCAGCCGGGAAATTGATCCACGCGCGGAGACGAGCCGGGAGAACCATGGGTGCCGTGAAATCGCCTCATGACCAGCTAACTAATAAGGCGAATTGAAAAGACGGGCCAAACGCGCGAGCCCATATCGGGCACGCAGGGCCAACACCGACATGAAGAATTTCCTCGCATTTTTTCTGATCCTGGGCGTGACGGCAGCCTCCGCGCACGGCCCCCTACCGATGTGGCCGGCCGCGCCATCCGACGTTGTCCGGGTCGGCCTCACCGACAACGACACCACCGCGGGCGGCACCGCGCGGCTGTGCGAGCAGGTCACCTTCTCGCGCGGCCTGCGCTACGGCGAGAGCGAAGCCAATGTGCTCGATGTCGCCACCGCCACGACCAAGGCGGATACGCCGCGGCCGGTGCTGCTATTCGTGACCGGCGACACCTTCACCGGCGACCGCGCCGCGCCGGAGCTGTCGCGGCAGATCCAGGACCAGGCCATGTGCTTTGCTGCCCGCAACGACATGATCGGCGTGCGCGTCAACTACCGGCTGGCGCCCTCGGCGACGTGGCCGGCGGGTGCGACCGACGTGGCGGCGGCGCTGTCCTGGGTCCACGGCAATATCGACCTGTTCAACGGCGACGCCCGCGAAATCGTTGCGGTCGGCTACGGCGCCGGCGCCTTCCATGTCGCCACCCTGCTGGCCCATCCCGAACTCCAGACCGACCGCGCCGACGTCGCGGCGCTCGTGCTGGTGTCCGGGGTCTACCGCGCCGGCAAGGACGCGAGCGATAGCGAGAAGGCCTATCTCGGCAGCGACGCCAGCCAGTACAACAAGCGTTCGGTCTTCCCCGGCATCCTCAATGTCGACATCCCGATCGTGCTGGCCTGGGCGGCGGATGATTCCGCCGGCATCACGACGCAGGGCGAAACCCTGAAGAAGACGCTCTGCGGCGCCGGCCATTGTCCGCGTAGCGCACTGCTGCGCAGCCGCGACGGCATCGCAAGCGCCTTCGGCCTCGACGGCTCCGGCGACAGCCTCGCCGAGCCGACGCTGCTGCTGGTGCATCAACTCGAGGCGCGGGGCTTGCCGTAGCGGCCGGTTGGTGGCGGTACGCTAACGACACAGACCTTTTGCTGGGCTACCCCTCTCCCCCGCCCTCCCCCTCAAGGGGGGAGGGAGCGCGTGGCTTCTCTGTACGCTCATCGTTATGAAGCCAATGAGTCAAAATGCACTCGCCACAAGCAAGGTGTGTTCCCTCCCCCCTTGTGGGGGAGGGTTAGGGAGAGGGGTGCCACACGGCACGCTCTCTCGATTGTCGGCGCGTCAGCACGCTTGCCCCTTTCCTCGGGCAGACAGCTGCGTTGCAGAAGAGGCCGTTCAAGCCACAGCTTCGACAAACGCTTGACCTAGATCAACTCGCCTTGCTGCGGATCGAGCCGACCTCGTTGGGGGCCAACGACAAGGTGTTGAGTATGGGCGTCACCGGCAGAATGCTGTTCGTTTCGATGATCGCGTTCGCGTCGCTCGGCGCGATGTCCGAGCAACGCGCCGATCAACCCACCGCGGGCAACGAAATCCGCATCGGCAATGTCATGCCGTATTCGGGACCGCTCTCGGAGTTCGGCGCCATCGGCCAGGCGGAAGCGGCCTATTTCGACATGGTCAACGCGCGCGGCGGCATCAACGGCCGCAAGATCCGTTTCATCACCCGCGACGACAATTCCGACCCGACGACCGCGCTGGAGCTGACCCGCAATCTTGTCGAGAAGGACGACGTGCATCTGATGTTCGGCTCGTTCGGCACGCCGGGCAATCTCGCCGCGCGCTGGTATCTGAACGCGAAGAAAATTCCGCAACTGTTCGTCGCCTCCGGAGACGAGGAGCTGAGCCAGGCCAAGGCGTTTCCCTGGACCATGGGCTGGCAGCCGTCGTACCGGTCGGAGGGGCGCATCTACGCCAACTATCTCCAGGCCTATTATCCCAGGAAGAAGATCGTGGTGCTCTGGCAGAACGACCAGTTCGGGCGTGCGCTTCTCAAGGGCATGGAGGAAGGACTTGGCGATCTGAACCGTCTCGTCCTCGTCGACATCGCCTTCGACATCAATGACGAGCATCTCGACGGGCACGTCTCGATCCTCAAGCGGGCCGGCGCCGATATTTTCGTCTTTCTCGGCGTACCGTCGACGGCGTCCAAGGTGATCAAGCTGGCGGCGGCAATGAAATGGCGCCCGGTCTTCATCGTCAATGACGCCTCGGCCTCGATCGCCAATGCGATGGCGCCCGCAGGCCTGGAGAATTCCTCCGGCGTGATCTCGGCGGCCTTCCTGATGGACCCGAGCGATCCCGCGTGGAAGGACGATCCAGCCATGAAGGACTGGTTCACTTTCATGGACAAGTACCATCACGACGAAAGCACCAACAGCAGCGCTGCACTCTTTGGCTACGCCGCGGCAGAGGCGCTGACGCAGGTGCTGAAGCAGTGCGGCGACGACGTATCGCGCGAGAACATCATGCGTCAGGCGGCTTCGCTGAGGAATTATCAGCCCTCGGTCGCCCTGCCCAACATCAGGATGAACACCTCGGCAAACAGCTACCTGCCGATCAGGCAGATGCGGCTGGTCCAGTTCGACGGCCGCTCCTGGCAACCCTTCGGCGACGTGATCGAGACGGCCTTCACGGAAGGCGCGGCGCGGTGAGGTGACTGACGCCCACCTGCTGCTGGGCTACCCCTCTCCCCCGCCCTCCCCCACAAGGGGGGAGGGAGCCGAGCGGAGTACGGAGCAACGTCGTACCATGATCGACGTCCGCGATCGTTGGACAATGTCGCCACATCAAAAGTGCGTTCCCTCCCCCCTTGTGGGGGAGGGTTAGGGAGAGGGGTGCCACACGGGGACTCTCTCGATCAGAAAAGCCGCTATGTGAGTTCGCTCCTCACGCCGGCTTCAGCGAGGCCAGCGCGTTCTCCAGCAGCGAGCGCACCCGCGCCGCGTCGCCGGATTTGACCACGGCGGGATCGAGATAGAGCTCCAGCCCCGGGGCACGCTCGGTGATGATCCCGCTCCTTTCGGCCGCCGCATCGTTCAGCGCGTCGACCGAATAGGGAATGACTTCGCGGCTGATGCCCTTCATCGTGATCGCGGGCAGCGCGTGGGCGCGGACGATGTCGCTGACCAGCGCGAAGGTCTCGTAGCTCAGCACGATGCCGCCGGGCTCGGCGATCGATTGCAGGCGCGCGGCGAGGTTCGCCTCGGCACCGATGATGGTGTAGTCCATGCGGTCGCTGCTGCCGAAATTGCCGACATTGCAATAGCCCGAATTGATGCCCATGCGGGCCTTGAACGGCAGCTCGATGCCGGAGGCGCGCCATTTCGCATTGAGCTCGGTGAGACGGTGCTGCATGCGCCAGGCCATCTGGAGGCAGGCCTGCGCGTCGGCGCGGTCGCCCTTGGTCTCGGGATCGCCGAAGAAGATCAGCATGGCATCGCCGATGAACTTGTCGATGGTGCCGCCAAATTCGTGGGCGACCGCCGACATCTCGGTGAAATATTCGTTGAGGAGCTGGGTCAGCAACTCCGGCTGGAGCCGCTCCGCCGTCGCGGTGAAGTTCTGGATGTCCGAGAAGAAGATGGTGAGCTTCTTGCGCTCGGTGTGGATGGTGACGTCCTTCTGGCCGGAGAAGATGCTCTTGTAGACCTGCGGCGGGATATAGCGCGAGATCTTCATCGATAGCGAAGCCAGGAAGTCGTTGGCGGATTCGAGCTCCTTGTTCATGCCCTTGATGCGGCTGGCCTGGCGGCGCTGCAGCGAGAGGAACGATAGGCCGCTGCCGGCGGCGATCAGGAAATAGGCCAGCAGGAACTTGAACGAGAAGATGTTGGCGGCGATCGGCTGGGCGATGATCACCTCCTGGATGCCTCTGACGTCACCGACTTTCCAGTCTTTCTTCGGGCTCTCGGGATGGCTGTTGTGGCAGCTGACACAGGCTGGGCCCATCGTGACAGGCGCGATCAGCCGGACCTTGTCGTTGAACAGCGAGGTCTCCGTCTCGACGATCTTCTGCTCGGGGTCGGCGCGCAGGGCTTCCAGCGCGTCTTTCTCGAATTTGTCGAGCTGGTGCGAGGCGCGGTTCTGGAACGGGAAGTCCGAGACGAAACGGTAGGTGATGTTCTCCTGCTGCGCCCCGATTACTCGGCCAAGCTCCAGCGACAGCGTGGCCGGGATCGGGATCGCGCCGGGGACGGATTCGTAGTTGTGAACGACCTTCGTCGAGCCATTTGGATTGGCGAGGATGCGGCCAACCACGTTGGACGCGTAATAGCTGCGGACGCTGGTAATGACCGAATTGAGATCGACGGCCTGCCGACGCAGCGCCGTCTTGCTCAGCTCCGTGAGATCCAGCCACACGGCCAGCGGCAGGGCGAGCAGCAGGAAGGCGATCGCGGCACCAGTCAGGATGCCGCTCTTGCGCTGCTCTTCGGCGACCTCTTGTTTCACTCTTTGGCTCCGTTGTGAGCGTTCTTGTCTTGGACCCGAGGATTTGCGGCACAGAGCCAACAAACGCGCTCCCGCGCAACCCCATTTCATGGTGGTCGCGCCAAGCCGCTTTTCGTTTCATCGCGAATGTTTAAAGATCGGCGTTAATCTGTACTCACTCCGCCGGGAGATCCAGCAAATGACCGAGACCATCCACATCAAGCGCTTCAATGCGCGCTCCGTGATCGTGCCGATGAAACTGCCGCTACAGACCTCGACTGGGGCGGTCGCAAAGGCGCCGCTGGTGCTGATCGACTGCGAGACCGACCTGGGCGCAACCGGCCACGCCTATCTGTTCTCGATCACCCCATCGGCCTTGAAGCCGCTGGCGGCGATGGTCGCGGAAATGTCAGAGCTGCTTGCGGGCGACGAGCTGCTGCCGTTCGAGATCGAGCGCAAGCTGACCCAGCGCTTCACGCTACTGGGGCTCGCTGGCCTGCAGCGGCTGGCGCAATCCGGCATCGATATGGCGGCATGGGACGCGCTGGCGCGCGCACGCGACCTGCCCCTCGCGCGCCTGCTCGGCGGCACACCGAAACCGGTCAGGGCCTACAATTCGAAGGGGCTCGGCATCATGCCGGCGGGTGCCGCGGTGGAGGAAGCCCACAAGTTGCTGGCCGAGGGCTTTCAGGCCGCGAAGATCCGCGTCGGCCGTCCCGATGCGCGGGAAGACCTGAAAGCGGTGCGGGCGGTGCGCAAGGCCGTCGGCGACGACGTGACCTTGATGTGCGACTACAACCAGGCGCTGACGGTCACCGAGGCCATCCGCCGCGGCGAGATGCTCGACGATGAGGGCCTGACCTGGATCGAGGAGCCGATTCGTCACGACGATTATGAGGGCAACGCCCGTATTGCGGACGCGCTGCGCACGCCGGTCCAGATCGGCGAGAATTTCGACAGCGCCTTCGCGATGCAGACCGCGCTCTCAGCGGAAGCCTGCGACTACGTGATGCCCGACGTGCAGCGCATCGGCGGCGTCACCGGCTGGGTCCGCGCCGCCGCGCTGGCGCACGCCGCCGGGATCGAGATGTCGACTCATCTGTTCTCGGAAATCAGCGCGCATCTTTTGTGCGTGACGCCGACCGCGCATTGGCTGGAATATGTCGACTGGGCCGACGCGGTGCTGGCGACCCGTTTGCAGATCAAGGACGGCTTTGCGCTGCCGGGCGAGGAGCCCGGCAACGGGATCGCGTGGAACGAGGCGGCGGTGACGAAGTATCTGGTGAGTTAATCGTTGAAAGCGAGGCCTTTCGCCGGTTCGCCCGGAGCACCGGGCTCGGCAATTCCCGCGCAATTGCCCTGCGGCTTTTGTCCGGCGAGCATGCCGCGGAAGAACGCGAGCGCATCCGGGAAGGCCGCGTGGAGGCCACCATTGTGTGTCGCGCCGGGATAGGTCTTCCAGACCACGTCGTTGCCGGCCGCGCACAGCGCCGCAACTTCGGCATATTGCCGCGTCGGGACCAGCGTGGAATCGGCAAGACCGGTCCCGAGCAGCACTGGCACCTTCAGGCGCACGGCCTTCATGTCCGTGATCGGCGTCAGCCGCGCCATCACATTGGCGATGGGCTCGACATAGACGTTCTCGGCGGTAATGCCGTCCTTGCGCGCGACCTCGCGCATCTCAGGCGTGCAGCTTTCACGCGCCGCCTTCAGGACCGGCCTGCCCTTGTCGGAGACGAGATCGTCGGCCGACGGCGCGCCATCCGGCAACGAGCCGCCGAGCAGCATCAGCGACGTATAGATCGGCGAGGCGATCGCGGTCGTCTGCGGCGGCTTGTAGGGACCATCGGGGAACGTGGACACCAGGCCCGTGGCCACGGTGGCGATCAGCGGCACGTCGGGCGCATAGCTTTCCGCGATCACGGTCGCGCCCATGGCCGCGCCCGAGCCTTGCGATTGTCCTGTGACGAAAACCTTTGAAGCGAGCTTGTCGCGATATTCGGCAAGCGTGGCACGCACGCCATCGAGCACGGAGCGCCCTTCCGCCTCCCAGATCAGATAAGGATGCGGTCCCGCTCCGCCGAGCCCCTGATAATCGGTCGCCACCACCGCAAACCCGTTCTCGAGCCAGCGCTGGATGTAGGTGGCATCGCGCGGCTTGTGCCCGGTCCAGGACGGTGCACAGGAATCCGACACGCCGAGCGTGCCATGCGCCCAGGCAACCAGCGGCCAGCCTCCGGCCGGCTGCTCGCCCTTGGGCAGGTAGACCGTACCGCTCACCGGCACGATACCGGCATGCCAGCGCAGATCCGTCGACGTGTAGAGGATGCGTTCGGCGACAGCGGCGCTCGTGATCTCCGGCTGCGCCAGCATCGGCTCCTTGCGCAGCACCACGCCGGGACTTTCGGGGAGGGCTTGGGACCAGCGATAAAAGCCGGACAGGTCCTGATCGCCGACTTTCGGGCCCACCGGCAGCGACGAATCCGCGTGTGCTTGCGCCATCGCGAGGCCTGTGACGACGGCGAGCGCCATCACGAATTTCGGACTCGGGGTTTTGAACATCGGCGTCTCCAGTTCCCTTGCAGTGTGCCGCATTTTTGTTGGCGGGTTGATTGCCGCAGCAATGCACTTTCCGCGTCGATTATGGAGACGATCGCGCGCGGGTCCAAGTCTATTTCAGGCAAGTCTTTTGCAGACACGTCTTTTCGGACACGTCTGTTCAGAGATGGGCAGATGCCGATCTGCGTAGCTACCAGGTTTCCGCGCCGGGGATTTTCTTGCGCACCGCCCGGCGCTGGATCCAGATGCAACGGCGCACGGCCGTATTGGAGCGGCCGACTGCGGATATTCCTTGGCCGGCCTGCAGCAGTGGCGCCACGCTTTCGCGCAGCGCGCGGCAGCGCTGGAGCTCAGCCTGCCAGTCGATGATGGCTGCGTCGGCCCGCGACGCAATCAGCGCCAGCGCAGCCACGGCAAGACAGCTCACCCGCATCATCTGGTGTTCCTCACTGTGATCCCTCTCCATCCCGCCGGTAGCGGAAGTCGCAATGGCCGGCTCCCTGCATGATCGTCTGCGTCCGCGTGAGCTTGACGTCGGAGCCGAAACCTTCCGCGGCCGCGAAGTCGGCGGTGCAGATCAGGAGAAAGCCGAGTTCGGGCTCGCCAAGCGCCTTGTAGAACTCGGCATAGGCGCAGCGCGTGACGTCGAAGGCGAATGAATCCTGCGACTGTTCGATGATGTCATAGGCGAGCGCGTCGTCGCGAGCGTAGGTTTTGAACGCCGACGACACCGCCTTGCCGAGATCGCTCTCGTTCTTGGCTTTCCAGAATTCCTCGCCGAAATAGCGATAGAGATCGCCGAGGGTGTTGCGCACCAGCGCGTTGGCACGCGCCTCGCCGAGCTCGGCCTGGAGCGCCTTGACGAGGGGCACGAGCACCTGCGCCTGCATCTTTGCTTGCTCGATGACGGAAATGCTCATGGGCGGCCCCGCGTCTGAGACGACGGTAGCACATCGATGTTGCTATAGGAGGTTGTGGCGTGCGGGACCGAGGTCCCGACGAAACGTCCGTCTACGCTCTTCGAGCTACGCCGGACACGCTTCGCCGCAATGACATTGGTGGCTTGCCCAGCCGTAGCTCGCGGCGGCAGCCCGCCTGCGCCCTTTGGGCTTCGGCGTGGCATCCTTCACTCGCTTCGCGAGCGAAGATTGCGGCTTGCCGAGCCGAAGCTCGCGGCAAAAAGTCCGCCTGCGCCCGTTGGGCTTCGGCGCGACATCCTTCTCTCGCTTCGCGAGCGAAGGATGGTGGGCGCGACAGGGATCGAACCTGTGACCCCTACCATGTCAAGGTAGTGCTCTCCCGCTGAGCTACGCGCCCTAGATGTCGTCTAGATCGGGTCGGGTCCCTATAACGGCTCAGGGGAGCCGGTGCAAGGACGGAAGGGGGCCGATTTAGGCCGCCAGCATCTTGTTCACTTCACTGACCAATTCGCGCAAATGCACGGGCTTGGACAGCACCTTGGCGTTCTTGGGGGCGTCCGAATCCGAGTTCAGGGCAACCGCGGCGAAGCCGGTGATGAACATGATCTTGATGTCGGGGTCGAGTTCCGAGGCCCGGCGGGCGAGCTCGATGCCGTCCATCTCCGGCATCACGATGTCGGTGAGCAGCATCTCGAACGGCTCTTCCCGCAGCCGCTGGTAGGCGGCCATGCCGTTATCGTGGGACGAGACCTGAAAACCGGCGTTTTCCAGCGCCTTGACCAGGAAACGGCGCATGTCGTTGTCGTCTTCGGCGAGCAGGATCTTTGGCATGGCGGAAATGTCGAATCCCCAGAGGATATCAGCAGAGGTCACTAAGCCCGACGGAGGGTAAATATGGGGTGAAAATATTTACCCTGAGCCGGCTGTGCTTGCCGGCCCCCTTGTGAACCTGAAAGCAGTTCGAAGCAATCGAGCCGTACCTGCTGGTCCCCATCTCGCTGCCCGCAGGGTTAAGACATGTTCCAGCGCAGATCTCATCTTTTCGCTTGGCAGGATGGTTGCGATTCCGGACAATGACGACACATAAGAGCCGCCTGATCGGCCGAATCAATGCGTTGAGACCGGTGCCGGGGCTTGTTGGATCGTGCGGCGCTAAGGGCGAAGCCTGATACCGAGAGGCAAAGCCTGATTGCCAAGGGACGAAGCCTGACACCAAGGGATGAAGCCTGAGAAGATGACCCGGTTTGACGGCGACAAGTCGCCAGCGTTCGAGATCGTTGAGCCCGCGCAATGGCGCGCGCCGGTTATCTTCAACTCGCCCCATTCGGGCTCGACCTATCCGGACGAATTCCTCAGCGCCTCCAGGATCGACCTGCCGACGCTGCGGCGTTCCGAAGATTCCTTCATGGACGAGCTGATCGGCCATCTCAGCGAGCGCGGCTTTCCGACCGTGCGGGTCAATTTTCCGCGCTCCTATGTCGACGTCAATCGTGAGCCCTATGAGCTCGATCCCCGGATGTTCACCGGGCGCCTGCCGAGCTTTGCCAACACCCGCTCGATGCGGGTCGCCGGCGGGCTCGGCACCATTCCGCGCGTGGTCGGCGACGGCCAGGAGATCTATCGCGAGCGCATCATGGTCGACGACGCGCTGGGACGGATCGAGACGCTATACAAGCCCTATCATCGCGCGCTGCGCCGGCTGATCAACAAGGTGCACCAGATGTTCGGCACCGTGGTCCTGGTCGACTGCCATTCGATGCCCTCGGTCGGCGTCTCCCGCGATGAGCCGCGCCGGCCCGACATCGTGATCGGCGACCGCTACGGCACGAGCTGCACGCCGCTATTGCCCGATCGGGTCGAAGAGACCATGGCCGGGCTTGGCTATTCGATCGGCCGCAACAAGCCCTATGCCGGCGGCTTCATCACCGAGCATTACGGCAACCCGGCCAGTGGCCTGCACGCCGTGCAGCTCGAGCTCAACCGCGCAATCTACATGGACGAACGGCGGCGCGAGCGCAGTCCGCGCTTTTCGCAAGTGGCGTCGGACTTCGGCGTGCTCGCCGACGTGCTGGCGACCACGGTCCCGTTCGGCGATCTCGGCCCGTTCCAGGCCGCGGCGGAATAGGCGCGACGTTTCCTTGGAAGGATTGTGTTGGGTGCGATCAGCGCGAGCGCGTTTCGCGGCGCGCCTTGAAATGAAAGCCGACGCTGAAAGAAATGAGAGGCTGAAAGAAAAAAGGGCCGCTTCTAATGAAGAAGCGGCCCAAGTCTAGGGAGGAAACGCCCAAGGAGGGCAGCAGTAACGCGAGAAGCGCTACCGCACCGCAACAATATGCGGCCGCGACGCACAAAGTGCAAGGGCTTTCGAGCGGTTTCCCATGCAATGAGGACATAGCTCGGTTGCTTCCAGAGAAACCCAGATTCAGTTCCTTTGATAAGGAAATTCAATGGGTTGATAGTCATTTGCATACCAACGAGGCAGATCCGGAACTAAGGTTTCAACTCAATGATCGATATTTGCCCAGCGAGGGTCTTTGACGAGGCGAACGCTTCCCGCATCCAAAATACCAGGGTGCAAAACCAAGACAGCGCTGCACGATCCTTCCGATTTGAGCTAGGCAGGAGTGAGCTTCACCCGACTTTCGCTTTTTGAGGATACGCCGTGACGGTGATCGATTTCTCCGCCTTCATCGGACGGCTCGCCACCGCCTCCGGCGAAACCATCCTGCCATTCTTCCGCACCTCGCTGTCGATCGAGGACAAGAGCAAGACCAAGGATTTCGACCCCGTGACCGAGGCCGACCGCGCCGCGGAAGCGGTGATGCGGCGTCTGATCAAGGCCAACTTTCCCCAGCACGGCATCGTCGGCGAGGAATTCGGCAACGAGCGCGAGGATTCGGACTATGTCTGGGTGCTCGACCCCATCGACGGCACCAAATCCTTCATCGGCGGCTTTCCGATCTGGGGCACGCTGATCGCTCTCCTGCACAAGGGCACCCCGGTGTACGGCATGATGCACCAGCCCTTCATCGGCGAACGCTTTTCCGGCGACAGCGGCTCGGCACACTATAAGGGCCCCTCCGGCGAGCGCCGGCTCCAGGTCCGGCGCTGTGCTTCGCTGTCGGAGGCGACGACCTACACCACCAGCCCGCTGCTGATGAACGAGCGCGACCGCGCCATCTTCGGCCGCATCGAGAAGGGCGCGCGGCTGTCGCGCTATGGCGGCGACTGCTACTCCTATTGCATGCTGGCGGCAGGTCACGTCGATCTCGTGGTCGAGACCGAGCTGAAGCCCTACGACATCGCGGCCCTGATCCCGATCGTGACCGGCGCCGGCGGCGTCGTCACCACCTGGGAAGGCAAGCCGGCGCAGGGCGGCGGCCGCATCGTCGCGGCCGGCGACGCCAGGGTTCACGAAGAAGCACTGAAACTGCTGAACGGATAAGCGATACAGGAGCCTGCATGACCAACCGGCGCACGCTCCTTTTCGCCGCCTTGCTTCTGTTTCCGACACTCGCCTGCGCCCAGAATTTCCCGGCCAGGCCGATCAAGCTGATCGTGCCGTTCCCGGCCGGCGGCCCCAACGACATCATCGCGCGGGTGATCGGCCAGCGCATGTCGGAGCTGTCAGGGCAGCCGGTGCTGATCGACAATCGCGGCGGCCAGGGCGGCGTGCTCGGCACCGATGCCGTCTCCAAGGCTGCACCCGACGGCTACACCATCGCGATCTCCAGCGCCGGCGCGCTGGCGATCAGCCCGAGCATGGAAAGGGTCGCCTACGATACGCTCAACGACCTCACGCCGGTGACTCTGGTCGCAACCGTGCCGGAAATGCTCGTTGTCGCCACCAACGTCCCCGCAAAGGACATCGCGGAATTGATCGCGCTCGCCAAGGCGCAGCCCGGAAAACTCAACTTCGCCTCCTCCGGCCCCGGCAGCCTGCCGCATCTCGCCGGCGAATTGTTCAAGCTGACGGCCAGGATCGACATCGTGCATGTGCCCTATCGCGGCGCGGTGCCCGCCGTGAACGATCTGCTGGGCCAGCAGGTGCAGATGACGTTTCTGGATCTCCCCGTGCTGCTGCCGCAGGTCAAGGCGGGCGCCCTGCGACCGATCGCGGTTGGCTCGGCCGAGCGTTCGCCGACGGCGCCTGACGTGCCGACCACCGCGGAAGCGGGCTTTGCCGATCTGCGCATCGAGAACTGGTACGGCATGGTCGCGCCAAAGGGCACGCCGAAGGAGATCGTCACCGCGCTGCATGATCTGGCCACGAAGGCGATGGCGGATCCCGCGGTGAAGGAAAAGCTCGCCGCCCAAGGGGCAACGCTCGTTGGCGATGAGCCGGAGCATTTTCGCGCCTTGATCGCCGACGAGACCAAGAAATGGGCGAAGGTGATCAAGGACGCTGGCGTGGAGACGGCGAAGTAGTGCAGAACTCACACCGCCGCCGCCCTCAGATGCTCCACCAGCATCTTCGCCGGGCGTGGCAGCGTCTTGAAGCTTCGCGCGCAGATCACGAGTTTGCGGTTGGCCCAGCTATCGCGCAGGCGGACCATGGCAAGCGGCATCAGTTTCGCGCAGCGGCGGGCCGCGGCTTCGGGCACCAGGGCAAGGCCAACGTCGGCGGCGACCATCTGGCAGATCGCATCGAAGTCGCGCAGTCGCGCGCGGTAATGCGGCCGCATGCCGAGCCGCGCGGCGTGTTTCGAAATATGCACCTGAAGCGCGGTGGCGCTGGTGAGCCCCACGAAGTCGCAAGCGCCCGCCTCCTGAAAATCGATCGCGCGGCGGCCGGCGAACGGGCCGCGTCTGGACGTCACCAGCGTCAGGCGATCCTCGCTGAAGGCGAAGCGCTCGATATGATCGGGCAGCGCGTGCTCGGCGGCGAAGCCGAGATCGGCCGCGCCTGCAGTGATCGCAGCCGCGATGTCGGTGCTCTCGCGCTCCTCGATGTCGATGGCGACGTCACGATGCTCGCGCAGGAAGCCGGCGAGCGCCTTCGGCAGATGCTCCGAGAGGCCGGAAGTATTGGCGAGGAAGTGCACACTGGCGCGCACGCCGCTGGCAAAGCCGGCCAGATCGCCGCGCATGGCGTCGATCTGGTGAATGACGAGACGGGCGTGATCGAGCAGGCTCTCGCCGGCCGAGGTCAGCTCAACGCCGCGACGCCCGCGCTTGAGCAGCGCGACGCCGAGCGCATCCTCCAGCCCCTTGATGCGCGCGCTGGCCGAAGCCAGGGCCAGATGCGACCGCTCCGCGCCACGGGTGATGCTGCGCTGGTCGGCGACCGCGATGAACAGTTGGAGGTCGACGAGGTCGAAGCGCATCCCGGTCCCTTCAGCCTTCGTCTCAGACAAAGGCTTTCTCCGTAACCTACAGATTGTGCCGACGCGTGGCATCGGTCAATGTGCAGATATGATCGACCCGCTCCTCATTCTCATCGCCGCCGTTTTCCTGATTGCCGGATTCGTCAAGGGGGTGGTCGGGCTCGGCCTGCCGACGGTCTCCATGGGCCTGCTCGCGGTGAGCATGGCGCCGAGCCGCGCGATCGCCATCGTGATCGTGCCCGCCATCCTCACCAACATCTGGCAGACTTTCGTCGGCCCCCATCTGCGCGACATCCTGAGGCGGCTGTGGCCGCTGATGATCGGCACCGTGATCGGGTGCTGGCTCAATGCCGGCGCGCTCACCGGCCCACATGCGCGCTACGGCACGATCGTGCTCGGCGTCCTCCTGGTCATCTACGCGATCATCGGGCTGAACAAATTCCAGTTCCACGTTGCGCCAAAGAACGAGAAATGGGTCGGCGGCGTGGTCGGTGTGGTCACCGGCGTGATCTCGGCCTCGACCGGCGTGCAGGTGATCCCCTCGATGCCGTTCATGCAGGCGATCGGCATGGAGAAGGACGAGCTGGTGCAGGCGCTCGGCGTGTTTTTCACGACAGCGACACTGGCGCTCGCCTTCAATCTCACCGCGGGCGGATTGCTGACGCCGGCCAATGCGGTGCCGGGCGCCGTCGGCATGGCCTGCGCGTTTGCCGGCATGTATATCGGCCAGACGGTGCGGGCGCGGATGCCGGCGGAAGCGTTTCGCCGCTGGTTCCTGATCGCGATGATCCTGCTCGGCCTCTATCTCGCCGGCAGCGCGGTGCTGAAGGAATTCGCGTAAAGGGCGTTACCGCGTCTCCAGCATGGCGACGCGGATACCGAGATAGATGAAGAGGCCGCCGAGGGCACGGTTGACCCAGGCGACCGCGCCTTCGGAGCTCCGCAAGCGGTGGGCGGCCCTTGCCGCGAACGCCGCCAGCACCAGGCACCACAGCGTTCCCGTGCAGATGAAGATCAGGCCGAGCGTCAGAAAAGCGAGCGGCTTGTGCGCCGAGTCGGCTGCGACGAATTGCGGCAGGAAGGCCAGGAAGAACAGCGCGACCTTGGGATTGAGCGCGTTGGTGAAGACGCCCTGGAGGAAAACCCGCCGCAGCGAGCTTTGCACCGGCTCGTCGATGGCCGAGGCCGGCACCGGGCGCGACCATAGCATCTGAAGCCCGGTCACGACGAGATAGGCTGCTCCGACCAGCTTCAGGATCGAGAACGCGGTCGACGAGGCCATCAGCAGGGCCGAAAGGCCGATCGCTGCGCCCGCGACGTGGAAAAAGCAGCCGCAACTGATGCCCAGCGCGGCCGCGGCGCCACCTCGCCAGCCCAGCTGCATGCTGCGGCCGATCACATAGACCGTATCAGGCCCCGGCGTGATGTTGAGCAGCACGCCTGACAGGACGAAGAGCCAGATTTCGTGAATGCCCAGCATGTGTTACGTGCCTCCGTCGCCCAACCATGGCCCAAGAGGCCGGCTTAGTGGGTTCGCTCGTCCCCGTCCACTGCCGGGATTGCCGAGGATTTACCTCGAATTTGCAATGCGGTTCGTACTTTCGCTCAGCCTCATCTGCTCTATAAGGAACGGGTTCTTTGAACGTGGGATTCGAGGCAACTGCCACGCCGTGGCCGGTCCTCGATCTCTTCCAAGTCTCTTGCAAGTCTCTTGGAGCTCCGGAATATGGAAAGACGTCTGGCTGCCATTGTCTGCGCCGATGTCGCCGGCTATTCGCGCATGATGGGCACCGATGAGGCCGGCACCCATGCCGCCTTCAAGGCCCATCGCAGTGCGATCCATCCCATCATCCTCAATCACGGCGGCCGCGTCGTCAAAAACACCGGCGACGGCTTCCTGCTGGAATTCCCCTCGATCGTCGGCGCCACCGAGGCCGCGATCGCGATGCAGACGCTGATGGCGGAGCGCAATCACCATCTGCCCGCCGATCGCGCCATGCAGTTTCGCCTCGGCATCCACATGGGCGACGTCATCGCCGACGAGGACGAGGTCTTCGGTGACGATGTCAACATTGCCGTCCGCCTCGAATCCGTGGCGAGCCCCGGCGGCTTCGCGATCTCGGCCAAGGCCTACAAGGAGGCCGGCAAGCATCTCACCGTGCCGCTGGTTGATGCCGGCAACCACCGCTTCAAGAACATCAAGGATCCGATCGGGGTCTGGACCTGGACGCCTGAGGGTGCACCGGCGCTTGCGCCCGCGCTGAGGGAGGCATCCGCCCTCTCGCAGCAGTATCGCACCGCGATCGTCGGCGTGCTGCCTTTCGCCAATCTCAGCGACGCACAGGACGAGTATTTCTCCGACGGCCTGACCGAGGATTTGATCCACGCGCTGTCGCTGCAATCCTTCTATCGCGTGCTGAGCCGCAACTCGACCTTCGTGTTCAAGGGTAACAACGTCAGCACTCGCCTGATCGCGCGGGAGATCGACGCCAGCTATCTGATCCAGGGTTCGGTGCGGCGTGCCGGAGCCAAGATCCGCGTCACCGCCGAGCTGATCGCGCCGGAGACCGGCGAGCAGCTCTGGACAGGCCGCTACGACCGCGACATCGGCGATCTCTTCGCGATGCAGGACGAGATCACCACCAACCTGTCCGCCGCCATCGCCACCGAGATCGTCCGGGCCGAGGCCTCGGCGCCGGCGCGGCTCTCGACCGACGTCACCGCCTGGGACCGCTTCCTCAAAGGGCTGTCGCACTATTATCGGCAAACCAAGGAAGACCTGGCTATCGCCGTCGACCTGTTCCGGGAGGCCATCAGGCTCGAGCCCAAGCTGTCGATTGCGCACGCCTATCTCGCCACGATCCAGATCCAGAGCATCCACTTCGGCTGGGTCAAGGGCACGCGCGAGATGTGGGCCGAGGCGATGAAGCTTGCCGAAACCAGCGTTCGGCTCGACCCACGTTCGTCATTTGCGTTCTCGATCCTGTCCTGGACCCACGCGCTGGAGGGCCATTACGAGGCCGCGATGGACGCCGCCAAGCGCGCCGTCGCGCTCAACCCCTACGACAACGGCGCGCGCGGCGTGCTCGGCATCTGCCATTTCGCCATCGGCGAGCACCGCGAGGCGATCGAGTTGTTCTCGATGGCCGCGCAGCGCGACAACAGCGATCCGCGCTACCAATGGGCCGCGCTGAACGCCTTCAGCCATTATCTGCTGGGCCAATATGACGCGACCCTGTCATGGGCCCGGGAACAGCTCTACATCAACCCGAACCATTTGCAGGCGCTGGCGATCCGCGCCGCGGCGCTGGCGCAATTGGGACGCGCCGGCGAGGCGGTCGAGGCGACGCGCGTGCTCATGGCTAACTACCCGACCCTGAATGTCGACCGTCATTTGCGCAATTTCCACTGGAAGCGGCCCGAGGACCTCGCCCATTACCGCACCGGACTCTTGAATGCGGGCGTGCCGCTCGGCAAACTGACCCTGGTCTCGAGCGACGTCAAACCCGTCGTCGAATCCTGAGGGCCAGCCGCGGCCACGCGGCAATGTCCCCTCCGCCTTTGATTGACACGACAGTGAATTCAGCCACACTCCGCTACACGCTGAAGTAGTATAATGTATTGTCGGTTTGTCAGAACTTTCCGCGCTCTATCGCCGCGTCTGTATTTCACGATTCGCCGTTTTCAGGATTTTGGGCCATGCATGACTCCGCTCCGAAGCCCCCCTTCGACCCCTCGATCCAGGTCTCGCCGAACAATCCTTGTCCATTCCTCCGCGGCCTCGTCGGCGAGGGGTTTGTTGACGGCGGAACCGTCCCGCTCGGCACGCTGTCGCAAACGATCGCGAATGCGAGCGGCGAGACCGGGCTGAAGAAGGTCTCGGCCCGCATCCAGGTCCGCGGCGTCGCGCTCATCGCCAACGGTCTCGGTCACATCCTGAAGAGCATATTTTCGGGCGCGCAGCTCGACGCGTTGCGTGGCGGCCCTCTCGACAAGCGCGGTGCCGGCTCGCGCGTCCTCGGCGTCGACGGCAAGGTCGATGAGGACGAGCTCGCGCGATTTGCGAGCTTCGGCCGGAACTACCAGGATCCGAACGGCGGCGGCTCTGAGCCCGGTCTCAACGCCTCGGAAATCGGCGTCTTCATGCGCGACAACCTGAAGCGGGCCGGCAGCGCCGCGCGCTGGTACTACCCCCTGCTGATGAAGTTCGAATGGCCGATCCTCCTGAAGATCGTGGGCAAGGGCGCGGGTGAGGACCGCTATCTCAGCGTGGCCGACGTGCGCACTCTGTTCAACGAGCGGCAATTCCCTGCTCGCATCAACCAGCGGCTCGTCTCGCAGCCGGTGTCGACCTGCCAGCGCGTGGTGCGGGGCGCCTTCAAGGTTGCGGCCCTGCTCGTCGTCCTCGGTCTCGCCTTGCTCGTTGCGGTCGCCGAATTCCCCGACCCGGTGCGTGCCATGCTGCCGCAAAAGGGAATTCTCGTGAATCTCCTGCCGCCGCCCTTGCCCACGATCCCCGAAACGAAGGCGGCCTTTTGGCTCGAACAGAACTGGTCACTGAAGGACAGGCACTGGTTTCACCATGCCAGCCAGGGCACCGCGACCTTCCCGGTGCCCTATGAATGGTTCATGGCCCTGGAGCAGCCGCGCCTGCATCTGTTCTCTCGGCCGGGCATGATGACGGACAGCGCCTATCTCGAGCGCTTCGGGTTCATTCCGAGCCCGCAGTCGATCCAGACCGACGCGACGTCACTGCGGCGCTTCGGCTACGCCAATGTCTACGAGACGACGCAGGTGCCGGACTGGTCGACCAGATGGACGCCGGCGGAGAACGTCGACGGCCTGCCGGTCGGCTTCGCACGGATGACCGGTGTCGTCGATCCCGCGACGGGCCGTCGCGAGGAGGACAAGATCGGGCTGACCTGCGCGGCCTGCCATACCGGCCAGATCCACTACCAGGGCGTGGACGTACGTTTCGACGGCGGCCCGGCCATGACCGACCTGAAGAAGCTCGAGCTCTCCACCGGCCTGTCGATCGCCTACACGCTCTACGTGCCGTTCCGCTTCCAGCGCTTCGCCGATCGCGTGCTCGGCCCCGATGCCAGCAAGACCGACCGCAACGCGCTCAAGCAGAAGCTCAGCGCGATCGGCAACTTCCTGATCGACTGGGCGCAGCTCCAGCAAAAGACGGTCGAAGCCAAGAAGACCTGGAACGGCAGGCAGCAGCAGGACACCGAGGAGGGGTTCGGTCGCCTCGACGCTCTCAATCGCATCGGCAATCAGGTGTTTTCTCAGGATCTCGCGCTGAGCGGGCTCAAGGGATTCGAGAAGAACCTGCACGCCCAGGATGCCCCGGTCAGCTATCCCCCGATCTGGACCGTGCCTTGGTTCAAGTTCGCCCAGTACGACGCCTCGATCGAGCAGCCGCTGATCCGCAACGCCGGCGAAGCCCTCGGCGTGACCGCGCTGCTCAACCTGTCCGACGCCTACCCGGAGGACAGGCTGTGGCGCTCCTCGGTTCATATCAACACGCTCGGCTGGATCGAGGACATGCTCAGGGGGCCAGATCCGTTCAAGACGGCAGATCCCTCCACCGGTCCGAAGTTCGGCGGCCTGCTGGCGCCGAAATGGCCCTCGCAGATCCTCGGCGACAATTGGAGGCTCGATCAGAAGAAGATCGACAATGGCCGCAAGATCTACGCTGAGATGTGTTCCGGATGCCATTTGCCGGCGATCGACACCCCGGCTTTCTGGTCTTCGGGACATTGGGAGCCGAGCGGCGACAGCAAGGTGCTGAACGCGGTGACGATCCCTCTCGACGAGATCAAGACGGATCCCGAACAGTCGCTCGTGCTCAGCAACAGGATCGTCGATTTGCCCGGCTTCCTGAAGGTGAATACGGCCGACCTCCAGAAATGGTGGCAATGCGACGTCTCGACCGCGAGCTCGCCGACCGAGATGGTATATGCGCTCGGGCTGATGACGGTGGTGGATCTCGTCGCCCGCAAATGGATGGACGACGAGAAGACTCCGGACGCCGAGCGGGCGAAATTGTGGAATCTGGCGCGCAAGAACTGCCTCAATCCGGTGGGGGGAGCACGCTATC
Source organism: Bradyrhizobium sp. Ken01 (assembly GCF_055807355.1). Taxonomy (NCBI): domain Bacteria; kingdom Pseudomonadati; phylum Pseudomonadota; class Alphaproteobacteria; order Hyphomicrobiales; family Nitrobacteraceae; genus Bradyrhizobium; species Bradyrhizobium sp. Ken01. Next base: position 39,446 of record NZ_JBVVPC010000047.1, read on the forward strand.
GGGCACGGCCGCTGAACGGCATCTGGGCCACGGCGCCCTATCTGCACAACGGTTCGGTGCCGTCTCTCTACTGGCTGCTGAAGCCTGCGAGCGAGCGCCCGCAAAAATTCTGCATGGGCCGCCGCGACTATGATCCCATCACCGTCGGCTTTGCGGTCACCGCCGACGAGAAATGCAAGACGGGTGAAACCGAATTCTCGGCGGGCTCGGAGAAGGATCCGATCCAGGGCAACAGCGTGCTCGGCCATTCCTTCGAGCGCAAGCCGGGCGAGGAAAAACGTCCCGGCGTCATCGGTCGCGTGTTCAAGGACGACAACGAGCGCTACGATCTGATCGAGTATCTGAAAACGCTGTAGTCGAGCTCTGTCCCAAGCACGCCGCCCACATCCTGAGGAGCCCGCACAAGCGGGCGTCTCCAAAGATAGCCGCGGGCGAGAGCCGGGCCTTCATGGTTCGAGACGCGCGTTCCGCGCTCCTCACCATGAGGGTCTTGCGAACTAAGCGAGGCGAGGGAGCGCACCTCGCGCGCAGCAGCCATTCACTTCAAATCCTCACTTGAACAGCGGCGTGCCCGGCACGAAGGCGTCGAAGGCTGCCCAGAATTGGGAGCGGTAGCGGTCCTGCTCCTGGAGAATCTCGTGCTTGGCGCCGGCGATCACGAGATGGGACCCGGCGCGCAAATGATAGGCGAACTCCTCGATCGCCGCGATCGAGACCACGGTGTCGCTGGAGGCCGCCAGCATCAGGATCGGCTGACGGATCTCGGACGGGTAGTTTTTGCCCTTGAAGGTGTTCATCGCGCGGAAGGCGGTATCGGCCCACGCAACCGTCGGTGACGCCAGCCCGAGGGTCGGATCCTCCTCCAGGATCGCGGCATTGCGCGCATAGCGCACGGGATCGCTGGTCAGCGGATTGTTGATGAAGGGATTGAGCCCGGTGATCTGGTCGCTGCCGCCGGGAACATAACGGCCGCCCATCCCCAACACGCGCATCGTCTTCAGCAGAGCCCGCGCCGGAAACGAGGTGGCGCGGCCGGGGAGGTCGATCATCGGCGCAGACAGCACCATGCGGTCGAACCAGCGCTTGCCCGCATGCGCCACCCGCAGCATCACCGTGCCGCCCATGGAGTGGGCGAGCGCAAAGAAGGGTGGCGGGCAATCCGGCAGCACCACCTGCTGCACGAAGGTCTCGACGTCGATCTCGAAATCCGCGAAGTCGCGGACATAGCCCTTGCGCGGATCGCGCAGGCGACGCGAGGAGTGGCCCTGCCCGCGCCAGTCGATCATCGCCACCGCAAAGCCGCGGTCACGCAAATCGCGCACGGTCTCGAAATATTTCTCGATCTGCTCGCTGCGTCCGGTGAAGACGCAGACGGTGCCCTTGCGGTTCGCCGGCGGCGCCCAGCGCGCAAAGCGCAGCTCGACGCCATCAGGGGTTTTGATGGTGCCGCTGACGACGTCTTCGGGAACGGGATTGGATGGTATCGAGACCAGCGTCATGATGGGGAGGGCTTGGGCACGAAGTGCTGCAAATCAGGGGGCGGGAGCGCCGAAAAGGCTAAGTATCCGCCCTCTTGAACGCCGTTCTCCTCAACCCATATCACCTTGGTGCAGGCCGCTACCAGTGTTTCGGAACCGGAACATCAGGCTGCACACAGACGAAAGCCCGGCCCGATTGGCGGGCGGGTTACTCAACAGTCGCTCAATGGAGGACTTGACCATGCGTACCTACGACCTCACCCCCTTCTACCGTTCCACCGTCGGCTTCGACCGCCTCTTCAACCTGCTCGACCAGGCCGGTTCGGACGGCAGCCCCGGTTATCCCCCCTACAATATCGAGCGCACCGGCGAGAACGACTACCGCATCACCGTTGCGGTCTCGGGCTTTGCCAAGGATGAGCTCTCCATCGTCGCGAAGGAAAACACGCTGACGATCAAGGGTGAGAAAGTCGCCAACGAGAACTCGAAGGCCGAAGTGCTGTACCGCGGCATCGCCGCGCGTGCCTTCGAGCGCGCCTTCCAGCTTGCCGACTTCGTGCAAGTGAAGAACGCCTCGCTCGAGAACGGGCTGCTTCACGTCGACCTCGTCCGTGAGATTCCCGAAGCGAAGAAGCCCCGCCAGATCGCGATCAACACCGGTGCGCAAGGCGCACAGGTGATCGAGAACTCGGTAGCCGCGTAAATCACGTCGGCCACTTCCAGGTTGCGAAAACGCCCCGGTGCCCCGGGGCGTTTTTTTGTTGGGCTCTCCTCGTCCCGGCGAGAGCCGGGGGAATCCTGCCGCGAGATCGATCAATCGTGCGCGGAAGAAATACCGAACGACGGATCTGCCATACCTTGCCAGAGGGATGGTCTCGGCCGTCGCCGGGACGTCATCGATTGCTGAACGGCCGTGCTGGACTGTTGCGCCGCATCACAGAGCGGTGAATTGGCGTAACGCCGTCGGCCCGCGCGTCGTCCTTTGGCTATCGAACCCAAAACAAGACGGAGAATGATCATGACTTTCTGGCGCAGCTTTTTCGTCGCCATGAGCCTGCTGGCGGCCCCGCTCACCCTTGCTCACGCGCAGACGCCGCAGACCGTGAAGGCCAAGAACGTCGTGCTGGTGCACGGCGCCTGGGCCGACGGCTCGAGCTGGTCGGAGGTGATCCCGATCCTCCAGGCCGCGGGCCTCAACGTGACTGCCGTGCAAAATCCGTTGTCGTCGCTTGCTGACTCCGTCGAGGCGACCAAGCGCGTGCTGGCCGAACAGGATGGTCCGACCGTGCTGGTCGCGCATTCCTGGGGCGGCACCGTGATCAGCCAGGTCGGCACCGACCCGAAGGTCAGCGGCCTCGTCTATGTCGCCGCACGTGCGCCCGATGCCAACGAGGATTTCGTCGCGCTGTCGAAGCAGTTTCCGGCGGGACCGGCACGCGCCGGCGTCGTCGAGCGCGACGGCTACACAAAACTCTCGGAAGACGCCTTCCTGAAGTATTTTGCCAATGGCGTGAAGCCGGAGCAGGCCAAGGAGCTCTACGCCGTGCAATGGCCGACCGCCGCCTCGATCTTCGCCGGTCGCACCACCGAGGCGGCATGGCACTCCAAGCCGAGCTGGTACGCGGTGTCGAAGAACGACTACACCATCAATCCCGATCTCGAACGCTTCCTCGCCAAGCGCATGAACGCAACCACGATCGAACTCGATGCAGGCCACCTCTCGCTGGTGTCGCATCCGAAGGAGGTGGCGAATTTGATCCTGGAAGCGGCGGGGTATGGCCGGAGCTGAGCGGCGGTTGCAGTGATGCAAAAGGCGCCTGAGTGCTCAGGCGCCTTTGCTTTGTTCCACTCTCTCCCCAACGTCGTCCTGGCGAAGGCCAGGACCCATTACCCCAGGGAAGAGTTTGGCGAAAATTCGGAGTTCGGTACTCCCGCGTCATTCAAATGATGCACCTCGCGGTATGGGTCCTGGCCTTCGCCAGGACGACACCGTTGGTGTGATGCGGGCCATCGCATCAAACGCCCGCGCTTAGTCCAGCCCCTGTGCCGCCGGCATCTCCTGCGTAGGCAGGATCGTCGCGGCAGGCTTGACCTGACCCACGGTTGGCGCGGCGGCTTGCGGTGCGACCTCAGCGGGCTTGGACGGCACGGCGGCCGCGGTCTGCGTCACAGGCTGTGCCTGCGGCGCCTGGGCCTGCGGCGTCGCAGGCTCGGCCGGCTTGGCGGCGACGACCGGGGCCTCACGCGGCGGAGCCGCCTTGGGCAGCGGCACGGAGCGGCTGGCGACATGCGGGATCGGGGCCGGTGGGCGGGGCGGGCCACTGCGGACCATGGTCGGCGGCGGCAGCGCGCTTTGCGGACGGTAAGGCGCAACCGTAGGCTGCTCGTAGCCCGGCGCCATGCCGTAGGCGTCGGCAGCCGGCATGAAGCGCAAGATCCTTCCGTCGCGGGCATCGATCACGAGCCGGCCGTCCTCCCCGCGGCGGTCGATCACTGCGATGGTGTAGACACCGCCGCGCAGGCGCGGGATGCCCAGTGGAGAGAAGCCATTTTCGCGCAGCACCGCGTAGACCTCGGTCGATGGCAGCAGCACCGGAGCCGGCCCGCGCTCTTCGTAGCCATAGCCATAGCCGTAGCGCGGCGGCGGCGGCGCGGCCTCCGGCGGCGCATAGGGTCCGTCGAAATCCGAGACTGCGATCATCGCCCCTCGTGCTGGAACCTGCGCTTGAGCCGCGGTCGCAGCCAGCGCCAGCGTGGCGGCGGCCACACATCCTGTGAAAAACTTCATGGTCGAGACGCTCCTGTCAGGCCCCCCGGATGGATCGCACTCTTTCGCTTCTTGTGGCGTGGCGCGTCTTCCAAAGGGTTGATCCGAAGCTTCATTGGGGATTCCGGCGTCGGCAGGGCCGGATCGGGGCGCGTTTGCTTCAAAACCGGGGCCGCGCAACTTTTGGAAAGCGATTGATTGATCCATGGGGAATCGGGACTTGCGCGCGCTTGTGTGATAGACAAAAATTTGGCAAGGTGACGGTTAGGACAGGAAGACTGTCTCAATTTTGCTTGCGGTTCCGGCATAGGGATTGCAACGAAATCGGTGCTTTCGAGCGCCAAGAAGGCAACAGGCAAAGCCGTTCTCGGGGACGAAGAACGCCTTGGCCTGAATTTAAGAAAATGCGGCTCGCGAGCGAACGAGCGGTGACCCAGAAGCGGGTGCCGCGGGACGCCCAAGGTGCGCCGAAGATGGCGGTGAGGCAGCTTGCCGCATGGAGAGGACGAGGACATGAACGGGTCGCAAGTCGAGCGCGGAAACATCGTGGCAGAGCAACTGTCGGCGACGGTCGCCTCGAAAACGGCCGATCCGATTCAGGAACACAATTCACGCCCGCCGGCCGTAGGCCTGTACGATCCGAGCCTGGAGAAGGATTCCTGCGGCGTCGGCTTCATCGCCAACATCAGGGGCCAGAAGTCGCACGAGATCGTCGCGGACGCGCTCAGCATCCTCTGCAACCTCGAGCACCGCGGCGCCGTCGGCGCCGACCCGCGCGCCGGTGACGGCGCCGGCATTCTGGTGCAGATCCCGCATGCTTTCTTCAGCCGCAAGGCGAAGGAGCTCGGCTTCGCGCTGCCCAATCCCGGCGAATACGCCATCGGCGCGCTGTTCATGCCGCGCGACACCGCCTGGCGCAACGTCATCAAGAGCATCATCGCCGACCAGATCAAGGAAGAGGGCCTGACACTGCTCGGCTGGCGCGACGTGCCGACCGACAATTCCTCGCTCGGCGTCACCGTTAAGCCGACCGAGCCCGCCTGCATGCAGGTGTTCATCGGCCGCAACGGCACCGCCAAGACCGAGGACGATTTCGAACGCCGGCTCTACATCCTGCGCAAGTCGATCTCGCAGGCGATCTATCAGCGCCGCGACCGCGGCCTCGCCGGCTATTATCCCTGCTCGATGTCCTGCCGTACCGTAATTTACAAGGGCATGTTCCTCGCCGACCAGCTCGGCAAGTACTATCCCGATCTGCACGAAAAGGACTTCGAGAGCGCGCTCGCGCTCGTTCACCAGCGCTTCTCGACCAACACCTTCCCGGCGTGGTCGCTGGCGCATCCCTACCGCATGATCGCGCATAACGGCGAGATCAACACGCTGCGCGGCAACGTCAACTGGATGGCGGCGCGCCAGGCCTCGGTGAGCTCCGAGCTGTACGGCAAGGACATCAACCGGCTCTGGCCGATCTCCTACGAAGGCCAGTCGGACACCGCCTGCTTCGACAACGCGCTCGAATTCCTGGTGCAGGGCGGCTACTCGCTGCCCCACGCCGTCATGATGATGATTCCGGAGGCGTGGGCCGGCAATCCCTTGATGGATGAGAAGCGCCGCGCCTTCTACGAATATCATGCAGCCCTGATGGAGCCGTGGGACGGCCCCGCCGCGATCGCCTTCACCGACGGCCGCCAGATCGGTGCCACGCTCGATCGCAACGGCCTGCGGCCCGCGCGCTATCTCGTCACCAAGGACGACCGCATCGTGATGGCGTCCGAGATGGGCGTGCTGACGATTCCCGAGGACCAGATCATCACCAAGTGGCGCCTGCAGCCCGGTAAGATGCTGCTGGTCGATCTCGAGCAGGGCCGCCTGATCCCCGACGACGAGATCAAGGCCGAGCTCGCCAGAAGCCATCCCTACACCGAGTGGCTGGAGCGGACCCAGATCGTGCTGGAAGAGCTGCCGAAGGTGCCGACCACCGGCGTGCGCTCCAACCTGTCGCTGCTCGATCGCCAGCAGGCGTTCGGCTACAGCCAGGAAGACATCACCATTCTGATGACGCCGATGGCCTCCACCGGCGAGGAAGCCGCAGGCTCGATGGGCAACGACACGCCGATCTCGGCGCTGTCGGCCAAGGCCAAGCCGCTGTTCACCTACTTCAAGCAGAACTTTGCGCAGGTCACCAATCCGCCGATCGACCCGATCCGCGAGGAGCTGGTGATGAGCCTCGTCTCCATCATCGGACCGCGGCCGAACCTGTTCGACCTGCAAGGCCTTGCCACTACCAAGCGCCTCGAAGCGCGCCAGCCGATCCTGACCGACGCGGACCTCGAAAAGATCCGCTCGATCTCCGAGGTCGCCGAGTCGCACTTCAAGTCGCGCACGCTGGACACCACCTTCCACGCCGGCCTCGGCGCGGCCGGCATGGACCAGGTGCTGGACGAGCTCTGCGCGCGCGCCGAGAGCGCGGTGCGCGAAGGCGTCAACATCATCATCCTGTCCGACCGCATGGTCGGCACCGACCGGGTTCCGATCCCGTCGCTGCTGGCCTGCGCCGCCGTGCATCATCATCTGATCCGTACCGGATTGCGCACGTCTGTCGGCCTCGTCGTCGAATCCGGCGAGCCGCGCGAAGTGCATCACTTCGCCTGTCTGGCCGGTTACGGCGCGGAAGCGATCAATCCGTATCTGGCGTTCGAAACCATCATCGCGATGAAGGACCGCCTGCCCGGTTCGCTCGATGACTACGAGATCGTCAAGCGCTACATCAAGTCGATCGGCAAGGGCCTGCTCAAGGTGATGTCCAAGATGGGCATCTCGACCTACCAGTCCTATTGCGGCGCGCAGATCTTTGACGCCATCGGCCTGAAGGCGGAATTCGTCGGCAAGTTCTTCGCCGGCACGCACACCCGCGTCGAGGGCGTCGGTCTTGGCGAGATTGCCGAAGAGGCGGTGCGCCGTCATGCCGACGCGTTCGGCGATGCGCTCGTCTACAAGACCTCGCTCGATGTCGGCGGCGAATATGCCTATCGCAGCCGCGGCGAGGACCATGCATGGACCGCCGAGTCGGTGGGGCTGCTCCAGCACGCCGCCCGCGGCAATTCGCTGGAACGCTACCGCGCTTTCGCGAAGATCCTCAACGAGCAGTCGGAGCGTCTCCTGACGCTGCGCGGCCTGTTCCGGATCAAGAACGCAGACGAAGAGAAGCGCAAGCCTGTCGCCCTCGACCAGGTCGAGCCGGCCAAGGACATCGTCAAGCGTTTCGCCACCGGCGCGATGAGCTTCGGCTCGATCTCGCGTGAGGCGCACACCACGCTCGCGATCGCCATGAACCGGATCGGCGGCAAGTCGAACACCGGCGAAGGCGGCGAGGAAGCCGACCGCTTCAAGCCGATGCCGAACGGCGACAGCATGCGCTCGGCGATCAAGCAGGTCGCCTCGGGCCGCTTCGGCGTCACCACGGAGTATCTCGTCAACTCCGACATGATGCAGATCAAGATGGCGCAGGGCGCAAAGCCCGGCGAAGGCGGCCAATTGCCCGGCCACAAGGTCGACGCCACCATCGCCAAGGTCCGGCATTCGACGCCTGGCGTCGGCCTGATCTCGCCGCCGCCGCACCACGACATCTACTCGATCGAGGATCTGGCGCAGCTCATCTACGACCTCAAGAACGTCAATCCGGACGGCGCGGTCTCGGTCAAGCTCGTCTCGGAGATCGGCGTCGGCACGGTCGCCGCGGGCGTCGCCAAGGCGCGCGCCGACCATGTCACCATCGCGGGCTTCGAGGGCGGCACCGGCGCTTCGCCGCTGACCTCGATCAAGCACGCGGGGTCACCGTGGGAGATCGGCCTCGCCGAAACCCACCAGACGCTGGTGCGCGAGCGGCTGCGCAGCCGTATCGTGGTCCAGGTCGACGGCGGCTTCCGCACCGGCCGCGACGTCGTGATCGGCGCGCTGCTCGGCGCCGACGAGTTCGGCTTTGCCACCGCGCCGCTAATCGCGGCCGGCTGCATCATGATGCGCAAGTGCCATCTCAACACCTGCCCGGTCGGCGTCGCGACCCAGGACCCCGTCCTGCGCAAGCGCTTCACCGGCCAGCCCGAGCATGTGATCAACTACTTCTTCTTCGTCGCCGAGGAGGTCCGCGAGCTCATGGCCTCGCTCGGCTTCCGCAGCTTCAACGAGATGATCGGCCAGGTGCAGCTGCTCGACCAGACCAAGCTGGTCGCGCACTGGAAGGCCAAGGGCCTCGACTTCTCCAAGCTCTTCGTCAAGCAGAAGGAAGAGAAGGGCCAGAAGATCTATCACTCCGAGCGCCAGAACCATCATCTGGAAGCGGTGCTCGATCGCACGCTGATCGAGCAGGCGACGCCTGCGCTCGACCGCGGTGCGCCGGTGAAGATCGAGGCCAAGATCAACAGCACGAACCGCTCCGCGGGCGCGATGCTGTCGGGTGCGGTCGCCAAGATCTACGGCCATGCCGGCCTGCCGCATGAGACCATCCATGTCAGCCTCAAGGGCACCGCGGGCCAGGCCTTCGGCGCCTGGCTGGCGCAAGGCGTCACCTTCGAGCTCGAAGGCGAAGCCAACGACTATGTCGGCAAGGGCCTCTCGGGCGGCAAGATCATCGTCAAGCCGCCGGCCAACAGCGGCATCGTGCCGGAAGAGAGCATCATCGTCGGCAACACCGTGATGTACGGCGCCATTCAAGGCGAGTGCTACTTCCGCGGCATCGCCGGCGAGCGCTTTGCCGTGCGCAATTCCGGCGCCGTGGCGGTGGTCGAGGGCGCCGGCGACCATTGCTGCGAATACATGACCGGCGGCATCGTGGTCGTGCTCGGCAAGACCGGACGCAACTTCGCGGCCGGCATGTCCGGCGGCATCGCCTATGTGCTGGACGAGACCGGCGACTTCGACAGGCTGTGCAACATGGCGATGGTCGAACTCGAGCCGGTGCTGTCGGAGGAGCTGATCAACGCCGGCACCTATCACCACTCCGGTGACCTCGAGGCGCACGGCCGGGTCGACGTGTTCAAGGACCTGCTCGCCTCCGACGTCGAGCGGCTCCACGTCCTGATCACGCGCCATGCGAAAGCGACCGGCTCCAGGCGTGCCGCCGACATCCTGACCAACTGGAAGGACTGGCTGCCCAAATTCCGCAAGGTGATGCCGGTCGAATACCGGCGCGCGCTGCGCGAGATGGCCGCCAACGCGGACGCCGAGCCGAAAATCGCGATCGGGGCCTGAGCATCACACCCCGTCATTGCGAGCGCAGCGAAGCAATCCAGACTTTCTACTCGGAAGCAGACTGGATTGCTTCGTCGCAAGAGCTCCTCGCAATGACGGTGAGGAAACAACAAACGATTAGACGGCAGGGACTTCGGGTTTAATGGGCAAGATCACGGGTTTTCTCGAAATCGAACGGCATGACCGCAAGTACACCCCGGTCGCCGAGCGCGTGAAGCATTTCCACGAGTTCGTCGTCCCCCTCTCCGAGAAGGAAACGCGCGACCAGGCCGCGCGCTGCATGAACTGCGGCATTCCCTATTGCCACGGCACCGGCTCGGTCTCGCCAGGCACGCCCGGCTGCCCGGTCAACAACCAGATCCCGGACTGGAACGACCTCGTCTATCAGGGCAACTGGGAAGAAGCCTCACGCAATCTGCACTCGACCAACAATTTCCCGGAGTTCACGGGACGCATCTGCCCGGCGCCGTGCGAAGCATCCTGCACGCTCAATATCGACGACAACCCCGTCACCATCAAGACCATCGAATGCGCGATCGTGGACCGCGCCTGGGACAATGGCTGGCTGAAGCCCGAGATTGCCGCCCACAAGACCGGCAAGAAGGTCGCGGTGATCGGCTCGGGTCCGGCCGGCATGGCCTGCGCGCAGCAGCTCGCACGCGCCGGCCACGACGTACATCTGTTCGAGAAGTTCGCCAAGGCCGGCGGCCTGCTGCGTTACGGCATCCCCGATTTCAAGATGGAGAAGGGCGTCATCGACCGCCGCGTCAAGCAGATGGAAGGCGAAGGCGTCACCTTCCACTACAACAGCCATGTCGGCGGCGACGGCAATGTCGATCCGCGCGAGATGCTCAACGAGTACGACGCCGTGGCGCTGACCGGCGGCGCCGAAGCCCCGCGCGACCTGCCGATCCCCGGCCGCGACCTCGCCGGCATCCACTACGCCATGGACTTCCTGCCGCAGCAGAACCGGCGCGTGTCCAATGAGCCGTTGAACGGCGTCCAGGAGATTCTCGCCGCCGGCAAGCATGTCGTCGTCATCGGCGGCGGCGACACCGGATCCGACTGCATCGGCACCTCGCTCCGCCAGGGCGCGCTCTCCGTGACCCAGCTCGAGATCATGCCCGCTCCGCCGGAGCACGAGAACAAGGGCCTGACCTGGCCGAACTGGCCGCTGAAGATGCGGACGTCGTCGAGCCAGGCCGAAGGCGCGGTCCGCGAGTTCGCCGTGCTGACGCAGAAGTTCACGGGCGAGAACGGCAAGGTCAAGAAGCTGCATTGCGTGCGCGTCGACGACAAGTTCAAGCCGATCGCCGGCACCGAGTTCGAGCTCGATGCCGACCTCGTCCTGCTCGCGATGGGCTTCGTCCATCCCGTGCACGAGGGCCTGCTCAAGATGCTCTCGGTCGAGCTCGACCCCCGCGGCAACGTCAAGGCCAACACGCTCGACTACCAGACCTCGCGCCCGAACGTGTTCACCGCCGGCGACATGCGCCGCGGCCAATCGCTGGTAGTCTGGGCCATCCGCGAGGGCCGGCTGTGTGCCAGGTCGATTGATACGTTCCTGATGGGGAAGACGGATCTGCCGCGGTAGGCGCTAGCTCCGCCGCCAGATTTGCAGACGGTGTCATCGCCCGCGAAAGCGGACGATCCAGTATCCCAGAGACATTTGTTATCGACCGAGCGGCCGCGGCGTACTGGATGCCCCGGTCAAGCCGGGGCATGACAGCGGAGTGAGCGGCAGCGAGCAGACTTCAGTCAAGGACGTGCGGAAAGTGCCGTGCGTCCCACTCGTCAAGTCGGAACAGCACCTTACCGTATTCGAGAAGCTTGTCGCTCGGTCGATAGGGACGCGTCGAAACCTCAACGTCCGATGCTACTTCACTTGGCATCAAGTTAAAGTGCTCGTTGGTCTCACTCAGGGCCAGCAGTTCCTTGACTAAAAGGTCTCGGCCTTCGGGATTAAGCCATAGCTCGAATTCACCGGCCGAATTGATGTCTAAAGTAATTCGAGGTGCCATAGTGGCTTCTCCTCAATTCTGCAGCCTCACCCCGACCATCACCACCGTGCCCTGCGAGCTTGACCCCGGTTGGTTCGAATCCAGGATGTCGTGGCGGAGCGTGCCCTTGATCCAGATGTTGCGGTTGAGCTTGTAGATCAAATTGCTTTCGAACGAGTAGGTCTTGTCATTGCGATTCTGGCCCTGGTAGTCGTAGGTGCCGTAGGTGAATTTGCCCACTGCCGTAAGCCAGCGGCGGAAGTCGTGATCGACTTCGATCCCGTAGGTATGCACCAGCACGCCGGAGGAGCCGGGGATGGTGGTCTCGGCGATCTGCGTGTCGGTGGCGAATTTCACCGTGGTGAGGCCGCTTGCGTTCCAGATCAGCGAGCCCGAGGTCAGGAAGCCCGCGAGCTGGCTCAGGCGCGGGTCGACATAGTTGCGCGCGGAATAGCCGACCGAGACCTCGCCGGTGAGGATGCGCGAGAATTCAAAGGACGTGCCGACCTTGGCGTAGCCGCCGTTCGAATCGCGGAAGAAGCCGTTGCGGTCGGCGGCCTGGTCGTGGACGCGGGTGTCGCCCTGGATCTCGACGAACGGCTTCAGGCCCGGCTTCAGCTCGTAGGAGAAGCGCCCCACGCCGCCATACTGGTTGAAGTCGCGGTCATCGTTGCTGAAGGTCGAGCCGTCGGTGAGTTTTGAGTTGGTGTAGGCGGTGCGATCCGCGGTGGCGCCGGCCGCGACCTGGAAGCGGTTGAAGGTCTGGTCGAAGCCGACGGTCGTGCCATAGGTCGCGTAAACAGGATATTTCTGCAGGCCGGCCTGCACGTTCGGGCTGCCGGGATTATCGGTGGCGAGCCGCAGGCGCAGCTGCGTGGTCAGCTTGAGATCGCGATTGACGTCGATGCGGCCGTCGACATGGCCGTTGAAGTCGGGGCGGTCGACCTCGACCGGCGAGGGCGAGGCAAAGCCGTCGATCGTCGCCGGCATGTTGTTGGTGTAGCCCGAGAACGAGCCGCGCAGATCCGCGACCAGCGCGTGGCGCTCCCAATCGGACACCACGAGCAGGTCGGGCGCGACGACATAGGCCGGCGAGCCGACCGGCTTGTTCAAACGCGCCGGGTTGGTGTCGTAGCCGGTGGAGAGCTCAAGCCCGCCCTTGATCAGGAAGCTGCCGGCATAGTCGCCGACCGCGCCGAACGCATCCTCGTCGAGCTTGAGGCGGCGGCGCAGCGGCTGGCCGGGGACGTTGCCGGCCAGCGCCGGCGGCACCGGCGTCTTGTGCGCGGTCTCGGACGGCGGCGGCGCGATGCGCGGCGGGCCGAGCGTCCGCTCAGGCGTCGCCGGGGGCACTGGCGAGCCGGGGCCGACCGGGCGCTTCGGCTTCGGTTGTCCGGGATAGAGCTTCGGCTGCTGTCGCTTGCGGTTGAGTGAATCGTAGCCGGAGGCGCTGGCGCCATTGGCAGCGGGCAGGCCGTAGATCGGGACCTGATTGGTCGGGTTTGGGTTGGTCGGGTTTTGGCTGTTCGGGTTCTGGCCTGGGCGCGCCGGCGTCTGCTGGCGCTTGCGCAAATCGGCGTTGGGGTCGGGCAGCGTCGGCAGTGCATCCGACGGTGCCTGCGGCACGCCCGCGGTGCGGCGCGTCGGCAGCGTGTCGGGCGAGGCGAAGCCACCGCGGTTGGGACTGAACAGGTCTGGGGTGAGGCTCTGGGCGGCCACGGGGGCGCTTCCGAGGACCGTCAGCGCAAAGCACGGCAAAGCCGCGCGCAGGAAATGCGCGCGCTTGCTCCGGCTCGTGCCTGGAGACGACCCCACGATGGAAGAACTCCAACGAAATCAAACACTTTCGCGATTGCCCCCACCGATCGACGGGAACCATCGTTAATGGAGTTAAAACAATTATGGTTAACGACCGGTTGAGGGTTGGGGCGCCCTCGTCGCCTCGAAGGCCGTGGCGTGCTAAGCAGGCGCCAACGGGCGAACACCCCTCCTCCCTGGACCAGAACATGCCGAGTTCGAAACCGCTGATGACCCAATCATCCGGCCCCATTCCCGACAGCGTCGAATCCGCACTCCGCACGCTGGAAACCGAGAGCGGCGGTATCAATGCGCTCGCCGTCGCCCTGCGCGGCCCGCTTGGCGCGAGCTTCGCCCAGGCGGTCGATCTGATCCGCAACGCGAAGGGCCGCGTCATCGTCACCGGGCTCGGCAAATCGGGCCATATGGGGCGCAAGATCGCGGCAACGCTGGCCTCGACCGGCACGCCCGCCTTCTTCGTGCACACCGCCGAAGCCGCCCATGGCGACCTCGGCATGATCACCACCGACGACGTCATCATGGCGCTGTCCTGGTCCGGCGAGCAGCCGGAGATGAAGACACTGGTGAACTATTCCGCCCGGTTCGCCATCCCGATGATCGCGGTGACGTCAAACGCGGCATCCTCGCTGGGACAAGCGGCCGACATCGTGATCGAGTTGCCGAAAGCGCGCGAGGCCTGCCCGCACAATCTGGCGCCGACCACCTCGACGTTGATGCAGGCTGCGATCGGCGATGCGCTCGCGATCGCCCTGCTCGAAGGCCGCGGCTTCACCGCGCTGGAGTTCGCGCACTTCCACCCGGGCGGCAAGCTCGGCGCCATGCTGAAATTCGTCCGCGACTACATGCGCACCGGCGCGGAGATCCCCCTCAAGCCGCTCGGCACCAAGATGTCGGACGCGGTGATGGAGATGTCGGCCAAGGGCCTCGGCTGCGTCTGCATCGTCAACGATGCAGCCGAGGCTGTCGGCATCATCACCGACGGCGATTTGCGCCGCCACATGCGGCCGGACCTGCTGACAGCGTCGGTCGATGACGTCATGACCAGGCAGCCGAAGACCGTGCCGCCCTCGATGCTGGCCACCGAGATGATCGAGGTGCTCAACACCCGCAAGATCACGACACTGGTCGTGACCGAGGCGGACAAGGTGGTGGGTATCGTGCACCTGCACGATCTGCTGCGGGCGGGCGTGGCGTAGCGCGTCCCTTTCTCTTTCGTCATTGCGAGCGCAGCGAAGCAATCCAGACTGCCTCCGCGGAAAGATTCTGGATTGCTTCGCTACGCTCGCAATGACGGCGGTTAGAGCGGCGCAGGAAATCTTGCCGCCGTCTCCTCCAGCGGCAACCGCAACCCGTTCGCCAGATACGACACCGTGCGGTAGAAGCCGCACAGCAACATGATCTCCAGGATCTGCGCCTCGTCGTAATGCGCCGACAGCGCGGCGAATTCGGCGTCGTCAAGCGACGCACGGTGATGCAGCGCGTCAACGGCGGCGATCAGCGCCTGCTCGGCCGGGGACCAGCACGGCGACGTCGCATCGCCCTGCATGGTGGCACGCACCTCCGGCTCACTCAGTCCCGCCGGCGCGGCAAAGATCGCGACGTGCACGCCCCATTCATATTCGCATTTGTTCAGCGCGCAGGTGCGGTCAATGACGATCTCGCGCTGGCGCAACGAGAGCGGGCCGGGATCGAGCAGGCCGCCGGCGCGAAACTTGTCCCAGGCGCGGGTGTGGCCCGCCATCACCTGGAACAGCAGCAACGGCGGCGCACCGCGCATGATGCGGTCGAACTGCGCCTGGATCTCCGGGGGATAAGGCGGGGTAAGCGGGGCAATGCGCGGTGTGGCCTGGGACATCAGCCGTCTCTCTTGCTACATTTGTTGTAGCGATACGCTACACTATTTGTAGCGACACGCAAGAGGGCGACGATGGCGAAACAGACCTCCTCCAGATCGCGCAGCGTCCGTGGCTCGCGCTCCGGGCGACCGATCATGGCGCTGCTCGACATCCTGGGGCGACGCTGGAGCCTGCGAATCCTGTGGGAGCTGCGCGATGCCCACCTCACCTCGCGCGCATTGCGCACCGCCTGCGACGAGGCCTCGCCGACGGTGCTGCAGGCGCGGCTGGACGATTTGCGCGAGGCCGGATTCGTGGAGCTGGGCGAAGCCGGCGGTTACGGGCTGACGGCGCTCGGGCGGGAATTGTGCGAGACGTTCATGCCGCTGCACCAGCTTGCGGAGCGGTGGAAGAAGGGTTGAGACTGCTGTTCTCCCTCTCCCCGTTCTTACGGGGAGAGGGTTGGGGTGAGGGGCTGCTCCGCAAACAAGGTGAGAGACGGACTCGCCGAGACTCCCCCTCACCCGGATTGCATCTTCGATGCAATCCGACCTCTCCCCGCAAGCGGGGCGAGGTACGATAAGACTACGCCGCCGCCACTGTCAGATTCGCACCGTCCACTTGCACCACCTTCACACGCGTGCCCGCCGGCGTATCGGGGCCCGCGATGCGCCAGACCGTGTCGCCGATACGCATGGTGCCGTTGCCGTCGACGATCGGCTTCTCCAGCGTGAACTCGCGGCCGAGCAGCGCATCCGCGCGCTTGTTGAGGAAGGGGCTGGCGGCAATTGCATCCGGCTTCGGCCGGGCGAGCCGGCGCCATACCGGCACGGCGGCGACGGCGAAGATCGCGAACATCACGAGCTGGATCTGCCAGGATATCGCTGCTCCGAACGAGATCAGGCCGACCAGCAACGCGGCGAGCCCGAGCCAGAACAGGAAGATTCCCGGCGCCAGCACCTCCAGCGCCATCAGGACGAAGCCGAAGATCAGCCAGTTCCAGGTGCCGAGCGATACGAACATGTCGGTCATGACACGACCTCTTTGAAATGGCGCATGCCCTTGTCGGAAAACCGGTGTCCACTTTTCCGGGGCATGCGCTTTACCCCTGCCGCGGCGGCACCGCCGGCGGCGTGCTGCCGGTGGTCGTCGGCACCGAACCGCGACGAGCGGCGGCAGCGGCGGATGCCGCACTCTCGCCGAACGTCGCCTTCGCAATCTCGCCGATGCCGGCGAGCGAGCCCAGCATGCTCATCGCTTCAACCGGAAGCATGATGACCTTCTGGTTCGGCGACTCAGCGAGCTGCCCGAACGCCTTGATATATTTGTCCGCGATAAAATAATTCAGGGCCGCGACGTCGCCCTTGGCGATGGCTTCACTGACCATCTGCGTCGCCTTGGCCTCGGCTTCCGCAGACCGCTCGCGTGCTTCGGCGTCGCGGAAGGCGGCCTCGCGGCGACCTTCCGCCTGGAGGATCTGGCCCTGCTTGGCACCCTCGGCGCGCAGGATCTCGGACTGGCGTGCACCTTCAGCCTGAAGGATGTCGGCGCGTTTGACGCGCTCGGCCTTCATCTGTCGGCCCATGGCTTCGACGAGGTCTGCCGGCGGCACGATGTCCTTGATCTCGATACGATTGACCTTCAGGCCCCAGGGTGAGACGGCGGCATCGACCACACGCAGCAGGCGCTCGTTGATTTCGTCACGGTGCGACAACACCTGGTCGAGATCCATCGAACCCATCACCGAACGGATGTTGGTCATGGTCAGCACCGTGACGGCTTGGGTCAGGTTGGAGACCTCGTAGCTCGCCTTGGCGGCGTCGAACACCTGAAAGAAGGCGACGCCGTCGACCGTCACGGTGGCGTTGTCCTTGGTGATCACCTCCTGCTCGGGAATGTCGATCACCTGCTCCATCATGTTGATCTTGCGCCCGACGCGATCGAAATAGGGCACGATCAGATTGAGCCCGGGGCTCAGCGTCTGGGTGTATTTGCCGAACCGCTCGATGGTCCAATCATAGCCCTGCGGCACCGTCTTTACGCCGGCCACCAGCGTGACGATGACGAGCAAAACCAGGACAATCGCGAAAATGTCGAAACCGCTCATATTTCCTCCAAGGCGGAAAGGATTGTCGGGAAAAGGCCTTTTCCGCGCTGTCATTGGTCGGGATCACGACCCTACCGGTTCAGCGGTCGCGATTCACGTCGGTATCAGCACGATTCTGCACAAGACGCGCTTGGAGGGAACGGCCATGATATGTATTTCCGAAAGGCTCTTGAAACGTGCGGGCGCAAACCTAGCGGCGAAAGTTAACGAATCCGGACATGTCGTCCGTCACAGCCGAATTCATTCGATGACTTCGTTCGCGATTGCGAGCAAGCCCGGCGGAAGCGTGACGCCAAGCGCCTTGGCCGCCTTGAGGTTGACCGTGAGCTCGAACTTGGTGGGGTTCTGCACCGGCAGGTCGGCAGGCCGCGCGCCCTTCAGGACGCGATCGATATAGCCTGCGGCGCGGCGGAGCTGCTCGGCGCTGTCGGTGCTATAGGACATCAGCCCGCCGTCCTCGACGAAACTGCGGCTCCAGAACACCGCGGGCACGTGCGCCTCGGCAATCGCCGCGAGCAGATGGGCGCGGTTGGCCATGGTGAAGAAGTCCGGCAGGATCAGGAAGCCGCCGTCTTTGCGCGACACCAGCGCCGCGATCGTGTCTGCGTCATGGACGGGCGTGGGCTCGACCATCACATGAAGCGTCCGCGCAGCGTCCTCGATCGTACGCAGCATCAAGGGCGCGAACGGCGCGGTGGCGGGATTGTAGACCACGAACACACGGGACGGTCTTGGCGTGACCTGCGTCAGCATCTCCAGCCATTTGCCGGCCAGCGGGCCGTCGTAATCGGTGAAGCCGGTGATATTGCCCCCGGGATGGGCGAGATTCTGGACAAAGCCCTGGCTGACCGGATCGGTGACGACGGCGAAAACGATCGGGATCGTCGTCGTGCGCCGGCGCAGCTCCTCGACCGAGGGCGTGCCGACCGCAAGCAGGATGTCGGGCTTGAGCGCCACGAGTTCGTCGGCGAGTTGCGCGATGCGCGCACGGTCGCCGCCGCCGTTACGCCAATCGATCTCAAGGCTGCCGTGCTCCTTCCAGCCCTGCCCGGCAAGCGCCTCGACCAGGACCGCGCTACGCGTCAGCCCGATCGCGTCGTCCGCCGCAGTGACCGAGAGTACGCCGAGCCGGCGCGTCGCATTCGGTTGCTGCGCCAGCACCGAGGCCGGCAGCGCCGCGGTCACCGCAAGAAGCGCCAGAACCTCGCGGCGCTTCATGGGGCGCTCCTCGGATCCAGGCTCACTAGATCCAGCCCTGGAGCTCGCGCAGCACCAGCGTTCGGATCACATCCATGCCGGGGGCGCTGTCGTTGAGGCAGGGGATCGCGGAAAACTGCTCGCCGCCATTGTGCTCGAAGATCTCGGCATTCTCCTGCGCGATCTCCTCCAGCGTCTCGAGGCAGTCGGCGGAAAAACCCGGCGTGATCACCGCGATACGACGCACGCCCTCTTTCGCCAGACGCTCCATGGTCTTATCGGTGTAGGGCTGCAGCCACTCGTCGAATCCGAAGCGCGACTGGAAGGTCAGCAGCAGCTTTGTCTCGTCCATGCCGAGCCGGCGCCGCAGCGCCTCCGTGGTCGCGACGCATTGGCTCTGATACGGGTCGCCCTTGTCGACATAGGCCTTCGGCATGCCGTGGAAGGAGGCGACGATCAGCTCCGGCGTGAACGGCAGGCTCGCCAGATGCGTCTCGAGCGAGGAGGCGAGCGCCTCGATGTAGGCTTCGTCCTCGTAATAAGGCGGCGTCACCCGCAGCGTCGGCTGCGCACGCAGCCGCGCAAGCACGCGAAACACCTCGTCGCAGACGGTGGCCGACGTCGCGGCGGAATATTGCGGATAGAGCGGTACGGCAAGGATGCGGTCGCAGCCCTTCGCAATCAGTGCATCGACGCCCGACTTGATCGAGGGATTACCGTAGCGCATCGCCCATTCCACCGTGACCTGCTCGCGGTCCGACAGCATGGCTCCGAGCTTGTCGCTCTGCGAGCGCGTGATGGTCTTGAGCGGCGACTCGTTCTTCTCGGTGTTCCAGATCTTGAGATAGTCGCGCGCCTTGGCGCGGGGGCGGGTGCGCAGGATGATGCCGTTCAGCACCGCCTTCCAGATCAAGCCCTGATCCTCGATGACGCGGGCGTCCGAGAGGAACTCCTTCAGATACACCCGCACGCCGCGCGCGTCGGCGGTATCGGGCGTGCCGAGATTGACCAGGAGTACGCCGACGCGCGGCTGGCCGGACTGGGGCAGCGGCTTCGTGGTTTTGAGAGGGGCCAGGATTGTCATGCCTCGTTGGGTCGCGCGTTGCCCCGAGCTTGTCAAGATCAGGCCGGTTTCGCTAGGGTCGCACCGAGGCGGGGAGGAAAGATGACACTCGCGGAATGGTGCGTCTTCGGAGCATTGCTGCTCTATTTGGTGACGATCGTCTCGGTCAAATGGATCAGGTTTCGCGGCTTCGACAATTCGCGGCCGCGCGACCCCGCTTTCTTCGAGGACGCCATCGCGCAGCGCGCGCTCGGCGCGCACCAGAACGGCATCGAGACCTTTCCGTTCTTCGCCTTTGCGGTGCTGCTGGCCGAATACAGGGATTCGCCGCAGCGCCTGATCGACGAGCTCGCGGTGCTGTTCCTGATCGTACGGATCGCCTATGTGCTGACCTATCTCGGCAACCGCCCGACGCTGCGCTCCATCCTCTGGAGCATCGGCTTTGCGATCAATCTCGGGATCTTCTTCATGCCGGCCTTGAAGCGGTTTCTGCCGGTGTGATTCTTTTTCTTCCTTCTCCCCTTGTGGGAGAAGGTGGCGCGAAGCGCCGGATGAGGGGTTCTATCCGCGAACGCAGCTGCAAGAGGATCGCTCGCGGAGACAACCCCTTGTATCTGCACGGCCAGCATTTGTGCGATGGAAGTGACTTAGCGCCTTGGCCGGTGGCCACCGGCCAAG